>JBEKLY010000288.1:0-10218 GCA_050010015.1 Terriglobia bacterium
CAGCCCGCAGGCCGGTCTGGAAAAGCGGGCTGGAAGCACGCGCTCACGGTGTTGCTAGGACTTACATGTTACGGGTCAGGATAGCGTCAATGTTGAGGAGGTTTCGTGGCTGAGCTTAGCCAAACACGAGCACTTTTACACAGGCTGAAACCGCGCGCGGGACGCAGGACCGGGCTTTGGGTCACCTCCCGCGAAGGCTTCTGGATTGCCTTCGAGGCGCTGCGCACGCACAAGCTGCGATCCTTCCTCACACTGCTGGGCGTGGTGATTGCCACCACGACCCTGATTGTCGTCATGTCCATCATCAATGGCATGAATCTTTACATCGCCGACCACATCGCCAACCTGGGGGCCAATGTTTTCATTGTCCACCAGTACAAATGGGCGCAGGGATACGAGGAATGGTTGAAAGCGCGCCGCCGCAATCAACCCATACGGATCGACGATTTCGAATTCCTGCGTGACAACCTGAAAGGCTACAAGAACATTGGCGCCGAAGCCTATATGGGCAACACGGATACGAACGAGGTGCGTTACAAAGGAAAGACCGTTTACGAGGTCCAGATCGCCGGTGAAACGCCGAACATGGTGGACATCGGGCAGATGAAGGTAGGCTCCGGCCGCTACATCAACGACGGCGACTACACTCACGAATCGGCGGTATGCTTCGTGGGCCAGGATCTGGTGAACGCGTTTTTTCCCAATGTTGATGCTGTCGACAAAGACATTCAGATCAACGGGATTCCTTTCCGCATCATTGGCGTTGCCGAGAAACTTGGCTCGATGTTCGGCGAAAGTCAGGACAACTTCGTTCAAGTGCCGCTGACGACCTTCCAAAAGGTGTTTCGAAATCGGCCCTCGCTGGCAGTGAGCGTCCAGGCCGGCACTTCTGCCCAGATGGCGGTGCTCGAGGATGAAACCAGGGCCCTGATGCGAGCCCGGCGCCATACACCCTACAGCGAGAGCGATACCTTTGGCATTAATGCCTCCGAAACTATTATGGAGTCGTGGCATCAGTTGACGGCCTCCGTCTTCGCCGTGACCATCGCAATCGTCGCCGTGTTCATGGTGGTAGGCGGCATCGTGATCATGAATATCATGCTGGCCAGCGTCACCGAGCGCACCCACGAGATCGGCATTCGCAAGTCCCTGGGAGCGCGGCGTCTCGATATCCTGATGCAGTTCCTGATCGAATCGGGCCTGATGGCGGGTACGGGAGGGTCCATCGGCATCCTGATCGCGCTTCTGATCAGCAAGATCGTGGATGTGTTCTTCACTTCCTCCGTGCCCCTGAACGCAGTTCTGGTTGGACTTTTCCTCTCCACGGCGATCGGATTGTTCTTCGGAATCTACCCCGCTAACAAGGCCGCGCGCCTCGACCCCATTGAAGCTCTGCGGACGGAGGCGTGACGATGACTCGACGCGGCCAATTTGTTGGTGAGAACCTGCTGCTGGCGCTGGACACTCTCCGCACCCACAAGTTTCGCGCTTTTCTCACCATTCTGGGCGTGCTGATCGGAACGGCCACGGTCATTGGCGTGGCGTCGATCTTCAAGGGCCTTGACCAGCAAATGGTGGAACTGGCGCAGGGGTTCGGCACTCGCACCCTGTACATTTATAAGTTCCAACCCGGGATCCATTTCAATCTTTCCCGCGACGAACGGATGCGCAAGCCCCTCACCTACGAACAGGCGATGGGCATCAAGGAACAATGTCCGAACGTGGAATCCGTGGCTGTCGAGATGTTCGCCTGGGGGCCCCCGGCGACGGCAAAGTTCAAGGGCCTTCAGATGGTGGACGCCCAGTTACAGGGTAATACGGCCGAAGACTTTCGTAACACCAACGCCGTCCTGAAGGACGGCCGCTTGTACACGGATATTGACGACATGCACCGCCGGGACGTGGTGGTGATCGGGGCCGACGTCGTCGAGAGACTCTTCCTGAACGAAGACCCCATCGGGAAAGAGATTAATGTAGACGGCCATGCTTATCAAGTGATCGGCACCCTCGCGAAACGAAAGGCCTTTCTGGGCGACAACGGGAACGACAAAATCATCTGTGTTCCGTATTTTACCTATAGGAAGTCTTATCCGAATGCCAAAGAAAACCTCATCACGGCCGTCGCGTCCCCGGGCCGGGTACCTCAGGCGATCGACGAAATCACGGCCCTGCTGAGGCGGCTGCGAAATGACAAGCCCGCTGCCCCAGACAGTTTCGGCATCGCCACTGCCGACACATTTATCAAGCAATTTCGCGACATGATGGGCACCATCGTCCTGGTCACCGTCGTGATCTCCTCGATCGGATTGATGGTGGGCGGCATCGGCGTTATGAACATCATGCTGGTATCCGTGACGGAACGCACGCGAGAGATCGGCGTGCGCAAAGCCATCGGCGCCCGCAGCAGCGATATCACCTGGCAGTTTCTGCTAGAAGCCATGAGCCTTACGGGAGCCGGTGGAGTGCTGGGAGTCCTGTCGGGCTACACGATCAGTTTCCTGATTCGAACCCTCGTCCCCACCCTGCCTTCCACTGTCCCCATGTGGTCAGTGGTGACGGGGTTCGTGGTCTCGGTCGCCATCGGCCTCTTCTTCGGCCTCTGGCCCGCCATGAAAGCCGCCCGCCTCGACCCGATTGTGGCCTTGCGGTATGAGTAAGGGCCGGCCGTCTCCCGTTTGGGCGACCCTCGCGGCCGCCCTGCGCACGCCGATGATCGTGTCCTAAATGTGGCTTGGTGGTTGCCTGTGATCTCTCAGCCCTGAAAGGGCGGCCCAGCAAAGCCCAGGCCAACGGCCCATAAGCGGTAACCTAATGGCTCAGCTCGCGCTACGGAGCACTGACTGGCCGCTTTCAGAGGCCCGGAGGGCCGACAGGGAGTAGCCCACGGCGTGAGCCGTGGGACCGAGGAGCCACCCCTTGGTTATCTCAGCCCCGGAGGGGCGGCAGAGGCTCCACCGCGAGATCTGTCGCCCCTTCCGGGGCTGTGAATATTAGCGCCACATTCCTTCCCACGGCTCACGCCGTGGGCTACTTTCTGGCGCCGCTCCGCGGCTCTCGGAATCCCGGCACCTTAAGTTAGCGCATATGGGCCAACGGCCTGGGTGGAAGCCATAGGAGAACATTTCATTTCCGCCATCAAGCCCTGAAGGGGCGTGATAGATCCGCATTCGGTAGGCCGCCCCTTCAGGGCTCAACCACGAAAACCGCCTCATTTCCCAGGCCGTTGGCCTGGGCTTTGCTAGGCCGCCCCTTCGGGGCTGCGCGTTGCAGGCGAAGTCCAGCTTCGAGTTTAGGACACCGGGCGACGCGTGCTTCGGACACTTCCGCGCCGACCATTATATTGACTCAAATAGTGTTTGCGAGTACATTTGCAGGTCGCATTTCGAAGTTCTGCGTTTGCTTGCTTTTTCTATTGCACGTGGGAAGGAACCATCCATGCCAGCGATTCCCCGACGCCGTTTTCTTCAGTCTTGCGCAGGCGCGCTTGCTGCTTCCGCATCAACGTTTATCCCTGGAGCTTTGCACGCTTCGACGGCACCCCACCTCAGCTTCCCGAGCGTGCCGCGCGAGCGCCTGGCCGTGCCCTCCTGGCCATTCCGGGGCTATATCGTCGCACCCCTCAATAAGTGGGCCCGCGACCCTAAACTTCCAGGAATGGACTTGAAGGATTTTGCCGCCATGGTGGTGAAGCACTTCAATGTGCGCAACATCGAACCTCTGAGCGAGCACTTCAGTTCCACGGAAGCAGGCTATCTGAAGGAGTTTCGGGCGAACGTGGAAAAAGCTGGATGCCGGGTGGTCAACATCGCCTCCGACCCGCGCTACAGCTTCTACGATAGCGTCGAGGCGCAGCGCCAGAAAGCGGTAGAGAACGGAAAGAAGTGGATGGATGTCGCGGTGGCCATCGGGTCTCCCAGCGTACGCCTGCACATCGCCGAAGCGCGCCACGTGAAACCTGATGTCGACCGCGCGGCCGAGAGCCTGAAGCGGTTGGCCGAATACGGCGCGCAGAAGAACGTGCTGGTGAACCTCGAGAATGACGATAACGTGACCGAGGACCCATTCTTTATTGTGCGGGTCATCGAGAAGGTGAACCATCCTTACCTGCATGCCCTGCCGGATTTCTGCAACTCCATGCTCACCCACGATCAGGAGTTCAACAACAGGGCGATGAATGCGATGTTCAAGCACGCTTACAACATTTCGCACATGAAGGATTCCGAGGTCGGCGACAAGGGTAAACTGTATACTGTGGATGTGTCGAAATGCTTCGAGATCGCGAAGGCGAACGGCTATCGTGGGTATTTCTCAATGGAATGGGAAGGACAAGGCGAGCCGATGGCAGGAGTTCAGAAGCTGATCGAGGAGAGCCTGAAGAATCTCAATGGGTAATGGCAGGGGAGGTTCGCGAACCGCCCCTACGGGATTTCGGTTCCCGCCGGCGCGGGAACGAGGGCCGATGGGTGAAGTCATTTGGTATAGTTCAACACTATCATCAACTATCAAGGGGGACTGATATGTCTGATCAAGGAATTACTCGGCGTGAGTTTATCGGGCGGTCGGTGGCCGGTGCCGCCACAGCCGGATTGGCCTTTGGAGCGCCCGCCATTGGCCGAGTCGCGTCGCCCAACGAGCGCGTTACTGTCGGAATGGTAGGGGTGGGAATTCGCGGCCTGGAGCAGATGGAGGCCGTACTTAACGTGAAAGCCGACGTCGCCATCGTTTGCGACCTCTACGACGGCCACTTCCGCCGCGCCAAGGAGATTCAGGCGAACACCGCGACGACGCGCGATTATCGTGAAGTGTTGGACCGTAAAGACATTGACGCCGTCTGCATTGCCACCTCGGACCACTGGCACGCGCCCGTCGCCATCGCCGCGATGCAGGCCGGCAAGGACATTTACATCGAAAAGCCCATGACCCACACCATCAAAGAAGCACTGGAGATGGTCAAGGTCTCGAAGGAAACCGGCCGCCTGGTCCAGGTGGGGAGCCAGAGCCTGAGCATGGAATCCACGCACAAAGGGAAAGCGTGGGTGGATGCGGGAGAAATTGGAAACATTTACATGGTGCAGTGCGAGATCTACCGGCCTGACCCGGTGGGCGCCTGGAAGTACCCCGTGCCGCCCGACGCCTCGCCTCAGACGATCGATTGGGACCGCTACCTGGGCAACGCGCCCAAGCGTCCTTTCGACGCCGCGCGCTTCTTCCAGTTCCGCAATTGGTGGGACTACGGCACCGGAATCGCCGGCGACGAATACGTCCATTTGCTTTCGCGCGTCCACTATCTGATGAACACTCAGTTTCCGGTGAGCGCCGTGGCGAACGGTGGGATTTACAAGTGGAAGGGCGACCGGGAAGTGCCCGACATCCATAATACGATGTATGACTACGGCAAATTCCAGGTGGTGGTCATGGCCAACCTGGTTTCGAACTTCGACGGTGGCGAGATCGTGCGCTTCATGGGCGACAAAGGCACGGTAGTTCTTACCGAGGAATCAGCCAGCCTGCTGCCCTACGACGAGGAGTGGGGTTTCGAATACCCGCTCGAAAGCTGGCCTAAGGACACGAAAGGCCCGTTCATGGCTGCGCACAAGAATGACCCGACCGCGGATATTGGCACATACAGGAAGCAACAACACCGGAAACCTCAGAATTTCATGCAACACGCGGAGGGCACCGAGGACCATTTCCGCAATTTCTTTGCCTGCGTCAAGAGTCGCCAACAACCCATCGAGAACGTGGACTTCGGCTGCGGTACTGCAGTGGCCTGTCACATGGCCAACCTTTCGTACTTGAAGAAGCAACGCCTCTTCTGGGACGCCGAGAAGTTAGAACTGAGATCAGAATCTTAGAAGTTTGTGCTTAATTGCCCGAGGGCGGCCTTCAAACCGCCCTTCGGGCTCCTGACCCGCCCAAACGCGCCTCTGCTTCAAACACGTCATTCCCGCGTACGCGGGAATCCATTTTCGGCAAGAACAATCCCTGTCTCCGGTCCCCTTACCGTCTTGCTTCCCGCACTCTCCTTGCAAGCGCGTCGGCCAGCGTGAGACAATGTCGACAGTGAGAACCGTATGGCAACGAAAACGACAATCAGTTGGGAAGACTTCCTAACCAGCGGCAGCGATGAACAAAGATGGGAATGGGTCGATGGTGAGATAACCATGATGAGCCCGGCAAGCTTCCGGCATGAGATGGTCTTGTGGCATCTAATGGAATACCTCGCACCGTACTGCGCGTCTCACCCCGACTGGACTTGTGCACCCTCGAACGCCGTATTTACGATGTCGTCAGGCAATTGGCGTTTACCCGATGTGTCGATGTTCAAAAAGGAACGTCTTCCCAACAGCGAAATCCCCGAGAATCGCGCTGAGTTCGCCCCGGACTTTGCTTTCGAAATACTGTCCCCCGGCAACTCTCCCAGCTACATTCAGCGAAAGCGCAAGGACTACCGGGAGAGCGGAATGATTCAGGTCTGGATTGACCCAGAGAAGCGGTTCATCGAACTGATTTATCCCGATTGTGCGCTCGAGTACGTTCAGGAAAGCGAAGTCCTCACGATCACCGGTGTTCCTGAGTTCAGCCTGCCCGTCAAGAACCTCTTCGCCTTCTGACCTTTCAGCTCTTTCCACATACGCTCAAAAGCGATTAATGCGGAAGGGAAAACTGTTGCTATAGAACGCCGGTCAACAGCGTGTAGCAAGCGTACCCCAGGCCCGCGCCGATCAAAGATCCGACCACCACATCGCTGAGGAAGTGTAACCCCAGCATGATTCGGGAAATCGCCACGCTGAGGGCGCAGAAGAGAAGGCCATACATCAGGGCAGGCTCAAACAAGCCGATGGAGACAGCGAAGGCGAAGGCACAGATGGAGTGCCCGGAAGGAAACGAAAACTGATCGGGCGGAAGCAGCGTAGCCCAGCAATGAGCGGCAATCGCGCAGGGCCGTTTGCGTCCGGCTAGCCGTTTGAGGACAACAAAGAGAGCTGCCCCGATGCCGCAGGAGATACCGGCGGTCGCCACGGCCGCGAAACGTGACGAACCCCCGAAGGCCAATACCAATACTCCGATGGCATACCAGAGCCAGCCGTCCCCGGCCCGGGTTGCCAGGATCATCCAGAGCCTGATCCAGCGCGGCGGCTTCCAGCGGTTCACGCGCCGCATCAGGCGCTGATCGCCGCTCGAAATGAAGCCCAACATGGTGGTGGGAAAAGTCACGCCGTCGCCTCCCCGGCAGCGGCAGGCATGCGGCTGACGGACTGGCCGCCATCAAGGCCACGCATGCGGGCCCACGCCTGCCCCCACTTGCGAGCGAACCGCCTCTCCGAGAAATAATTGAAGAGGGTTACGGAAGGAATACCGACAAGCAGCGGTGCGAGAAGTAGCATCAAAGGTCTCTCCCGAAACATCGCGCGGCTGACAGCCAGGACATCGCTGGTGAGTTTCCAATAGCTTCCTGATTCCCCGTGCACCTGGGCGCGGCCCTCGCACAGGCCCTCGAGAAACTCAACTTTGTTCCGCGCCCCTCGAACCTCCGTCCAGACGCTGCCGGCCGAAGCCAGCGCATGGGCGTCGCTTCCCCCCACCGCAATCCTCCTGTTATAGGATGCCAACTGATCGGCAAGGCGATTGTTGCGGGCCAGCAAGTGTCCGTTCAGGACTTCGACGGCGGGGAAACAGGCTTCGAACCAGTCGAAATCGTCGGCCGCGCGGCGTCCGGTAAGGGCTGAGAAGACGTGGTTTAGGCTAAAGAACAACCTCTGCTCCTCGAGATAGGCCAGCAAGCGGGGAAGATCGTTTCGCCGCCGCTGAACTTCGGTGTGCTGGCATTCATTGATGTCGTAAACTCCGATATGGAACTCGTTGCCGCTCGGCGCCCGGCAGGTGACCTCTTCGCTAAGAAAGAAGTCCGCATGGCGCCGAAGGTTCTCCGCCGCATCAATGGAATCGTGATCGGTTACGGTGACCAGATCCAACCCTTGGCGCTTGAGCTTCTCGTATAGGGCTTCGGGAGGGTTGTAGCACTCGCGGCAAAAACGGTTTAGCAGCGGCAAGGTGGCCATGCCGGAGTGGACCGTATGGACGTGAAGATCACATCGCACGCTCCAGGCTACATTTCCTACGTTACATATGTGTCGCTTGCAGATGAAGAGTTGGTTAAAGGGTACACGGTTAACTACGGTTTGCTCGCTGGGCTACGATCGTCCACTCTGATCCTTTTTTCGAGCCTCCTGACCTAGCAATTCGCGACGTATGTCGAACTAGCCCCGGTAGGGGCGCGAGATAGTAGCCCACGGCGTGAGCCGTGGGGCGGGATGCAGCCTCAACATTCGCAGCCCCGGATGGGGCGACAGGGGTCCTGCGGGAGGCTCTGCCGCCCCTGCGGGGCTGAAATAGCCCAGGGCTGCTCCTCGATCCCACGGCTTGCGCCGTGGGCTACTTTCTGTCGGCCCTCCGGGCCTCTACAAACTGTTATTGAGGCCTGCATTGCGATTCAGGCTGAGGGATTCACAAATACTTCACACCTTCATCCATACCGAGAATGACACCTCCGGTAATCGACGACGGTATGGTTGTTCGCACGCCTCAACCTGTGCGAGAATTCCTGCCAATGGGAAGAGTCGAGTTCGTCTATTTCGATGCCGGGGGCGGTCACCGCGCCGCAGCCACAGGCCTTCGCCTGGTTACCGAGCAGCAACTCCAATGGGACGTCCATTTAATGAACCTTCAGGAGCTGCTCGACTCCATCGATCCCGTGCTGAGGCTGTCCGGCCTGCGCTTGCAAGATCTCTATAACTGGTTATTGAAGATGGGTTGGACCTGGGGCGCGGGAACGGGATTGCGGGTCCTGCAGGCGGCCATACGGCTCTACCATCCGCAACAGGTGAAGCTGCTCGAGGAATACTGGCGCAAAAGCCAGCCGTCTCTGGTTGTCTCGATTGTTCCGCACTTCAACCGGGCGCTCTTCGAGAGCCTGCGCCGCGTGTCACCGGTCACACCGTTCGTCACGGTAATTACCGATTTCGCCGATTACCCTCCGCATTTTTGGATTGAACGCCAGGAGCAGTTTGTTATCTGCGGCTCCCCGCGCGCCGTAGCGCAAGCCCGCTCGACGGGGCTTCGCGACGACCAGATCTTTGAAACCTCGGGAATGATCCTTCACCCCAAGTTCTATCAGGCGATCACCGTGGACCGCGCCGCTGAGCGTCGACGGCTGGGCCTTGACCCCAACCTGCCCACCGGATTGGTTATGTTTGGCGGTGAAGGATCGAGTGTCATGGTGAAAATCGCCAGGAAACTCGAAGCCTCTAAACTGAATCTGCAATTGATTCTCGTCTGCGGTCACAACGAAAGGCTGGCTGCTATCTTACGCGGCATCCAGGGAAAAGTTCGCAAGTATGTCGAGGGCTTCACCACGGAAGTTCCCTACTACATGTATCTCGCGGACTTCTTCATCGGCAAGCCCGGCCCCGGCAGCATCAGCGAAGCGCTGGCCATGAAGCTGCCGGTGATCGTCGAGCGCAACGACAGGACTCTCCCCCAGGAACGCTACAATGCGGACTGGGTGCTCGAAAAGCAGGTGGGGTTGGTCATGCGCGACTTCGGCCGCATCACCCCCACCGTCGAAGAGCTTCTTGACCCCCCAAGTTTTGCCCGATACCGCGCCAACGCCGCCGCCCTGAACAACCAGGCCGTCTTTGAGATTCCCGGAATACTAGCCGAAGTCGCCAAGAAAGCAACGCCGTGACCTCTGCATGCTCGTTCTAGTGTCCCTCCCGAGTCTATTGCCGACAATCAGCCGATTGGCAGGATCCCCCTCACCCGTCCCGCGACGGCGCCTTCACCCGCCGGCGCGGGACGGGTGAGGGGGTCCGGCACCGCTATTTTCATGGCAGCGAAGGATCTCCGCATTAGCATCTCGGGATTCAGAACCGTCCTGTGGAACTGCAGAGATCCTTCGCTGCGCTCAGGATGACAGTGCGGGTACGGAGCAAGGTAGCGCAGAGGTGGGCGAATTTTGCCCTCCTCTGCGGCTCTTCCTTGGGTCACAGGCAGTGGCCATCGCGCGCGTGGGAACGCATCGCTGACCGATGCTGAAAAGCCGGTAGAGTAGGAGAGAGGACGACCCAATGATGGGCGATCCACTCTCCCCTCTTCGAACCGGACGTGCAGGTTTCCCGCATCCGGCTCTCCGTGAAGCATACGACCGCAGGCATG
>JBEKLY010000289.1:0-10171 GCA_050010015.1 Terriglobia bacterium
ACAAGTTCGTTGCGCTGAGAGAGTGTCAGACGAAGAGCGGGTGCGGCAGGCAACGGCATAGTGAATCCAGTATGCAGCAACCCTGTCGATTAGTAAAGACATTTATGATACAGGACACTAGCTCCCCGGCGGCGCAGCGGGAGCGGGTTGGAGCTTTTGCTTTCCTTCGTAGATCGTTACCAGCAGGGTGCTGGCAAGAACCAGTAATCCGCCCAATATCATGAATTTGGTCAACCGCTCGTGAAGCGCAAGAAATGCCACGAACAGCCCGAAAAATGAGATCAGGTAATTGGAGAGTCCTGCCTGCGTTGCGTCCAGACGTGTGAGCACGCTGAGATACATCAGCATAGCTAGAAAATATTGGAAAAATGCCAAGAGGAAGAACCCCAGCCACACCGCCGGAGTGAAGTTTGGTATGTTCCGGAAAGTCTGGGGCTCCGTAATAAGTGCGATAGGCAGCATCACCACCACGACCACACAGTAACTTCGGAACAGAACTTCAAGCGGTGAATAGCGCCGCAGCAGTTTCTTGCTATAGGTATTGTAGAAGGCGCTGGCATTCATCGCCAAGAAGAACATCAGATTGCCGATAAGGTACTTCGAGCTACCCAGGTTTACTTCCCTCCATCGGATGCCCGAGCACTCGATCACTCCGGCGATCGCCAGCGCGAAGCTCCACCAGCGGACCGGCGTCATGCGCTCGCCTAGAAACAGGTAGGCCATGATTGCAGTCAAGATGGGGAGACTCAGCGCCAAGAGTGCGGCGTTGGAGGCGAGCGTGAATCTAACCCCCCACGCCACGAACAGTTGTGTTACGACTTGACCGAAAACGCCGATGAGAATGAATTGGAAAACATCTCCCCGCAACGAGAAGCTGCTAACCGCCGGAGCCGCCCTTTGCCGCTCCCTGCGTAGAATGGGGAGGAGCAGAAGCGTGGCGATAGTAATTGGGAAAAGGGCAGCGAAGACCGGACCGGCTTGCCTTTGAACGATCTTATAGATAACGAACTGGCTGCCCCAAATCATGTTGCAGAGGAGCAACATCCCCCAGTCGTAAAGGCGCTTGGTGTTTGTTTCCTTCATCCTGAGGATTCCCGCCACTCCCTAATCCCTAATCCCTGCTTGGACCGATCTCGATAGCCTGCACCATGGCTTCTCCCTTGCCATGCTGCGAAGCTGATCCAACAAAGCGCAGGGCGATGATTCCATGTTCGGGGTGAATATCGTTGTAGACCAGATCGACTGCCCGATTTGCACCACCTGCCCTGGCAAAAACATCCAGCCCTTCGGCCACCTTGTCATCATTCACATAAATCGTCATACTCCGCTGGCCCTGCCCCTCGTATTGCGTCTCCGCAAACTTTAAGCGCACGTGATAGTCACCGGGTCCCACAGTCACGTTCACGGTGAAGTCCGGCCAGTGAACCCCATAGCGGTAGAGTTCCGGGTCCGGCGTATTCTCCACAAAAGTCGCCTGCCTCATGGTCCACCAAGTCTTTGCTACGGCATCCGTCAGGTTTCCCGATCGCACTACAAATTCCGTCCCGGGCCTCCATGCTTGTCCGTGAGAGTCGAGGTAATCGCTCCTTCCCGTATATCCGAAGATAAATCGTTGCGCTTCCTTTGGTCCGCCGCCCTCGCCAAAGCCGTTATCACCGGCGGCCTGCGAATACTCCAGCCCGTCCACGTATACTTCCTTGCCTTTGGATATCGGGTTTCCTTGCCCCTGCACGACTACTTTGAGAGTGTGGAAGTCGTTCGAGAGCCCATTCTTGTAGTAAAGGATCTGCCGATGAAGAGGCAGGGGGCTGAAGCAATCAATTCCAACCAGTTGCTTGATCCCATCCAAGTACACCGCTGCAAGACCCCCACTCTCGCCGACTCGACCCACCAGTCGGACCTGGTTTCCTCGAAACCGATAACTCGCGCTCGCCCCAGGCTCCCGAGCGGTGCGCGAAGCTCCCCTGAAATCCTCCTTATGTGGAGTCTTCTGCCAATCTCCTTCGAAGGTCATTTCTGTGTCATCGACCATGACTTGGGGGTCGTTTCCCTGAATTGCAATCTCCTTCGCGCCATCATGCCGGATATACACAATCGCATCGCCCCCCTTGAGAGGCTCGACCGAGTATCCATTTCCTGACTGAATCGAGCCCTGCTGGAGCGCTTTGCCATTAGCTGTAATCGAGGTGGGCAAATAAGCAAGACGCAGTACCTCGATGCTATTCGGAGGGGCATCGAAAGTGGAATAGTGGATCTCTCCCGCACCGTAAATCACCCGTTTGATAACGCCGGAACTGCGCAGGATGTGATTCTCGCGGTTCGGCCCTGTTACCTCGGGAAGCCAGGCCATGGTTTTCAATACGTAATCCAGGGCCATGGGTTGAGCAATCTTGAACCAGTTTCCGTCCACAAGAGGTCCGCCATCGATGTTATCCATGGCCTGCCCGTTTTCCAGTCCGTCGTAGGTCGTTAGAAGTTCTGAACGCCGCGCAATTTCCCTTGCCCACTCGCTGTCTGCTTCCACTCCGTAGCGGGCAAAGGTCCTCGCTAACTCCTGCGGGCTATAAGACAGGGAGCGATCGCAGCAACCGGAGGACTCGGGATATGCCCAGGCGCCGCTAAAGGTATCGCCGTTGGATTTTGGACTGACGCTCGTATGATTCAGATTCAGGCTCAGGATATTGCGAACGTCGTTGCGCCAATTCGGAAAGTAGTCCTTGTGATCCATGAGATACATGGGCACGAAATCCGTAGGATAGAGAGTCTGAACGGGATCTTCCCAATCCCAGAAATGGCGCCCCCAGGAGTCGTTAATCGCCCAGGCCGGCAGCAGAGAATCGCGCATATACTTACGCCCTGCGTCGCGCGCCGCCACCAGACTGTTGTCAGTCCCTGTATAACCCGAGCGAATCATCTCATCCAGGAACCACAGGATGGTTGCCACTCCCCCCGTCTGCTCCCCATTCATTCCTGCGCCGCCGGCCTTGTTCGCGTAGCGTCCCCACGGCGATGCGCTTGGCTCCGAGCGACGGTTCTTCGCCAACAAGTCAGCCCAGTGTTTGGCTGCTTCGTACCAGCGAAGGTTGCCTGTCAGTTCGTATCCTTGCACCAATTGCAGTCCCATCTCTGCCACGATATCCAGTTGCATTTTTCCGTTCCCGCGGTCTAGTTCTTCACTTGGTCCCAAACGGCAATCGCCATAAGGAGTGCCCATAGTCGGTACGCTAATCAGAATATTCGGCCAGCCGTGGCTTGCGCTCGTCTGGCAATGGTCGAGCAAGTAGTCGATTGTTGGATTGAGAATGGCAAAGACGGCCGGGTCGCCGGAGTACCTGTAATACTCGAGCATGCTGCTGATGATGTAACCAGCGCGCTGAGCGAGGTCACCGTTCTGCCAATCTTTTTCATTGGGTATCGTGATCCTGCCTTCGGAATCGATATTCCAGTTTCCGTTGAAGGCGTATTCCGGCGCCGGCATGACCGCGCGGTCCCGGTTTGCCCACGGATATCGCTTGATGGTTTCAGCGGCGACGCGGACGCGAAAGTCGTATTGCCCGTTCTGACCCGTGTACCATGGAGCAATCACCCCGTATTGGTCCTCGCGAGCGTCGTGGCCAAAGTAATGCTTCTGAGATGTGGCAGCGTTCGCGAGCTCTCCCAGGCCCAGCCAAACCATGGGGCACAGAAACATGATGCCGATAAGTGTGGCCGTGGCGTAAGTCACCTGCCGGCTTCGAACTTGCAATTTATGCCTGACCAAGGGTCCCCCCGTTATCTTTTTGGCTTCGGAGTGCGGCAGCTTGCTGCGGCTTTGTCCCGCCCGGCGGGACGAGCTTGCTGGGCCGTGCATAGGCGCGTGCGCGCTTGGGAATACCGCCTCAGCGAACTATGTTATAAGGTACCCGCCATCCACAAAGAGATTGGCTGAAGTCACGTAAGAGGCTTCATCGCTCGCCAGGAAGACGGCGGCGTTGGCTATCTCTTCCGGCTGACCGACGCGATGCAGCACACTTTTGGCATTTAACTTATCTTCGTGCCGGAAGTGCTCGATGGCACGTTGAAGGTTGGGAGTCATCACCGCGCCAGGGCTGATGGCATTGACTCGAATCTTCCAGGGCCCATATTCGATCGCCATGACCTTGGTCAGCGTGATGACGCCGCCCTTCGAGGCGCAATAAGCACCCCCCTCGGCCCAAGGCATGACTGCCCCGACGGAACCCAAATTGATAATGGCTCCGCCGCCCGCCTGTCTTATGGCCGGGGCACTCCACTTGGTCATAAGAAAAACGCTTCGCAACGAGGCATTCAAACATCCATCCCATTCCTCAACCGTCATTTCCTGAATCGTCCTGTTCAAGTCCACCATCGCCGCGTTGTTGACAAGGATGTGCAGGGTAGAGAACCTCTTGAGAGCTTCATCCACTACACGCCGGGTATCCTCGACAATTCGCAAATCGCACCGCAGAGCGAGTCCTTCTCCACCCGCCGCTTCAATTTGTCTCACCACTTCCTCGAGCGGCGGTAAATCAAGGCCCGCAGCTACGACCTTGGCGCCTTCTTGTGCAAACCGAAGGCTGATGGCTTTGCCTATTCCTGTGCCTCCGCCTGTCACAATTGCTACTTTGTCCTTAAGCCGCATTGTATGCTCCTGTTCCTCCGCGCAAAGCTGAATATGTGGCTCTGTAACTGGGTAGAGCGGACCACCGGTTTGCGTTCCACGGCTTTTTCTAGGCCTGCGGACAAGCCGCGGACCTCACAACCGGCGTTCAGCGCTACCCGGCTTACGCTAGGCCAAGAACGACAATTCACCTTAGTCCCCGGCCAGTTCCCTCAACAATGCCAAGCTCTCCTTCACGATGACGTCGGAAGCCTCGACGGAAAATGGCGAAGCTTCCAGCTCATAGCCTCCTGCCAAATGGGCATTCCGCGAGGGGATGTACCCAAAACCCCCGTGGGAATACCCCGAAAACAGAGTGTGAGCAAAAGGAGAGCTTGAAACAATCGCCTGGTTAATTTCCGTAAAGGGTTCACCCGCGATGGCCAGCAACGCTACAGGCCCAATACGGATGCCCTGCAATGGCCAGTCGCTGTGAGTTTTACCGTAATAAAGCCGGGCATAATCTGCCCGCCAGCCGGCCTGGACCGCTCTTGCCGTCGCTATGCGGATTTCTTCTTCACTTCCTTCCGCGCGCGTCCGTTCGAGCTCTAACCGGTCTGCTTTGGCTTCTGCCTCTAGTTCATCCGGTGGCCTTCGCTCTTTAAGAGGAAGTCTCAGCAGACGCCAGATGACTCGCAGGTCCACTTCATCGGGCTCGGTCGGACTATCCTCGTAAAGCGCAATTGGCGCCCCTGACTGAAGAACCCCCTGGAATAGTTCCTTTTTGGGTAATGTCTCAATTCCCATCGCCACCTTTGCAGATTCTAAACCCAATAACAAGCCAAGGCGCCTATAAACCTTCAGGTCTCCTGTGAAACCTCGCCGCGGCGTCACGTCCCCTGTCGCGCCTTGAAGGAACAGACAGAGACCTCCCACTTCTCTCTCGACGGTGTGCCTTGTGACGCCCGGGTAGTCCGGAGTGAAATATCGGCACTGCCACGCCATGGTGGTCGGGTGGCAGGCGTAGTGGACGATAGTGGCAAGGGGGTTTTCTTCGAGATCGTCAAAACGCACGACGCGCACTGTGGGGTCAACGGGACCTTCCCAGTTCCTTCCGACCACTACGCCTCCATCCGGTAATCGGAGGCGGCGATTGACGTTGATCTGGCATTTGCCTGACGCCGCTCCAAGCCGCGCCGCTTTAAGGTTCTGTTGTGCCTTCCATACCGCACTCGCAATCCGTAGGGGCAGCGCCTCGAGGTAGCTTAAGACCATGTCCAGCCCCTCAGTGATGGACTTCAGGCGGAAGGTGTTCGGCCCGGAGTGGGTATGAGTCCAGGAGAGGCGAACGTGCTGGCGCGGAAGCCCTGTTAAGCCGACCACCGCATCCATGATCTTGCTGCCATAATCCGCTTCAAACCCGATAGAATCGATGTCCACAATGGCCACTGATTGGTCTGAGCTTTTCAGGACGAGCGCTGTAGCGAAAAAGGGCATGTCAGCGTCAAGCCCGCGCTGGTGTGTCGCCGCGCCCCAGCCACCTTGCGGAGTCCCGGGCGCCGGAGTAATGTCACAGCGCCCCACACCTGCCATCAACCTTCCCATCGGTCCTCCCCAGGAAGAGCCGCGGTCCTTAGAAACGCCGGTCCGGGCTACCATCGTCCTTACTCTTAATTCATTGGCTGATAGTTGTGCAGTCTAAAGCTATTCACACATCATAGGCAAGAGAATTGAGATTACAATCGGATTATTAAGGAGGATACGTTAATGTCACGCGCGAGCCGCAACATCCTGATCGAACTGCTTTGCACCGTTCTTCTCGCTACCGTAACAAGCGCAGCCGAGGAAAGCCTCTTCAAGATAAACATGAACGGCATGGATCTGTGGTTCGACCGTCAGTCCGGGAGCCTCGAATATCTTTCTTCCCCAGCCACGGGTGTCCTGCTGGAGGGAACACAGGAGCGTTCAGGCCTGCTCGATGTCGCCTATCCGACCAGTGCGTTTACGCCGCTCAGGCTGGCCTCGCGCTTTTCGAAGGCCCAGGTGGTTCAAGAGGGCAACACGTTGACCGTTGGATGGGAAACGCTGGGTCCAAGCAGGAGCAATTTCCCACTTCCCGAGGGTCATGTGAGCGCTCGCGTGACAGTCCGCCCCGCCCAAGATGGAAGGACAGTGATTCTGTCTTGTCAGATTGAGAATCATTCGAACGCGCCCATCCCCCAAGTCCTCTTCCCCGACCTCTGGGGTCTAACGCCTTCGAATGGGGTGGGGAACACGGAATTGCGCCTGGCCCGGGGGGTTGTCCACCCTTTCACAATTCCATTCCGCCCGCCCGATTCAGCTCCGCCGTACTATGACAGGGTGGGATGGAAGGAGTACCCGGCGGAGCGAGGATATTACTCCCAGAATGCGCTGAGGTGGCTCGACTTTGGCGGGCTGGGGGGTGGACTGAGCGTCTTTCAGAGGAAGTGGCGAACGGAGGACCGGCCAGATGTTCTGACCTATCGTGCTGAACACGACCCCATGCACTTGCGCCTCGCTTGGCAACACAAGCGTCAGATTGATCCCGGCCAGACCTGGGAAAGCGGGGAGTTTTGGTTAACCGCCCATCCTGGCGGCTGGGCCAAAGGCATCGAGGTGTTTCGCGATTACGTCCAGCAGGTAAATCCTCCGCGTGCCTTGCCAACCCACATCCGGAATGGACTGGGCTTCCAGTCCATTTGGATGGTCCAAGCTCCGGAAAAGGATCCGGCGAAGGCGGCCTTTTCATACAAGGACCTACCGCGAGTGGCGGCGGACGCGTTGCAATACGGGCTGGACGAGCTTGTTCCCTGGTTCTGGACCAGTGGGTACTTCAGCATGCCAGTTCACTTTTCAAGGGACCTCGGAACCGAGAAGGAACTCCTCGAGGGAATAAAGCAAGCTGAGACTCTGGGTGTGAACGTGGCCCCTTTCTTCAGCATTCACATCATCGGAGCGCCAGGGAAATACGGCGTTACACCCGGACATGATGATTGGACCTACCACACGGAGTTAATTCCACAGTTCCGACCCTATTATGCCCATGATTTGGAAGGGACCTTCATCGATGACGGCAATCCGCTCTGGCAGCAAGACACGCTCCGAGCCCTTACCGATTGGATTAACCGCGGCATGGCCTCGCTTTCCTTCGATCAGTTTAGCTACAAGGAAGCCCCTGGGCAGAAACCGGGCTTGATCAAAACCATTGAACAGGTGCGGACTGTGGCCAAGTCGAAGGATGCGCAATCGACTTTCGGCAGCGAATCGTGTACCGACCTCGAGTGGGACACCTCGATCCTGGATTACACCTGGAACTGGGTCGACTACCTCGATGCCGGTCCGCTGGTGAGCGTCCTGCGCTCCCCGCGATTGAATTGCAACATTGATGATTCCCCCCTGGCCGTCAAGAAATGCTTCGCAGAAGGGTTGTACCTCAATGTGATGCCGAGCAAGGAGGATGAGCCGAACGGCACGGCTTTGATTAGCGAACGTCCACAGTTGGGCAAGGCTTTGAGAGACGCGGCGGCGATGCGCAAGCAATTCCTGCCCTATTTCGTCGAGGGGAACGCCCTCGGTGAGTCCGTTCTGAGCGAGGCTACTACTGCGTTTGTTCGAGCCTACGGGTTGCGCGGCCGGCTCCTTCTGCTGATCCTCAACGATACGCCAGAGCCCAAGCACATTGCTTTTCGCAGTGACCTGAGCCTGTGGTTGCCACAGGCGGGTGATTTTGAGGTCAAGTACTTTGATGCCCAGGGCAAACTGCTGCGGGAATCTAGCGTGGCCGGCACTCACTTTGTCGCCGAAACAGACCTCTTGCAACCTGGGGAGATGGGGGCGGTTGAGGTTCGAGCAAAATAGGTCACATGCTCTTCCTGCCGCCCCGCGCCATGCGGACAGAGTTCAACACTGCTTGCTCATTGGAAGCACTTGATGCCAAGTAAAGTAGCCTATCAGCGCCGGGGAAGCGTTTGACGCAGTGTTTTGAAGTGTGAAGGGCTTCGTCCTGATCAAGGTATGCGTGCACTTCATACATACCTGCGATCAGGGTTCCGCCGGCGCCATCGACGGTCACTTCGCCGGGCGCGGGGGGCCACTTTGGAACACCGTCCGTAAAATGAATTTACGCTAAAATCATTTCTTGGAGCAGAGCAAGCACCTCGCGTAGGTAGGGACTTCCTATGGCTTTTCGATCGGTGTTCAAGGCAGTTACGATTGCGTTCGCATTGATTCTGGCAGCGTTTCTGATTAACCGGGCGCGGCCGCGGGTGGAGACGGAACAGGCCAGCGGGGAACTGGTGCGCGCCACGGGGAAATGCGCCGAATGTCACGCGCGAACCCAGTACTCCGTGGTGCACGAATATGAGATGAGCCTGCACGCCGCCAAAGGAGTGAATTGCCTGGAGTGCCAGTGACCCGCAGCACTCATCCTCGGAGTACCTTCATCAGTAATTTGATGATTCGGAGGGCCGCTCGGGCTAGAAGCTGTTTCAAAGCCTACTGTACCCGATTGCAACGTGGATGGTCCACTGCGCGCGAAGCCGTGCTCCCCGGAGGGGAGCAAATTGAGTAGCCGGGGGTGAAACCCCCGGAACCGACCCCACACCACGACCCCGCCTTCGGCACCCCTCTCCCCGCAAACGGGGAGAGGGGAAGGGGGCGAGGGGGCAGCGTTTCCGGGGGCGTTGCCTCCGGCTACTCATGTTCAGCCCCTGTGGGGCTGATGGCCTGCGCGGTTGCCGGGGATCCCGGGCGGCATTCAGTAATCTGTCCTCTGCCGAGCGGTTCTGAAACAGCTTCTAGCCTTCCGGCAAAAACCATCAAACATACTGTAAATGCGCCTCTGCTCACGGTCAGCCGGCGAATTGCAGGTGCTCCGGTCGTAGTTCGGAGAGCCGGTCGACACTCATACGCTCCAACCCAGACTTGCGGTTGGAAGTGGCCTCATGAGAAGATTGGTAGAAGCAAGCCACGCTGGAGTTTCGCGGAGGTCCGCCAAGCGAGCATCGCCCTTCCTAACATATGAGCTTTCAGCCCATCGAAAATTACGGGGTTATCGGCAACATGCGGTCGATCGCGCTGGTGGGCATGCATGGCTCGATCGATTTTCTCTGCTTCCCCGATTTCGACTCCCCCACCGTGTTCGCTGCGCTGCTCGACGACAAAGCGGGTGGTCGCTTCGAGATCGAGCCCCAGCTCACAAACGTGAGGAGACGCCAACTCTACTTGCCGGACACGAACATTCTCCTGACGCGATTCCTTGCCGAGGAAGGCATAGCCGAGCTGACAGATTTCATGCCCATCGAGGACGACGCAGAACAGCCGAATGAGATCGTTCGCATGGTGTCGGTGATCCGCGGCAACGTGCGTTTCAAAATGCATTGCCAGCCGAGATTTAACTATGCCGCATCAGGGCACAAGACTGAAATCTCGGATCGGTGCGCGACGTTTTTTCCCGCCGACAGTATTTCTCAGCCGATGGCGTTGTACTCCAGTGTTGCGTTGGGACAACACGCTCAAGACGCCATCGCAGATTTCAGTTTGCAAGCCGGTGGA
>JBEKLY010000290.1:0-10156 GCA_050010015.1 Terriglobia bacterium
CACCCTGCTTCGTTCTCGCGTTACATGCGGGAGAATCTGACGAGCCGTGTGCAGTTGCGGCGCATGTACGAGATTGACGGCGCTGAGGCCAACGCGCAGAAGACCTGCCGGGAATACGCAGAATTGATCCGGGCGCACGCACCCTTGCTCTGCCTGCTGGGCGTTGGCGAGAACGGCCACCTGGCGTTCAACGATCCCGCCGAAGCGCTCTTCGACGATCCGGTCGACGTTAAGCTGGTCACGCTCGACCTCCTTTGCCGCCAACAGCAGGTTAATGAGGGCGCTTTTGCCAACGTTGCTGAAATGCCGGAAAGGGCCATCACAATTACAGTGCCCGCGCTCTTTCGCGTGCCGGAGTTGATCCTTTCGATTCCGGGCCCACGCAAGGCCCCGATCGTAAAACGGACTTTGTACGATCCGATCTCGACTGCTTGCCCGGCAACGATCCTGCGCCGGCATCCCAATGCGACGATGTTCCTGGACCGAGCTTCGGCGGCGGAATTGAACCTATAAAGAGTATGTAGGGGCGGCCCTTGTGGCCGACCGCGCGGTCGGCCGATGCTCGAAATTTGAAGACGGCGGTGCTTGGCCCAGCACAATTGCCGTCAGAAGAACCCCCTCACCCGTCCCCGTCAGCTGACGGGCTGGTGAGAACGCCGACTACGGGCCACCCTCTCCCCCAAGGGGGCGAGGGAAGTTGGAATCGGAAGAAACTGTGAAGCCCAAAAAAGGCCTGCGGTGGTGGATTGCGTGGACTCTGTTCTTCTCCACCGTGATCAACTACATTAATCGCCAGACACTGTCCGTTCTGGCGCCGATGATTACGCAGCAATTTCATCTCAACCACAGCCAACTGTCGTGGATCTTCGGCTTCTTTCAATTATCCTACGCGGGCATGTGGCTCATCGGCGGCGTGCTGCTCGACATCGTCGGCACGCGGCTCGGCCTCGCGATTGCGGTCATCTGGTGGTCGATCATCAGCATGCTGACGGGTTTCGCGAATTCACTTTCTCAATTCGCTGTTTTCCGCTTCCTGCTGGGAATCGGCGAAGGCTGCAACTGGCCCGGCGCGAGCAAAACGGTAGCCGAATGGTTCCCCGCGAAGGAGCGTGGGGTTGCGGTCGCCATTTTTGACAGCGGTTCGAGCGTGGGCGGCGCTGTGGCCGCGATCGTTGTGCCCTGGATAGCCATTAAGCTGGGTTGGCGATACGCGTTCGTGGTTTCCGGCGCCCTAGGGTTCGTCTGGCTGGCTTTGTGGTTGCGCGTTTATTACCCCTTGAACCGGCATCCCAGGCTAACGAGCGAAGAAAAGGAACTGATTGAAGCGGGTCGCGACACGGCCAAGGTTTCGGAGCGCGCGGGCGCGGGCCGATGGCTGACCCTGCTTACCGACAGCAATACCTGGGGAATCCTTCTTGGGCGGTCGCTCACCGACCCCATCTGGTGGTTCTATGTATTCTGGCTGCCGCAGTATCTGAGCGACGCGCGCGGGTTCAGCCTGAAACAGATCGCCGCCTTCGCCTGGATTCCGTTTGTCGCCGCCGATATCGGCAACTTCACGGGCGGGCTGATTTCCGGATTCCTGATCAAGCGCGGGATACCAACCCTGCGGGCGCGGAAATGGGTGTGCGTGGTGAGTTGCCTGCCGGTCATCGCCGGAATTCCGGCAGCCAGGGCGCACAACGCTTACGTAGCGCTGGCGCTGATCGCCTTCGCTGTCTGGGGGTACGCGAGTTGGTCCACCATGGGCCTCACTTTTCCCTCCGACTTGTTCCCGCAGGATGTTGTGGCTTCGGTGACAGGAGTGAGCGGTCTGGGCGCCGGCCTGGCAGGCACTGCATTCACTTTGATAGTCGGAAGGCTTGTGGACCGGTTCTCTTATTATCCGGCGTTCTTCGCCGCCGCCACTATGCCATTGCTCGCTACAGCCGCAGTGCTGATTCTGCTCCACCCCAGGCAAAAGTAGCGCGGCTCCCCGGTTTTGGGGTCCGCGGCCTGTCCAAAGGCTCACGAAAAGCCGCGGACTGCAATAGCGGCAGTCCGCGCTACCCCGTTGGGGCGACTGCCTATTCTTCCTCTTCCTCCGCGGACGGCTTATGCGCGGCGACGATCTTATCCGCGATCGGCTGCGGGACGACTTCGTAGTGGGAGTACTCCATCGCGTAAGTTCCTCGTCCCTGGGTCATCGACGTGAGGTCTGAGGCGTAGGTGAGCATTTCAGCGAGGGGCACCTGGGCTTTGATGACGGTGGACCCGCCCTTGGGATCCATGCCCTGCACGCGGCCGCGCCTGCCATTCAGGTTCCCCATAATGTCGCCAGCATTATTCTCTGGAACGGTAATTTCGACATTCATAATGGGCTCGAGCAGGCAGGGCTTGGCCTGTTCCATGCACTTCTTGAATCCCTTCGAGCCGGCCAGCTTAAAGGCAATTTCAGAAGAATCCACTTCGTGATAGGAACCGTCGAAGAGAATGACTCGGAAATCCACCATGGGACAGCCGGCCAGATACCCTTTCGCGGCGGCCTCGATGATGCCCTTCTCAACGGCGGGGATGTAGTTCTTGGGGATCGAGCCGCCGAAGATGTCGTTGACAAACTCGAAGCCCGCGCCGCGCTGGAGCGGTTCCACCTTGATCCAGCAGTCGCCGTACTGGCCGTGACCACCGGTCTGTTTTTTGTGCTTGCCCTGCGCTTCGGCCTTGGCGCGAATCGTCTCGCGATAAGGAATCTTAGGGGCCTTCAAAGTGACTTCAATGTTGAACCGCCGCTTGAGCTTGGAAACGGCCACTTCCACGTGCTGCTGCCCCGCGCCAGAGAGCAGGAATTCCTTGGTTTGCGGGTCGCGCGAAAAGCGTAGGAGCAAATCTTCCTCGAGCATGCGATGGATGGCGGTCGAGAGCTTGTCTTCGTCACCGCGCGATTTCGGTTCGATGGCAAACGAGATGGCAGGTTCCGCCAGCTTCAGCTTCGGGAACAAGATGGGCGCGGCTTTGTCACCCAAGGTATCGCCCGTCAAGGTGTCTTTGAGTTTGGCCACCGCCCCGATGTCGCCGGCATGGAGTTCGGCCACTGGCGTCTGAGTCTTGCCCTGCACTATGCCGATGTGCGAAAGGCGCTCGCTGGTGCCTCGATTGAAGTTGGCCAGGTTGGCTTCGTTCTTAACCACTCCCGACATCACTTTGAAGTAGCTCACTCGGCCCGCAAAGGCGTCCGCCACGGTTTTGAACACGAAGGCGGCCGCCGGCTGGTCATCGGCGATCTTGCGTTTGACGGGCTCTCCGCCCTCACGATCCAGACCTTCCACTTCCTTACGTTGGAGCGGCGAAGGAAGGTAGTCGACGATTAGCTTCAGCAGATTCTCGCTGCCAATATTCGGGAGACCGGCGGCAACCACCACCGGGAAGATGCGCCTGTCGCACACCGCGGACCTCAGGCCTGCAACCAGGTCCTCCTCAGGCAAGGTGCCTTGGTCGAAAAACTCTTCCATCAACTTGTCGTTGCCCTCAGCCACCATTTCCACCAGGGCTTCGTGAGCCGTGGTCGCAGCATCCTTCAGCTCGGCAGGGATTTCGCCTTCCTGCGCCTTGCCCGAGCCGCTCGAGTCGTAGAGATAGGCCTTCATGCGAACCAGGTCAACGAGGCCGCGGAAATTCTTTTCTTCACCAATCGGAAGCTGGACAGGAACCGCGTTGCGCCCGAATTCCTTGTGCAGGGCTTCGAGCGTGCGCTCAAAGCTGGCGCGGTCGCGTTCCATCTGATTGATCACCAGGGCGCGCGGCAATCCGTATTTCTCCGAGAAGCCCCAGGATTTTTCCGTTTGCACTTCGATTCCTGCGACGGCATGAATCAGCAGCAGGGCGGCGTCGGCCGCGAGCAGCGCTCCTTCGGTTTCGTGCATGAAGATGTTGTATCCGGGCGTATCGATGAAATTGATCTTGGCCTTGCCCCATTCCGCGTAGGCGAGCCCGGCGGTGATCGAGAACTTGCGCTGAATCTCCTCTTCGTCGTAGTCCGTGATCGAGGTTCCGTCGTCCACCTTGCCGAGCCGATTCACCATGCCCGCCGCATAGAGCATTGCAGAAACAAGCTGGGTCTTGCCCGTGTCGCCGTGACCGATTAGTGCAACGTTGCGAATATCTTGTCCGTCGTAAATTCTCACCGGGAACTCCTTGAGAGTCTGGGACCGGCATTAGGCGCGCCTTGCCGGTCGCAAAGCAATTCCCCATCCTAGCACAACTCGATGGGACACTCCAACGCTCCGGTTTCTCGCAAAGACGCCAAGCACGCAAAGGTCGCGAAGAAAAGCCAGTGGCAGATTTCTCGCTCCGCTTGCTCGAAAATCAAGTCATTCGCCCGAAAGCGGGAATCCATCGTGTTCCCGACCAACGATGGGCCCTCGCTTTTGCGGGGGCGACGACATAGGTGATTTTCATTCCTTAGGTGGGTGGGTCGAAGGCCCATGCCCACACGGAATCACAGTGAAGGTGGGCCAGGCGGGCGTGGGAGGCTTGACCGCGTGAAACGAACGGTAATGGCTCTCGAAAAAGCCCGGGCGCGCAGGGGCAGCTCACAGGTCGCCCCTGCGGTCCGTCGTGACGTGGCCGGTTACTTTGTGGGCTGCGGCGGTCGTGTGTCGACAAAAGTTATTCCGCCATGAGGTGAATACTTCTCGAGTTCGCTGACC
Source organism: Terriglobia bacterium (assembly GCA_050010015.1). Classification (GTDB taxonomy): domain Bacteria; phylum Acidobacteriota; class Terriglobia; order UBA7540; family UBA7540; genus CAVROP01. The sequence goes on from JBEKLY010000290.1 coordinate 4,686, forward strand.
AGCGATTTGGCAGGAGCCGGAATGTCGCCCAGGCCTTTGATCAGAAGATCCGAAGGCTCCACAGGATGGCCATATATGCGCGAGTTGGCCTCGCTGTCCGCAGTAACGGCAGCTCCCTTGAGAGCGATGCCGGCGAACAGGCCCCGCGACCGCGAATAAGTCAAAATCTCAGCGGTCATCATGAGATCCGTGGTAGCGGCAGCCGTCCGTCCCACGGGTCCGGCCGCCACCGCGACATCCGCGCCAAGCTCGCCCCTGCTTTTGAGCAGCCTGCGAATCCCGCTCGGGTTCATTACCACAAGAACTACGTCGGTCTCCGTTCCTCCCCACTGAAAACCAAAACTGCCGCCATGCACGGCGATCATCGAAGGGGCGCCCCACGGGCCGTCCCCGTGCCTTCTGCACACCAGTACGCCGCGCCCGTAGCTTGCGCCGACAATGAAGGCCCCTTTCTTTTCGCCGGGAACTATGCCCACGCAGACCGACCTGTCGAGCAAGTCCCTCGGAATCGAGTTCTCAGGGGTCTTCATGATTTCGTACAAGGTTACAGCGGCACTTTCCAACCGGTCGTCGATTTTGGTAGCCTCTTTGGCCTGAAACTCGACCGGCAGGCTGAACAATACCATCAAAACGCCAATTACCAGTTTTCTCACTGTGTCATCCTCCTGAGTAGCGGACTTTGTAGCTGGTTGCGTGTCTCTATGGGCATCCCGGCACAATTGAGATGCTGTGAAGCTTTCGAGAGAGTTGAGTTCGAGTCCTCGGATCCTGAACCTATCTGTCAAGACGTCCTATTCTACTCCAGGCGGCGCCGGATGCCCTCAAAAAAAGTTCTTGACAAACTACGCTTATTATGATAGCCTAGGGAGAGTGTGCATTGGAAGGAGGCACTTATGAGCACTGGACTTTTTTTGGTCGTCATAGCGCTTTTGGCACTCGCAGTCGGGTACTTAGCGTTTCGGAGCCTGCGGGCTTATTTCAAGCTGCGCGGGAAGAGGCTGGTCACCTGCCCTGAAACCCGGATGCCTGCGGCAGTGGATTTAGACGCCGCCCACTTGGCCAGGGATGCGGCTTTCGTCACACCGCGGCTTCGCCTGAGCGAATGCTCGCGCTGGCCGGAACGGCAGGGATGTGGCCAGGAGTGTTTGAAACAGATCGAAGCAGCGCCGCAAGGCTGCCTGGTCCGGCGTATCGTTGCCGACTGGTATGCCGGCAAAACCTGTGTAATTTGCGGCAAGCCGGTGGATGCAGCCGAGGAATGGGTGGGACACGTGCCGGCCCTGCTGAACCCGGAGAAAAGGACCACTTATTGGGACAAGGTCGCTCCAGAGAGATTGCCGGAAGTGCTTCAGACTCACTCACCGGTTTGCTGGTCCTGCCACATCGCGGCGACTTTCCGCCACGACCATCCGGATTTAGTTGTAGACCGGCCGGCAAGGTGGTGAAGAAACCGCCCAAGTTGACCCTCGCGCCCGCAGGCCGCGTTGTATAATAACCGTTCGCACCGGTATCAAGTCCGTAATCTGAAGGCTTGGAAAATGCCAATGGGCACTGTCATTCCGAGCGCAGAGGTCATTATCCTTCGGCTCACTACCGTGCATGAAGACCGTGTCATTCTGAGCGAAGCGAAGAATCTGGATCTGCTTCGGATCGGACCGACGAGCAAAGACCAGGGCGAGATTCTTCGCTTCGCTCAGAATGACAGCGCATTTTCATGGCAGCGAGGAATCTCGTTCTGGTCCACGCGCCCAGGGACCACAAGCAGAGCACCATTCCTCGCTTCGCTAGGAATGACAGTCGCCGGTGGTTTGCGGTAAGTCCAGAATCGGAAAACTCATGAACCGAAACCTCTCCACTGTGCTGCGCTTCTGCGTGATGGTCGCTTTGATTCTTGCTTCCTGTTTCACCTCCGCCCGGCCTGGTTTGGAAGGTCCGCAAGCTGCAAAGCCGGCTGCCTCGAAGACTGCCGGCAAGAGTTCTACTGCAGGATCGGCGGCCGTTCAATCCCAACGTAATATCGGCAAGGCGTATTACGAGCAAGGCAAATATACGGAGGCGATCGAACAGTTTCAGAAGATCGTGGCATCGGGCAAGGCCCTGGCGACGGACCACTTTGACCTCGGCCTATCTCTGATGCAGGCCAACAAGCTGGACGAAGCTCTCGGCGAGTTGGCCACTGCCAAGCAGATGGACCCCAAGCTGGTAGCCGTCGATTACAACCTGGGCATCGTGTACAAGCGCGAGCTTCGCTACCCCGACTCCGAAAAAGCTCTCAAGCGAGTGATTGCAGCCGACCCGAACGACCCCGCGGCATGGTTCAATCTGGCATCTATCTACTTTGCCGAGAAACGCCTGGAGGATGCGCTCTCGGCGTGGGAGCACGTGGTCAATATGGGTTTTGGCAAGGGGCAGAACTTTTACGTTGCGGCCCTTTTCCACACCTTTACCACCTACGTGCGCCTGAACCGCAACGCGGAAGCCCAGAAGGCCCTGAAGATCCATGAACGGATGAGAGACAAGGTCCCCGGCATTTCGCTTCAGAATCCTGCCCTGGAAGGAGGAACATACGGCGCCCTGCTTCTTCCCGCGCTGCCCCCCTCGGAACCTGGTCCTGGCACGGGACTCGAGAAGGTGACCTTTGCCGACATCACTGGACGTCTGGGCCTGACGTTGCCGTCGCAACAAAGCGCTGCGGCAGAATCCCAAGGCCGAACCAAAGCCGCGGATTACTCTCTGGACTACGCGCGGCGGAGCCTCCTTCCCCTCTTTGCTCCCTCGCTGGCATTCGGTGATTACAATGGCGACGGCCGCATGGACATCTACGTGGTCAACCCGGGTGGCGCTAACTATCTCCTGCGTAACAATGGCGACGGGACGTTCACGGATGCAACAGAGAAGTCCGGGCTGGCCGGAACCGGCGCCGCTGTTTCCGCCACCTTCGCCGACTATAACAACAGTGGCAAGCCCAGCCTTTTCGTGGCTGGTCTCAACGGCGTCCGGCTCTACCGGAACATGGGCGATGGAGTTTTCCAGGATGAGACGGAGAAGGCAGGTCTTGCTGCGATTCCCGGCGAGCTTGACACTCAGGCAGTGCTGTTCGACGCCGACGTCGATGGTTTTCTCGACCTGGTCGTGACCGCCTACACGAACTTGAACGATCCGCCGAAACAAGACTCTTTCAGCTTCCCGGGCGATTTCGCGGGCGCCACCGTTCACTTCTATCGTAACAATGGCGATGGCACTTTCACCGACTCCACTGCCTCTTCCGGCCTCGCCTCGGCCAAGGGGCGCATGCGCGGCGCGGTGCTCGCCGATTTTGATAACGACGGCTACACCGACCTCTGTTTGTACCGTGACGACGGCCCTCCCTTGCTGTACGCCAACCTGGGTGAGGGGAAGTTTGCCAACCGGACCTCCGAAGCAGACGCAGGATTCGGCAAGTGGATTGCCTACGACGTGCAGGCGGCGGATTTCAACCACGACGGGCGCTTCGACCTGGCGATGTGGGGGCCTAAAGGCTATCAAGTCCTGATCAACCGGGGCGATTGGAAATTCACTCCCCTCACTCCCCTGCCGCCCGTTCGTCCTCCCGCCGGCTTTTTTGCATTTCGCGGCACGGTTGTCGACGCGAACGGCGATAGCTTTGCGGACCTCCTGGCTCGTGATGCCGATGGCAAATGGCGGCTGCTGGTCAATCACTTCGGCAAATTCCGGGAGGGGAATATCAGCATCCCAGCCAGTACGGCAGGCTCCGTCGGCACGCTCAGCCCCACTTGGTTGAGCAATCCCGGCAAACTGGACTTGGTGGGACTGGCCGCCAACGGGCAATTGCTGGCCTACGAAAAAGAAGGCCCCACACCGCACTGGCTGGAAATGAAGATGATCGGGTACAAAAGCAACTCCGAGGGCATCGGCAGCCTGGTCGAGGTCAAGGCAGGGAACTATTACAACAAGATTGTGGTCACGGGAAATCCCATCCGGGTTTTTGCCGGAAACCTCTTAAAGGTTGATGTGGTTCGCGTCACCTGGCCCAACGCGGTCATACAGAACTGGATTGACGTGCCCACAGACAAGCCGATTGACGTGCGGGAGTCCGAGCGCCTAGCCACCTCCTGCCCGCTGCTTTACGCCTGGAATGGCGAGCGTTATGTGTTTGTCACGGACGTGCTGGGCACGGGCCCGCTGGGCGAGCTTAACCCGGACGGAACTCGCATCAAGCTCTTCCCGGAAGAGTTTGTGCGTCTGCCGCACGACCTCGCAACCCAAAACGGACAGTACGTTTTCCAGCTCACCGACGAATTGAGGGAAGCCGATTTCTTCGATCAGCTCCGGCTCCTGGCGGTGGACCATCCGGCCGGCCAGGAGATTTATTCGAACGAAATCTACGCCTCTTCGCCCGAGGCCCCGGCGCTCTATTCCGTGCACGAGAAGCACTTCCCGGTTTCGGCGGTTGACGATCGGGGCCGCGACGTCCTGCCCTTGCTCTTGAAGCAGGATGGAGAGTATCCCACCGATTTCGCTCGCCAGCGCATCCTTGGCCTCGCCGAGCCTCACTCGCTTACTCTGGATTTGGGAGACCTGCCGTCTTCCGCACGCGTTTCCTTGTGGCTGAACGGTTGGGTGTACTGGACGGACTCGAACGGATCGCGCGCCTTGATGTCCAATAAGCAGGTCGAACTGATTGCTCCCTACCTGCAGGTTCGCAATGCGCGAGGTGAATGGGAAACGGTGATTCCGGATATGGGTCTGCCGAGCGGCACGCGCCGCACCATGCGAGTCGATTTGACCGGCAAGTTTCTCACCTCCGACCACCATGTGCGCATCGCGACCAACTTGTGCGTCTATTGGGACCAGATCTTCTTCTCCCTTGATGACGCCCCGGCGCCTACTCCGGCCGAACTTCCGCTGCTCTCCGCGGACCTGCATTATCGAGGGTTCTCAACCCCCGCGAGCGACCCGCAACACCAGCGCCCCGACTCCTTCGATTACGAAAACGTGATGGCCATCGCTCCGTGGAATCCCATGATGGGCATGTACACGCGCTATGGCCCGGTGGAGAAACTGTTGGCTCGCGCAGACGATCAGTTGGTGGTGATGGCGCCTGGTGACGAAGTCACGGTGAGCTTCGACGCTGGAAGGTTGCCGCCGCTAAAGCCGGGCTGGGTACGCGATTTCTTCCTGTATACGAACGGCTGGGCGAAGGACGGTGAGCCGAACACCGCGTTCTCAGCAACCGTCCGGCCTTTGCCCTTTCACGGCATGGCGAACTACCCGCCCGCCGCAAATGACCGCGCACCCTCGGGCGACGAGTACCGGCGCTATCAACACGAGTATTTAACGCGCCCGCGGCGCTTGCTGATTCCGCCCCTCGCGCCGGCAGTTGGTCCGGGGATGTGAGCTTTTGGGATCCAATTCCGGGTGTCATTCGTGGCAGCCTGGTAGCGGGGGCCCCGGGGTTTTGGGTGCGCGCG
>JBEKLY010000291.1:0-10150 GCA_050010015.1 Terriglobia bacterium
TGCTGGTCCAAACCGTAAACCAGATCGTAGCCGTGAGCGATGCAGTGAGAGTAAGCGATGATGAGTGACGGGCCGTCGTAGGCCTCGGCCTCGAGGAATGCCTTGAGCGTGTGCATGTCGCTTGATCCCATGGCGACTGCCGCCACGTAGACGTTGCCGTAGCTCATGGCCATCAGGCCCAGGTTTTTCTTCGGCCGGAGTTTCCCGCCCGCCGCGAACTTGGCCACCGCTCCGCGCGGGGTGGACTTGGACATCTGGCCGCCCGTGTTCGAGTAGACCTCGGTATCGAGGACCAGGACGTTGACGTTGCGGCCAGAGGCCAGAACGTGATCGAGGCCGCCGTAGCCGATGTCGTAGGCCCAACCGTCGCCGCCCAGGATCCAGACGCTCTTCTTAACCAGGGCGTCCGCCAGGTTCAAAAGGTCGTGCGCTTCCGCACTCTCGAGACCGGCGAGTTTGGACTTGAGCACCTGCACCCGCTCACGCTGCTCCCTGATGCCGGACTCGGTGGTCTGGTCTGCGGCCAGCAGGGCAAGGACTAGCGCATCGCCTAGCTCAGAAGAAAGGCGAGTGAGCAACTCGCGCGCGTATTCGGTCTGCTTGTCAACCGCCACGCGCAGTCCCAGGCCAAATTCGGCGTTGTCTTCGAACAGAGAGTTCGTCCACGCTGGGCCGCGTCCGTCGTTGTTCTGGGCGTAGGGGGTGGTCGGCAGATTGCCACCGTAGATGGACGTGCAACCTGTGGCGTTGGAGATCAGGGCGCGGTCGCCGAAGAGTTGGCTCATCAGCTTGATGTAAGGCGTCTCGCCGCAGCCCGCGCAGGCGCCGGAGAACTCGAATAAGGGTTGTAACAACTGCACGTCTTTCACCTGCCCCAGGCTGAGAGTGCGACGGTCAACTTCGGGAACCGTGAGGAAGAAATTCCAGTTGTCACGTTCCGCTTCCCGAAGAGGCGGTTGCGACGCCATGTTGATAGCTTTGTGCTTCGCCTCGCTTTTGCTCTTCACGGGGCAGACTTGCACGCACAGAGTGCAACCAGTGCAATCTTCCGGGGCGATCTGGAGGGTGTATTTCAGCTCTTTGAATTCCTTCCAGCGCGCGGCGGTGGACTTGAATGTGGTTGGTGCGCCCTCGAGGAGCCGGGAATCGTAGATCTTGGAACGAATGACCGCGTGCGGACAAACCAAGATACATTTGCCGCACTGGATACAGATTTCCTCATCCCAAACCGGAATCTCGAGCGCGATATTACGCTTTTCCCACTGGGCAGTGGCGCTCGGGAACGTGCCATCCACCGGCATGGCGCTTACAGGCAGATCATCTCCGTCGCCGGTGATCATCTTGGCAAGAACTTTCTGGACGAACTCCGGAGCTTCTTCCGGTACCGCGCGCCGCATGTCGAAGGTACTCGAAACACGATCCGGGACTTTAACTTCGTGCAGGTTGCTAAGAGACTGGTCCACGGCGGCGAAATTCTTCTGCACGACAGCCTCGCCGCGCTTTCCGTAAGTCTTCTCGATGGCATGCTCGATGGCCGCGATGGCCTCGTCGCGGGGCAGAATACCGCTGATCGCGAAGAAGCAGGTTTGCATCACTGTATTGATGCGGCCGCCCATCCCGGCCGCATGGGCCACCTTGACGGCGTCAATCACAAAGAACCGGAGTTGCTTCTTGATGATCTCGTCTTGAATGGTTCGAGGCATGTTGTCCCAGACTTCTTCCGGGCCGAAGGGGCTGTTCAACAGGAAGGTGGCGCCGGGCTGCGCGGCCTTCAACACATCCAACCGCTCGAGGAAGCTGAACTGGTGACAAGCCACAAAATTGGCCTTACTGATCAGGTAAGTGGAACGGATCGGCTTAGGCCCGAAACGCAGGTGAGACACCGTAACGGAGCCGGACTTCTTCGAGTCGTACACAAAGTAACCCTGAGCGTAGTTGTCCGTGTCCTCGCCAATGATCTTGATCGAGTTCTTGTTGGCGCCTACGGTGCCATCCGCTCCCAGGCCGTAAAAGACGGCGCGCACAGTTTTGGGATCTTCATTTGAAAACGACGGGTCGTATTCGAGGCTGGTGTGTGTTACGTCGTCGTTGATTCCGACTGTGAAATGGTTGCGCGGCTTGTCCTTGAGCATTTCGTCGAAGACGGCTTTCACCATGGCGGGCGTGAATTCCTTCGAGGAAAGCCCGTAGCGTCCTCCGATGACTCGCGGGAAGGTCTGGAAAGGCGCAAGGCCGGTTGTCAAGCCCTCGCTCACCGCAGTGATGACATCCGTGTAAAGCGGCTCGCCCACGGCGCCGGGCTCTTTGGTGCGGTCGAGCGTCGCGAGGCTCTTCACAGTGGAGGGAAGTGATTTCATGAAGTGCTCGAGCGAGAAGGGACGATACAAACGCACTTTCAGGACTCCGACCTTCTCGCCTTGCGCGGTGAGGTGCTCGACAGTTTCCTGGGCGGCTTCAGCTCCCGATCCCATCAGGATGATCACGCGCTCAGCGTCCGGCGCTCCGACGTAATCGAAGAGGTGGTACGACCGCCCCGCGACGCGCGCGAATTTATCCATTTCTTCCTGCACGATCGCCGGGCAGGCCTCGTAGAAGGGATTTACGGTTTCGCGCTCCTGGAAGAACGTGTCGGGGTTCTGCGCAGTACCGCGTATAAAGGGATGATCCGGTGATAAGGCGCGTTTGCGATGCGCCTGGATCAGTTCGTGGTCAATCATGGCAAGCATATCTTCGTTTGTCAATTGCTCCACTTTGCCGACTTCGTGCGAAGTGCGAAATCCGTCGAAGAAGTGAAGGAACGGCACGCGCGATCGCAGGGTCGCGGCTGATGCGATCAACGCCGTGTCCATGACTTCCTGTACAGAGTTCGACGCGATCAGCGCGAAGCCTGTCTGGCGTGTTGCCATCACGTCGCCGTGATCTCCAAAAATGGAGAGTGCGTGGGTTGCCAGCGTTCTCGCCGTGACATGGAATACCGTTGCGGTAAGTTCCCCAGCGATTTTATACATGCTGGGGATCATCAAAAGCAGGCCCTGCGAGGCCGTAAAAGTGGTGGCCAGGGAACCGGCTTGCAATGCGCCGTGCAGAGCGCCGGCCGCTCCGCCTTCACTTTGCATCTCGACCACACGCGGTATCGTACCCCACAGGTTCGGCTTGCTTTCTGACGACCATTGGTCCGCCCACTCACCCATCGGGGATGAGGGCGTGATGGGGTAGATAGCAATAACCTCGCTGACCCGGAAGGCCACATAGGCCGCGGCTTCGTTGCCGTCAATCGTTACCTTGCTTCTATTCATTGCGTCGCTCCATTCAGTTTTGATCAGAACACTTTGATCACAGCAATCTTGGTGCCATCGTTGCGTACAAAATGTCATTTATCGAAACGCCGTGTCATTCCGAGCCCTTCGCTGTCACCCTGAGCCCTTCGCTTGTCATTCTGAGCGGAGCGAAGAATCTCGCTCTGCCGCTCAGGGTAAACTCCGCGAAGAACCTGTCCCGAACGACGTGAAGGAATCTCGCTCTCGGGTGCTCAGGGTAAACTCCGCGCGGAATTTCGCCTTGCGTATTGCTTGTCCATTAACCCGCAGCAGAGCGAGATGCCTCGCTACGCTCGGAATGACAACATGGTTCTCCCGAGTCAAGCTGCACGCTCGCCTCCCTGGCATGCGAGGTTTGACCCAATTCCTAACGCCTCTGAAACATCGGTGCGGCGCTCGACGGGGAGCGCTGCGACCACCGACTGCCACGTTGCGTTGGGGATCACAGGGTCCTTCTCCAGCCAGAAAGCAATCGCCGCTAGGGCTGCGCGCTTGGGTGTCGCATCGCGCCGGAAGGGTTGACGGACCACCCGGCCCGTCGGACTCTCAGTCTCGATTTCTGAGTCGAGGACGAGAAGCGAGCCGGGTGTGAGTGCGCTCAAGGTCCCATTAGTCGTGAGCTCGTTCCATCCCTCCTGGCTAACCGCGATGACAACGTCCGCGCTTTCCATTCCCGTGTACTGGATGGGTCGCGGGCCGAGACAAATCTCGGAGAGCGAGAATCCGGATCCCTGCGTCACCGGATTGTCGTTCTTTTGTGTAGTGTAAAGTCCTGCGCTCAGTGCGGCACGGCAAAGCAGTGCTGCCGAAGACTGCACTCTTTCACCAGCCGCGCCCGCGATCACGACGTGCATGGGTTTGGAGTCTTGAATCTTGAGTCTCGAATCGGCCGCGCCTGCGTGCTGGAGCGAAGTAGGACGAGATTCCTTCGGACGATGAAGTTGACTCCCCTCCTCAGTCGGAGGAGGGGGCAGGGGGTGGTGGGTGGCAGCTTCGACGCGCGGGTCAACCACCCCCGGTCCCTCCTCAACAAGCAGGGGAGCCGTTTTCGAGTCAATCTCGTGCCGATAGAGTTGGGTAAATGTGGGGCGCGGTTGCTTCGCTTCCAACTGGCCGATGGCGTAGCCCTGCCGGCCGGCCACCTCGTGCAGCGCGGCTCCCTTGGACTTGTTCATGAGGCCGCCGTAGCCGGTGCAAATCTCCAGAATCTCGACCAGGGAAAACCCCGGATAAGCGACTGCATCGGCAATGACGGCGTTCAGGTTGCCGTCAGTCGCAAACTGGCGGGCTAAGGAGCCGGCGTGCGCAGCGCGCAGGAGCGCGAGAAGATCGAGCGGAGGCACGCGGTTTCCTTCGGGGGTTGTCGACGTGCACCAGTCGAGAGGCGTGAAGGCTGAGTGCTGGCCTCCCGTCATCCCAAACAGAAAGTTGTTATGAACGAGCACTGTGATGTCCACATTCAATTGCGCGGCGTGAACCAGATGCAACAAGCCAATCATCGCCCCGCCGTCGCCGATCATGACGATGGGCTTGAGGCCCGAGGCGGGAAGCACGGCCTCTGCCAGGGCCATGCCGATGGCCATGGCGGTCGACCGCCCGTGAGTGGTGTGGACTGTGTGCACGTAGGGGAAGAGTGAGTCTGCAAGGCCGACGCAGCCGATGTCCGTGGTGAGCACGATAGAGCGAGCGGGGAGCGCGAGCCCTTCGAGCGCGCGGCTCAGTTGGCGGACCACCAGCGCGTGGCCGCATCCCCGGCAGTAGGGCAGCTTGGCATCGGCCGCAAGGTAGGTGGTGTCTCCCATCACACTCCCGCCTTTCGCGTCCCCAGCGGTTCGCGAACCCCTGCTTCGGAGGAGCGCTCCGAGGGCCAGTCGCCGCGCGGAATCGTGCCGCCCGCTCGACGTATGGCGCGAACAATCTCAGTTGGGGAAATCATGCTGCCGATCTTGTTGATCCCCAAGAGGCGCCTGTCGTTCAGCAGTGGAGCCAGCACCGCTCGGTATTGCCCGGTCAAATTCTCCTCGGCGACGAAGACGGTGCGTATCCCTGCCGCCGCGCGGTGGAGCGCCTCCGCGGGTACCGGGAAGAGTGTTTGAATCTGCAGGAACGAGATCGGGAAACCCTCTTTGCGAAGCATGCCGACTGCCTGGCGGGCGGCGCGCGCCGTGATTCCATAACTGACCAGCAAGCAGGAAGCTTCCGGATCGAGATCCGCATGCACCATAGCCATATCGGCGGCATGCACTTCGATCTTGCGCTGCAAGTGAAGAAGCAATTCGACAACTTCGGCCGAAGGCTTTCTGAGACGCCCCTGCCGATCGTGGGCGGACCCCGTCACCGTGACTTTAACCTCGCCCCCGGCCGGGCCGAAACAAGGCACGTCCTCGACGCGTTCAATGTCATAGGCCGCGATGGAGGCGCCGGCATCGCCCCAGGTGCGCTCGACAACCGCTGGCTTAGCGAGGGCCGCTTCGTCAACGGGCTCGCTGGTCATTCCCACTTCTTTGTCGGAAAGCAACACGACCGGCGTGCGCAAGCGTTCGGACCAATTGAACGCCTGGCGAGTCAGTTCGTAACACTCGGCGGCGTTCGAGGGCGCAAAAACCGGGATGGTGTAGCCTCCTGAAGTACAGAACTCCGCGAGGAAGATATCACCCTGCGCTCCATGAGTTGCCCCGCCTGTGCTCGGGCCAAGCCTTTGAACCAGCGTGATCACCACCGGCGTTTCGCTCATCAGCGCATACTGGACGGTCTCGCTCATCAGCGCCCAGCCGGGGCCGGAGGTCGCCGTCATCGCCTTGAGGCCTCGAAGGCTTGCCCCCACGCAATAACAGAGCGAGGAGATTTCGTCCGGGGCCGAAAGCGCCAGACCGCCCCGGCTGGCCTGTTCTCGCATCATGACTTCGTAGATTTCCGAAGCCGGGGTTATCGGGTAGCCGGCAAAGAAACGACAGCCCGCAGCAAGCGCGCCTTCCGCTACCATTCGATTTCCGGAGCAAAGCCTGAAAGACATCTGTGACCGCCTGCGCTAAGACGGTGCAACACGAGGGCCAAGAGTTGACCTCGGGTGAAACACATAAGCTGTTTATTATCAATAATGTAGGTTGAGGCTGGCATTTAAGTTGAGCAACTGGAGGGCCAGAATACTCGCTGGTGGGTGGAAATCCACGATTCCTACCGCCTGGGGACTGGGCGGGTCAAGTTCTGTGGAGGTCCCGGAGGGCGGCAAATGAGGCTGTCCCTGCCCGAGACACTGCGATCCTTTGTTTTCATAGACATTCTCGCTTTGTTCCCTCAAAATGCGGCTTTCAGCTGTCAGCCACACCAAGCCGACGCAGCCCCCGATGTTTGAGATCTGCGATGTCCCGAAGGGCCAGGCCTGGCGATCCAGTTCAATCTGATCGAACCCCACTTCGCCGGATTGCAGACGTTTAAGAGCCAACGTCTGCGCCAGCCTGCCCACCACCCCCGACCCCTCTTCATCTGAGGAATTCCCCTCCTTGGGCAAGGAGGGGTTAGGGGTGGTTGATACTTCCGACCTTCCCTTTGTTTTCATAGACATTCTCGCTTTGTTCCCTCAAAAAGCAGCTTTCAGCTGTCAGCTTTCAGCTCTCAAGCACACTACTCAGGCTAGCGCAGACCCCGCTTTTGGGGGTCTCGGATGTCCCGAAGGTACAGGTCCGGTGATCCAGTGTAAGCTCACCGAACTGCGCCCTCGGCGCATCGCAGACGTTCAAAAGCAACGTCTGCGCCAGCCAGTGACTCCCGGGAAAGAAAGCCTCCGGCCAACCCCAAGGCGAGATTCTAGCCTACAGAAGTTCGTTTGTCAAGAGACAGAAAGTCAGGGGTGGAAAATTCGCGGCGCGGGGTTGTGACGGGCGGCAAATAAACTGGCAGATCGGGTAACCAGGAGGCGCAGCGGTTTTGGTCACCCGATCACCCGATCTCCCGATTGCTTCACTGAGCCGGCGAAGGGTGGCCCGTGTTGGGCGGCGTTGCCGAACTCACAGGATTAGGGGGCGGCGCAGCCGGGTTTTCGCCTTCCGGGGGCTTCGGCGGCTGGAATTCCTCCGGACGAATCGGCTTCCGAGGCAGCATCTCGTCGAGCATGGCAGCGTTATAGACGAAGCAGGCGACAATCACCGCAGCCTGCTTGAGGTCTTCGGCGCGGATGTGCTCGTAGACGTCGAGGTTCGAGTGATGGGTCAGCGTCTCGTAGTCCATCGGGTCTTGGATAAACTGGAAGCCGGGGATGCCCACCGCGTCGAAGGAGAGATGGTCGGTGCCGCCGGTGTTACGCATGGTGAGCGTGGTCATTCCAAGGTCGCGGAACGGCTCCATCCATTTCTGAAACATGGCCGCCACCAACTCGTTGCCCTGGAGGTAGACGCCGCGCACCTTGCCCGTGCCGTTATCCAGGTTGAAGTACGCCGAGACCAGTTTCTGTTCCGGCTTGAGCTCCAAAGGACCTCTGGGCGGGCGCATAAACGCGGGCGTGTTGTCGTCCCTGGACGGTGGGGGTTCCGGCCGCCCTCCGAAGTGGTTCTTCACATACCCACGCGAACCTAGAAGGCCCTCCTCCTCGCCGGACCAGAGCGCCACGCGGACCGTCCTGCGTGGGTGCACGCTGAGCTTTTCGAGCAGCCGCACAGCCTCCATCGCTACGATACTTCCCGCGCCGTTGTCGGTGGCGCCTTCGCCGCCGTGCCAGGAGTCCAGGTGCCCGCCCAGCATCACCAATTGCTCTTTGAGCTTGGGATCGGCGCCAGGGATTTCCGCGACGGTATCGTAGGCCTTGTCATCGTCGTCATAGAACTGAGTCTGGACGTTGACTTCCACCTCGACCGGCACCTTCCTGGCCAGCAGTCGCACCATGCGGCCGTAGTGCTCGACCGCGATGGTAATGCGCGGGAAAGCGACCGTCTTGCCTTTGTCGTAGCTCCCGCCCGACTGGACAAAGATAGTGCCGTCCTGGCCGGGTTGCCGGGTGAGATCTAAGGTAGCGGCTACGTGCTCGTCGGTGAGGAACTTTTCGAGTTCCCGCTGGAAGCGAAAGCGCTGCATGAATTGCTGCCGCATGGCGGGGTTGGGGCCTCCGGGCCCGCCAGGTCCGCCGCCCGGGATCTGAAACAGCGCGATCTTCGCCAGTTCAGCATCGTCAACGCGTTGGAACATCGGCTTTTCGATAGGCTCGGGTATGCGCGGTTCGCCGATGAGCACGATCTTGCCGCCCAGTTTGCCCTTGTACTTCTCGAGGTCGGCGGAGGTTGTGGCTACCAATTGCACCACCTCGCCTTGGATGGGTCCGTTCGTTCCTGGCGTCCAGGCTTCCGGCAGGGCCAGGAATTGCATGTAATCCGGCGAGACCATCCGGACCTCGCAGAATTGGTATGCCCAACCGCGGCCGAAAGTGCCCCAAGGCTCCAGGCGAGCGTTGACCAGGCCCCATTTGCTGAATTGGTCTCGGGTCCACTCGTTGGCCTTCTTCATGTTGGGCGAACCGGTGAGGCGGGGACCGATGTCGTCGGTGAGGTGACTCATAATATCCATCAACTCGCCATGGTTGAATTCCTCATCGCGCAAGCGCGTGATGAATTCGAGGTCCGGGATATCCGGCTTCACAACCACCGAAGCCGCCGGTTCAGTGGGCGGAGCCGGTTTCGGTTTCTTTGCGCCGAAGAGATTGCCGGCGAGAAGAAGAATTGTGGCAGCGGTGAATCCTGCGGCCACTATACTGTAAATTCTTGGTCGGATTCTCATGGGAATGGCTGCGCCTCCAATTGTAAGGAATTAGTCCCTGAGAGTACTCGACTGAGCCGGGAGATGCAAGCGGGAAGGCAGTCGAAAGTCGAGAGTCAAAAGTCGAGAGTCGAGAGCCAAAAGTGAGGGGGTTGAAAGATCGAAGGCCGCAGAAAGTTGAGGTTCTTCACCTCCTGACCTTCCACCTTTAACTTTCGACTTTAGACTCTTGACTCTCGACATTAGCCTCCTGACTCTCGACTTTTGACTCTTGACTCGCAACTTTTTCCGTCAACGGGCCTAACCGTGCACGAGGATCCTAGTCTAAAGGTGCGAATGGACGAGAGCGACCGAGCGGCTGTGGCGCGAGCATGCGCCGGGGAGACAGAAGCATTTCGTGTCCTCGTGGATCGATACAGCCGCAAGGTCTTTCGCCTGGCCTATCGCATGACGCGGAACGAACAGGACGCCGAGGATGTGGTGCAGGAAACCTTTCTCAGAGCCTACCGCCGGCTGAAGCAGTTTGAATTGCGCTCCAGCTTCGGCACCTGGATTTTCCGCATCGCCGTGAATGTGGCGCTCGACCTGACGCGGAAGTTGGGGCGGTCCGAACAGGTGGAGCAACCCATGGGTATTGACGAAGCCGGCGCCGAACGGATTGCACAGTTGCCTACGGCCGATCCCGCCCCGGATCGCATTCTGCTGAGCGGCGAATTGAAGCACAAGGTGGAGAGCGTGCTGGCCGAGATGAGTCCCCAGGTCCGCGCCGCGTTCGTGCTGCGCCACTACGAGGGGATGCCCATCGAAGAAATCGGCAGCGTGCTGGGCCTTAAGGAAAGCGCCACGAAAAACAGTATCTACCGGGCTGTGCAGAAACTGCGGAAGGAACTCGAGCCGCTGATCGTAGCCTCGACTCCTGTAGGGGGACGGCTTGCCGTCCCCAAGGAAGGGGCCGCGAAAGGGTAGGGCAAACGGGTAGGGCAAGCCCCATAAGCGTTTACTTAAGGCGCCGGGACTTCGAAAGCCGCGGAGCGGCGCCAGAAAGTAGCCCACGGCGTGAGCCGTGGGACGGAACGTGGCGTTAATATTCACAG
>JBEKLY010000292.1:0-10115 GCA_050010015.1 Terriglobia bacterium
GGCGCCCGCAAAGCAAATTCCCCGTGCGCCGGCGCCAGAGGCTAAGCAAGGACCGGATTGTGATCGAACGATGCATCAGAATTATAAAGTGAACAGTATTGGGCTAAAGCCCCGCCCTTCCCTTTCCGACGATTAAGATCGCTTACTAATTCTGCTAAGCTCTAGCGGCCCGAGACTGCTCTTACTTTTCCCCTTCCTTCAGTTTCTGATGCAGATCATCGACCTCCTTCTCGAGCTTTTGCAGCTGACTCTCCTTGTCTGCGGCCAGCGCCAGAAGGTAGTCCGCCAATAAACCTTTGTTATCTTCCATGGTGACCTGAAGATTGTTGAGTCTGTTGCCGAGTTCTTCGCGGTCGTTGTCATAGGCCACTTGAGAGAGATCGAAGAGATCGTCAGCCAGAGTCTCCGTGCGGATCACCACCGTGGTTGCCAGGACCAAGTCGTCAGGTTTCTCGGCCAAGTCGCGAGCCGTCTGGCGCAGACTGGTTAGAGATTGAAGACGGTCTGTCAACGGCCTGCGGGCCAGCGGCTGTCCCGTCTCGTCGGTGAGCGGCAGGTCTTCGTTCGTCAAGTCCTTGAACACCGCTTCTAATGGCCCGAAATTTGTGTCGTATCGCGCCAGGAAATCGGGCAGAGTAGTGGACGTCAGCTTCTGCTGCGAAAGCAGGCACGTTGGGAAGATGGCGACCGAAAACAGACATATCAGAATAGGCCGGCTTTTCATAATGACCTCACGGCAATAATCGGGTGATCGGGAGATGCGGTGATCGGGTGAACAGGGAAATCGAAATTCGCAAATCGCCGGAGATGCCATTTTCCATCTGCGAATTTCGAGCTTCGGCTTTTCGGTGCTCACCCGATCACCCGATCTCCCGATCTCCCGATTGCCTGATCTCCCGATCACGCGCTCCCGACAGCAGCTTCGATGGCTTGCGCGATTCGGGTCGCATGGTATTCGACAACTTCAGTTCGCCCTGCCTCGACCATCACCCTGACTAGAGGTTCCGTCCCCGAGTAGCGAACCACCACTCGACCCCGCTCGCCAATCGCCGTCCGGCACTCCTCCACGGCGCGGGAGACTTCCGGAAGGGTTTCGAGAGCCGGCTTTTCCCGGACTTGCACGTTACGAATCATCTGTGGGAAGGGTTTGAAGGATCGAGCCAATTCCTCGAAGGGCTGGCCGGTCTCCGCCATCAGGCGGACCACTTGGAGCAAGGTAATGATGCCATCGCCAGCCAGTGACAAGTGGCCGAAGATAATATGGCCCGATGGTTCCCCACCCAGGTTCAGACCCGAACGCTGCATTTCCTCCAAAACGTACTTGTCGCCAACTTGAGTTCGCTTCAAGCCGATCCCTTGTTCCGCCAGCGCTATTTCGAGCGCCAGATTAGTCATTTGGGTGCCGACCACCGCGGAGCCCTGAAGCGTGCCCCTGCGCTGAAAGAAAGGGGCCATGATCGATAGAATATAGTCGCCATCGATCAACTTGCCTTGGCGCGTGGCGAAGATGGCTCGGTCCGCGTCGCCATCGAAGGCCACGCCCAGGTCCGCGGAGAGCGACCGCGTCGATTCCGCCATGGATTGCGGATGAAGAGAGCCGCAACCAAGATTGATATTGCGCCCGTTCGGTTCTACGTGCAGGACCTCGACCTTCATGCCCAGCCGGCGGAAAAGGTTCGGGACGATGTGAGAAGCTGCGCCATTCGCACAGTCCACAACCAATTCGTATCGCGACACCGTCAGGCCGGCTGGAATAAGCTGCACGAGCCGTTCCAGATAGTCCTCCAGCAGTTGCGGCGTCTCCCGGAGTGCGGAACCGGAAACTCCGGAACTGCTTTCAAGAAACGTGGAGCCCTCCTCCTGGTTGGACCCTGTCTCGTCCAGTTCCCGCTCGATCTCAAGCTCCACAGACTCGGAGAGTTTTGTCCCGGATTTCGATAAGACCTTAATGCCGTTGTCTTGGTAGGGGTTGTGGGACGCGGAAATGACCACGCCGGCAGAAAAGGCGTGATGACGTGTCAGAAATGCCAAGCCAGGCGTCGTCATGACTCCTGCTTCGAGGACTTCCACCTCGGCCGAACGCAGCCCTGCGACAAGACGGGCGGCAATCCAGCTTCCGGATTCGCGGGTGTCCCGTCCCAAAATGACCCGCACCGGACGAGCCGGATCCACTCTTTCGAGAACCGTGCCCAGGCTGCGGCCAAGCCGCCATACGGTGCGGTCGTCGAGGGGGTACTCGCCCGCCACGCTTCGTATCCCGTCCGTGCCAAACAGCCTCGGTTTGCCCGCCATGCTCCAACCTATTGTAGACTACAAACCCTTTGATGCCCAAAAAGCGTCGGCAGTGGGCATGTGGGGAGATCGGCAGGCGGGCAAGTGGGTAAACAGACGGAGGGCGGAACTGGACTCCGTCGGCCGTGGGGCAAAGGTCGAGACGGACTGTTTCCCGAACTGCCTACCTGCCCATCTGCCGACCTGCCGATCTTCCCACCTGCCCACCTGCCTCGAGGACGGCATCTGCGATGCGCACCGCCGGCAGAATTGCCGCGACCTCGTGCACGCGGACGATGTGGGCGCCGGCGAGAATTGCGGCCACTACGGCGGCGGCATCGCCAGATAGGAGGGACATACCATGGCGTGCCCCTACCCCCCTTTCCATCATCGGCCAGTAGGGCGTGGCGCCTTTTGCGCCCCGGCGGCCTCGTTGCGTGCCACCTTGAAGGGCAGCGCCTCCGGCGACTGCCTGAACGAACGACTTGCGTGAACTGCCCACCAGAATGGGAAGGCCGAACCGCCGCAATTTGCCAAGATGCGAGAGGATT
Source organism: Terriglobia bacterium (assembly GCA_050010015.1). Lineage (GTDB taxonomy): Bacteria > Acidobacteriota > Terriglobia > UBA7540 > UBA7540 > CAVROP01. Next base: position 2,823 of record JBEKLY010000292.1, read on the forward strand.
TGGAAGTTTTGAATCCTGGATTTGCCGAAGCCCAGTCCGGGATCGAGGATCAACTGCGATCGGCGCGAGCCCGCAGAGAGAGCACGGTGAACAGAAGTTGCCAGCCCACGCGTGACCGACTGTACGATATCTGCCACGAACGGCCGCGTTTGCATCGTCTCCGGCCGGCCCCGGATATGCATCAGGATAAGGGGCATCTTGTGACGACGCGCCACCTCAGCCAGCCGCGGGTCGAATCGCAGACCGCTTATGTCGTTCAGGATGCTGGCGCCCGCTTCGACCGCCTTCTCGGCCACTTCAGCCTTTGTGGTGTCGATCGAGATCGGCGTGGAACGCAGTTTGCGCCGCAGCCCTTTGATAACGGGCAGAACTCGCTGCAATTCTTCTTCGGCGGAAATGGGCTGCGATCCCGGCCGCGTGGATTCCCCGCCAACGTCGATCCAGTCTGCCCCCTGGCGCACCAGGTCCAATCCGTGTTCGATGGCCGAGGCGGGATCGAGGTAGAGCCCGCCGTCCGAAAACGAATCGGGCGTCACATTGAGCGCACCCATGATGAGAGTGCGCTCCCCGAGACGCACTTCGCGCCCGCCGATATTTATATCGAAGGTTGGACGAGGAATCATGCAAGGCAGTGCCTGGGGGTTGGTGCTTAGAAAAGACATTCAAACTACTAGAAGCAACTTCAAAACCTTCTGCACCAATCGCAACGCGCTGGTCGACTACACGCGAAGCCACGGTCCCCGGAGGGGAGCAAGTTGAGTAGCCGGGGGTGAAACCCCCGGACCAGAGCCCCACACCCCGCCTTCGGCACCCCTCTCCCCGCGCGGGGAGAGGGGAAAGGGGGTGAGAGGGCGACGATTCCGGGGGCGTTGCCCCCGGCCACTCATGTGCAGCCCCTGCGGGGCTGAACGCTTGAGCGGAGCCGGGGACTCTGGGCGGTAGTCAGTAATCCCTCCTCAACCAGCCGGTTTGGAAACAGCTTCTAGGCACTAACCCCCAGGCACTGTTCTACTCACGCCGGCTGCGGCCGTTCGCGCGAAGGCAAGCCCGGCGTGGGACGAGGTTTCAATACCTGCGTCGTCTCCGGGGCGGGAGGTTTTGGAGGCACCGGACGGACGACTTCCGGCAAGGGCTTTCCTTCCAGGAGCAGCTTGACTTCAGCCGCATCGAGGACCTCGCGGACCAGCAATGCTTCCGCGATGCGCACCAGGGTGTCACGGTGCGTCGTAAGGACGTCCTTAGCCTTCTCGTAGGCAGTGTTTACAAACCTCTTCACTTCCTGGTCGATCTTGATGGCCGTGTCCTCGCTGAAATCGCGCGAGGTTGCCAAATCACGTCCCAGGAAGATCTCCTGCTGGTGCTTTCCATAGGCCAGGGGACCGAGGTCTGACATTCCCCATTCGCACACCATGCGCCGCGAAACCTCCGTGGCCTGCTCGATGTCGTTGCCGGCCCCGGTGGTGAAATGGTTCAGGAAGATCTCCTCCGCCGCGCGCCCGCCCATCATTACGGCCAGTTGAGACTCGAGGTAATCGCGCGTGTAAGTGTGTTTGTCATCCAAGGGGAGCTGCATAGTAACACCCAAGGCCATACCACGCGGGATAATAGTGACCTTGTGAAGCGGGTCGGCGAACGGAACCATGGAGGCCACCAAGGCGTGCCCGGCCTCATGAAAAGCGGTGTTCTTCTTCTCCTCTTCGGAAAGGATCATGGACTTTCGCTCGGCCCCCATCAGGACCTTGTCCTTGGAAGTCTCGAAGTCATGCATGACCACCGTCTTGCGGTTTTGCCGGGCGGCGAGCAAGGCCGCTTCGTTCACCAGGTTGGCCAGGTCCGCACCCGAAAAGCCCGGCGACCCGCGAGCGAGCACCGGGATATCGACGTCCTCAGATAGCGGGATCTTCTTGGTGTGAACTTTCAGAATCGCTTCGCGCCCTCCCACGTCCGGTCGCGGAACAACCACGCGACGGTCAAACCTGCCGGGGCGCAACAGAGCCGGATCCAGAACATCCGGCCGATTGGTTGCGGCGATTAGGATAACACCCTCGTTCGACTCAAATCCGTCCATCTCCACCAGCAACTGGTTCAGCGTCTGCTCGCGCTCGTCGTGACCACCCCCTAAGCCTGCGCCCCGGTGGCGGCCCACCGCATCAATTTCGTCAATGAAAATGATACACGGAGCATTTTTCTTCCCTTGCTCGAAGAGATCACGAACCCGCGACGCGCCCACTCCCACGAACATTTCAACGAAGTCGGAGCCGGAAATGGAGAAGAACGGAACGTTGGCCTCACCGGCAATCGCTCGCGCCAAGAGAGTTTTCCCCGTCCCCGGCGGCCCCACCAGCAAAACGCCTTTGGGAATGCGTCCGCCCAGCTTCTGGAACTTTTGCGGCTCGCGCAAGAACTCAATGATCTCCTGCAATTCTTCTTTGGCTTCCTCCACACCTGCCACGTCCTTGAAGGTCACCTTTTTCTGCTGGCTGGAGAGAAGACGGGCGCGGCTCTTCCCAAACGAAAGCGCCTTATTGCCGCCGCTTTGCATCTGGCGCATAAAGAAGATCCAGAGGCCCAGCAACAAAATCATGGGCAAGCCATTAATCAGCCAGGTTACCCAGGAATTCCCCGAACTATCTTTGATCGTGACGTTGACGTTCTTTTCCGTCAGGGTCTTGTACAGGTCGGGATAGTTTGCGGGAATAGTCGATTTAAACTTGGCGTTGTCTTTCTTGAGCGTGCCCGTAACGTCCGTACCCGTAATCTGCACTTCATGGACGTTGTTGCTGTTAATCTGGTCGATGAAGGCCGAAAAACTGAGATCCTGGACGTTGCCGCTCGCACTGCCCCTAACGACTGCCCAAATCAGCAGGGCCGTGACTGCCATTACCACCCAAAAAACGATGTTTTTTACCGCCGAATTCACGGCGTTTCCTCCTCCGGCCCCCTAAACCTTTCAGGAGCGCTTACAACTACCACCCTATTGGATGCTTCACACTGCCCTCACGAACCGGGCTAATCTAAATCTCTATGCCGCCGTGGGCAGTGCGTCCCGAACCCCGGCAGCCCCAAAGTCGGGGGCTACCCGGCGCCTTCCTCAACCACCAGCAGCATTCGCGACTCAGGAGCCGCAGCCACCGAAGCGGCGGGTGGAAATCCTCTCACCCAAACAATCTGTTCACCGCACTCCAGCACCGGCCAGAGTTTCCGACGGCTTCGCGGGATCTTCCGCTGGCGAAACAACTCCTTCAATTTCCGCAGCTTTCGGCTCCCCGAAGGCCAGTAGTGGTCGCCGGCTCTCCAATTTCGCAATACCAGCCGGCGTGGCAGCTTCTCGGCGTCCATGGCGCTGCCTGCCATTTGATTATACTCCCGGGCACGCCCAGCAGGCTCAACAATCTTTAGCACGAAAGTAACCCCCAGAAGGGGTACGGTGGTCTCTCCCGGAACGTCGACCGGGTAAGCATAGGCATCGCTTGCGGATGAAATGGGCTGCGGCCCGAGGACAAGCCAGTCGAATTCCTTTCTCGCTATCGTCTCTTCGTGAATGGGGAGGCTACGGCCGCTTTGGGCGCCAAGGGCAAAGCGCAGCAGTCTCTCGATGCTGGAGTAGGCTAGGCCGCGAAATCCCGGGCGAGCGGATTGAAGCATTTGGCGCAGGACTCGCCTCTGAATGGCCGGCGCAAGCCCCGCCAGTGCACGCACCGAAATCTTTTCTTCCGCGCCCTCGCGCAGGCGCCAGGGGCGGCTTCGCTCGAGAGCTTGTTGCTCGAGGAATGCCTCTTCGTCTCTAGCCCGGTCGGCATGACCCTTGAGGAGCGGAACGATTGCGGGGTTGAATTCCCGTTCCAGCAACGGAAGGAGTTCCCGGCGCACCTTATTGCGCCTCAGCCGGGAGTCGAGATTGGTCGAATCGATCCGGTATTCGAGCCTGCGCGCTTCAATCTCGCGCATAATCTCGGCGCGCGTGACGTCGAGAAGGGGACGGGCGACCTTGCCCTCCAGTAGCGGGTAGATTCCGCTCAAGCCGCGCGTCCCGGCGCCGCGCACGAAACGCATCAGCACGGTTTCCGCCTGGTCGTTCGCGGTATGCGCCGTCACCACCAAGTCCAGCCGGCCCTGATCCACCAGGGTGAAGAAATACCGGTAGCGCAACTCGCGTGCTGTGGCCTCCAGATTCCGTCTTCTTTCGCGAGCGACTCGTCCCACGTCAGCCTGGCCGACCAGGTAGGCCATACTCATGGAACCGGCCACGCTCCGGACAAACCGCTCGTCGGCGTCGGACTCTGCGCCTCGCAAATGATGGTTGAAGTGGACAACCAGCAGCGTGATCCCCAACTCCCTAGAAGCATCGTTCATGAAGTGCAGAAGCAATACCGAATCCGGCCCGCCCGAAACCGCCACTCCCACGCGCTGCCCGGCATGGAGAATTCCCTGCCGCTTCACCTCCTTCAACCAGCGGGAGTAAACAGCTGACTTTCCTGGCATTCGTTAAACCCACCACACGGGAGCCTTTTCTCGCTCATTGTAACACCTGTAGCGCAGTCCTGCCTCTCACGGCTTGCGGCACATCGCCGAACCTGCAGAGGCGATTCCCCGCTGAGGCAACAGAGTTCGCAGAGGAAATCCGGAGTGTTGTTCTCTGTAATATTATTCCCAAGATCCTTTCCCAAGATCCTTTGCGGCTCGCGAGGATTTCTGGTCTGGAATTTTGAATCTGGAATTTTGGATGCGGCCGACAGGCTGCGCTGTGATCTCCGCGGGTTCCGTGGTGGAGCTTGGTGTAACTTTGTTAAGTATTAGCGACTTAAGCATTTTCCACGGTGTACTCCATCGTGTTATAGTGCCCAACTGCCCATTCCTAAGTTGTAGCGCTGACCTTCGGGTCAGCACCGCGTCTGCCGGCCTGAAGGTCGTCGCTGGGCGGGGTAGGCACCAGGCCTGCCGGCCGGAAGTTCTGTACAACGAAGCAGCGGAGCGCACCCATGCCGGAATTCAAGCCCTTCGTTCCACACGATTCGAAAGAGCCGGAGTTCACGCTCAAATCGGTCCTGGCGGGCATCTTCCTGGCCGCCATTTTCGGGGCCGCCAACGCATACTTAGGTATGAAAGCCGGCCAGACAGTGGCCGCGACGATTCCCGCGGCCGTGATTGCTATCGCGCTGTTTCGTTTACCCTTCTTTCGCGGCGGTGTGCTCGAGCAGAATCTAACCCGCACTGCCGCCTCCGTAGGTGAAGCGCTGGTGGCTGGCGCGATTTTCACCATCCCCGCCTTCATGATGGTCAACATGGGCGGGCAACGCTTGTGGACCGACTTGCGCGGCCACTATTGGACCGGCACCTTCATCCTCTTTGCGGGCGGATTGCTGGGCGTGTTCTTCATCATCGTCTTACGCCGCCCGCTTTGTGTTGACTCGCCCGATCTCCCATTTCCTGAAAGCACGGCCAGCGCCGAGATCGTGAAAGCCGGTCAGCAGGGCTCGACCGACGCTCCCAAATACATCTTCGGCGCCATGGGACTGGGCGCCGTTCTTCAGTTGCTCAAGGACGATAAAGGCTTCCAGGTTTTCCAGGATTCGATCAGCGCCTTCTGGAAATTCCCCAAATCCGTGGTCAGCTATTTCGGATACCAGAAAGAGCTTCTGGGCCGCGTTGAGTACACCGGAGGCATGGCCTACTCGACGCCGTCCGCGTCTCCTGCGCTGATCGGCATCGGATACATCATCGGGCCCCGCCTGTCGGCGATCAATTTCTCCGGGGGTGTCATCGCCTGGCTGGTGCTGATTCCCCTGGTTCTGTTCATCGATCCCGACCTGCCGCACCGCCTGGGCGCGACCACCGGAGGCACGGCGCCCTGGGACCTCGCGAGCTACACTGTGTGGTACAACGTGGTTCGGCCCATCGCGGTGGGAGCGATGCTGGTGGGCGCTGTCTACACGCTTTATAGCATGCGAGAGTCAATTCTCACCTCGATTCGCGGGGCCTTCCACGCCTCCGCCGCGGGCGGCGAACACGCCGCCGGGCGCACCCGCCTGGATATTGACATTCCTATCAAATGGATCATTCTTGCTATTGCCGTACTAGTTATTCCTATTACGATTATCTACAAGTACTTCGCGCACAGTTGGAGCGCGGCCCTCACCGCGGCAATTGTGATGACGTTGACCGGCTTCTTCCTGGCAGCGGTGGGCGGATACCTGGTGGGGTTGGTGGGCTCCTCGAATCAACCCGTCAGCGGCCTGACTCTGGCGGCGCTGGTGGTTGCGGCGTTGATGATGGTGGCGATCGGGGTGAAGGGCTTGGGAGGGGTCGCCGCGGTGCTGGGCGTGGCGTCGGTAGTCTGCTGCGCGTGCTGCGTCTCCGGCAGCCTGATTCAAGATCTGAAGGCCGGTTATCTTCTGGGCGGGACGCCCTGGAAGATGGAAGTGGTCGAAATACTGAGCGTGACTGCTGTATCCTTTTTCCTTTTGTTGCCCATCATCGCGCTGCACGAAGCCAACCTCGCCACGGGCGGCATCGGCGGCAAGTTGCTGCCTGCCCCGCAAGCCGGTCTCATGGCCCAACTTGCTCAGGGAATCGTGGGTGGGCAAATGGCCTGGGGGCTGCTCTTGATGGGATGCTTCTTCGGCATAGCGCTGGTGATGATCGGCGCGCCTTCACCCATGCTGATCGCGGTGGGCATGTACCTGCCGCTCGAAACCAGCGGGGCGATATTTGTAGGTGGCGTCTTGAAGTGGGCCGCCGACGTTTGGGTGGCGCGCAAGAAATTATCAGCAGAAGAAAAGGCCAAAGTCGAGGAGCGGGGAACCCTGCTGGCCTCCGGTTTCATCGCCGGCGAGGCCATCACGGGAATTCTCCTCGCCGCCTTGTTTCTCACCGGCGTGTCTTCTATCACTAAAGTAATCACCGGCCACGACGAGTTGCCATTCCTGGCCAACTGGGGTGGATGGATTTCCCTCGTGGCGTTCGCGATTATTGCTTATATCCTGATCCAGGTGCCGTTGCGCAAGCTGAAGAACCGAGAGACGCACCCCTAACCAGGAATGGGTCTTGCGAATCCATTATGCAGCATTTTCCGCCGGCTGAGAGGCTGATCGCACGGTTCCAGGCGGTTGACACGCAGACGCTTTACGGCATGTAGGCACTGCGCTAGAATCGATTCGGTTTCGGCTCGTTTCTAGTATGACTATGTTAAGTATAAGTTGCAATTCTCCTTCGCATGACTTAGCATGGGGGCATGAAGCCCATAGCCTGGAACGCCAAGCTTTGGAAAGAAAGCGTGACGCAATTCCTGGAGTT
>JBEKLY010000293.1:0-10092 GCA_050010015.1 Terriglobia bacterium
CCCCTCCAGGCGCGGGCGTACGAACTGATCCGTGCGTTCCCAGTAACCGGAAACTGAGCATGGCAGTATCCCTCAAGGAATCAGTAGGATATCCCTCGAAGGCTGTTGGAACTTCGGTCTAACAGTACGGAGCCACCGTATCCTAACTGCAATTTCCCTTTCCGACCCCGGCCCGGGTCCCGCAGCGGGCATCTGGCCGGTGCCGGACCTCAAGTCGATTGGGATATCGAGGATTGAAAGCGTAATACTGCCAGCGACAAAATGCCAGCATCATGCGCGCGCAGAGTTTCGGTGACTGTGTTGAACGTAAACTGACCCGCTACCGATAAATCTCCATAGAGCGGGCAGCGCGGACCACCCGTTTTGTTGTCCGCGGCTTTTCGGTCTCGTAGTGCGGCTCCCACAGGAGGAGAAAACGATGGAACATGAGGTCCAGAATTTTGATGCCCTGCAGGGCGCTTACCAAGCGGCCGTCGATTTGTGGGTTGCCGCGATCCGCGATGAGCAAGCTCTCGCGTCACTGAATGATTCGGTGGCGGAAGTCGATACGTGGGAGGGGGCAGGCTTTCGCGCGGAAGAACTCCGCGGCAAGGCCAAGGCAGCCAAGGCCAAATACCAGGACGCACTGCGGTACAAGTTTTTCGGCATTCCGCAATCGTAAGAACGCTAAACTCTCTTCAGCGACGTAGCGCTGTACGGCAGAGCCGCAACCAAAAAGCACACGACAGAGGTCCCTTTAAACTCTCCGTCCGGCAGCGCCACGCCGTCGCCCTTGGACAGAATTTCCCCCCAACGCTTTTCAAAGTTTCTGTCCATCGCCACACACAATCTGGACACTTGCCCTTGTAATGCATCTCTTCGCGATCGGACGGAAGCTGTCTTCTTGGGCGCGATTGCCGTTTTGGCATGAAAAGCATCTTCAAGCGTTCATCGTGAATTACGCGGACGACCTCGTGATCTGCTGTCGCTGCCAGGCCGATGAAGCTCTGGCGAAAATGCGGGACATGATGATGAAGCTGAAGCTTGCGGTGAATGAGAAGAAGACGCGGGTCTGCCGACTGCCGGAAGAAAAGTTCGACTTCGAGTACACGTTTGGCACCATGCCTTCACTTCTCGGGGCCACTTAGTGAGCTTCCGTCTGAAGTCGCGATCTCGCCCGTACTCTTTCGATCCCAATTGCTGGGCCAAGGCCATGGTTCCGAACATCGGTATGCGAGCCCGTTGGCCTGCTGCAAGACTCCAACTCCTCCAAACCAACCAGACATACAGGTCAAGTGATGTATTCGGCCGCTGCACAGATGGACGAAAAGCACTTTCATTACAAGAACACGGCCTTATACATGCGCATCCTACGCAAGTTGACCGTACCCCTCCGGCGGACATTCTTCGTGCGCACGGGCGAAAATCCCTCGCTGGGCAATCGCTTCTTCAGTTGGCTGTTCTATCAAATGGGATTCTAATGGGTATGTATTCTCTATGACGTCAATGACCACTACGACTGATTGCCGTCTGCTCTGTGCGGCCACTTGCGCGTACGACATCACTGCATCCGGCAACTTCACTGCAGTTTCCCCCCATTACCCGGTCGTGGGCTGGAAGGCCGTGCCGACCCCTTATGTTGCGGGCGCCGACGATATCAATGGCTGCCTGATTGGAACCAACCTTGAAGATGGCATTGTCCTCGCCTTCCGCGGAACGCTGCCCCCTACGAGTCTCAACATCCCGCCTCAAGTGCGGGATTGGATGCAGGATTTCCTGGCAGAGCCGGTGGCTAAGCCGGGGAGTCTCCCGAATGCTATGAAGGTCCATGATGGGTTTTGGAAGGCTGTTGACTCCTTGTGGCCGCAGATGCTCCCAGCGGTGCAGGAGTTGTTGGCAAGTGAGACGCAGCCAAAGCTTTACATCGCCGGGCACAGCAAAGGCGGCGCGATGGCCGCGATTGCTGCCGCCCGCCTCTTCACCGAGGAGAACATTGTGGCAGCGGGCGTCTACATGTACGCCGCGCCGAGAGCCGGGAATTCGACCTTTGTGTTGGATTTCCCCTCCGCCATACCGGTATTCCGATACGAACACTACCTCGACATCGTCCCTTTTTTGCCGCCAAACCTGCAGTTCATCGATCTCATCGCCGAAGTCCCGATGCTCGGAGATCTCCTTGTGAAGGCTACAGGATGGGACTACACGTCTCTCGGTACCCTGCGATACATTAAGCAGGACGGAACTATCGTTGGGGATAATCCTCACCTCAACCTCGTTCGTAGCGGCGAGATTTTGGGACAGGCCATGCTGGGGCACTGGCTTGAAATCGCCAGGGCGCACGCCCCTTGGTGCCAGGGTCCACTCAGTGATGGCGGTTACATGCGCGGCGTGTGCCCAACCGGTTTGTGCGATGAATTCGATATCTCAGATTCAAGGGACTAATTGCGAGAAAAAGTGCCGACACGGTGTATGAGCACAGCACTTAGCCTCTTGGGCGATGACTCAGGGCTGTTGGATAACTGCGTGGATGGTTTCTGAGTGCTTCTATTCAGAAGTAAGCGGCAGTTGCATGGCGCCGTCTATTACTGCCGACGACATGCAGCCGTTTTACCTGGCCGGCTGGACAGATGAGGCTATCTATTCCGCTATTTCGGTTTGCGCGCTGTTCAACTTCTACAACCGGTGGATTGACGCCATCGGCGTCCACCCTATGTCCGACGATGCTCACCGCCGGTTTGGCAAAGGCACCGCAAACAACGGTTACATTGACAGATGAAATCGACGCCCAGGAGTTCTTGCGGCATGGTTTGTATTTGTGATTGAATTTAGTAACTCTGAGGAGGAAAGAAATGACCTGGATTCGCACCGTCCCTCTGGCCGAACCTGACGAGCGCCTTCGCAAAGCAATGGAGGCGCAGATGGGATTGTACCCCAAGGAATATGCCCAGCCGTCCGACCCTAATCGTGACCCCAACGACGGCATCGTTGCCTCACACAGTTTGATCCCAGAGGCGCTGGAGCACGCCTTTTCCACCTTCGGCGCGCTGATGTCGCCCGACTTGCCCCTGAGCCGCCGCCATCACGAAGTGATCGCGACCATAGTTTCAGTAACCAACCGATGCGTCTATTGAATCCAAGCGCACGCAGAGTTTCTGCGTCGAGTCACGTTGGATGAAGAGATGGTACGGGCGTTGGAGACGGATTACACCAAGGCCCCGCTTACGGAACCGGAACGGGTGATGGTGGACTACGTCATAAAGATCACGAAGGACGCCACCAGGGTCAGCCCGGCTGACCACGAGCGTCTGCGCCAAAACGGCTTTGACGACAAGGCCATTCTTCAAATCACCCTCATCGCGTCCTGGTTCAATTACATCAACCGCGTTGCGGACGCGCTCGGAGTGGGAAGGGAAGGATGAAAGATGCCGATTCCGACTGAACCCATTGGCAGCATTCCGAGAACACCTGAACTGATGCGGTGGCTGAGCTTTTATGCCGCCAGTTAGCCATTCGCGGGTCGTGTGTAGTGCATCAAAGCCAGCCCGTTGACTGATTGCAATTATTGACGAGCCGCCTATACACCTATAACCTATCGCCTATTTCGGCTATCGGCCGAAGTCAAAAGCAGCCGAAAACACGCAATTCGCATGGCAGCGGATTCCGGAAGCGGGGACGGACGGTCCCAGAGGTATGGGAAGGCCCTCATCCCAGGATAAGCAAGGAACTGGCGGGTGACTTGGGCCAAGGGATCATGATCCCGTCTACCCTCAGCCCGTCAAGTCGGCGGGCGACTCTTGGTTCTGCATTTTGGACACCGGTGGGGGACACACATGCCAAGTGGCAAAGCAGTCGCAGACCTCAATTTCTTGAAATTCGGACTTGTTCTCTTGGCACTGGGATTGATCAGTGCGCCTGTAAAGGCTGCCACGAAGCAAGTTCCCCAGGCGCTGGAGCCTCCTGCGATCGTGCTAAAGCCCAGCGTAGCGGCCCGCTTGGTATTGAATGGCCTCGCACCGGAATACCCGGCCGTGGCCAAGGTCAATTACATACGAGGACATGTGAACGTAGAACTCAAGGTCGGACCGGATGGAAAGGTATTGGCGGCGCATGTGTTGCAGGGAAACCCCATTCTTGCCGCCGCAGCTTTGAAGGCAGTTCGCGACTGGGTTTACCGGCCCCTTGTGATGGCCCACGCGCCTTCAGGATTTGTCACCGATGTTGACCTGAAGTTCAACATGAATATGAATGCGGTCTATCTACGACCTGCGCGCGCCGAACGGGATTTGACGCGGCAGGTGAAACCCCCAAAGATCATCCGCCCGACAACGGATGACTCAGCTGACGCCGGCGTTCGCGTACGCGTTCTCGTGGATGAACTGGGCCGTGTGGTTGATTACGAGTCATTGCCAGGCGCTGCGAATCGCTTGGAAGCCGTTCAGAAAACTGTTGAAACTTTGACTTTCCGCCCCGCGCATTGGGGCGCCATCCCCGTTCCGTGGTACATCGATGTTGATGTCCCCAGCGTTAGGTAGCCACCCCGAACAGCGAGCATGAGCCGCGTCGGCTGATTTTGGACAGCGCCCGTGGCAAGCTCTGCGATCGCTCGTTTATCCCCACCGACATCAAGCCCGCCGACATCACGGCGCCGGTTGACTTCGGTCGCGATTGACTGGCGTGAAAAGCTACCCGACTGTGCAGCGGGATTGTCTCTATTCCAGTCATAATGGCGGATTATAATATTAACCTTCATAATCCCTCAAACCCCAAGCGCTAATGGGTTGACGGTATTGTAGGCGCCTCCATCCGCTGATAGTCTCCGCGTTGCGTCGGATTTGGGTTGGATCACAAAGGGCCTAACAAGGTCCGGAAGTAACAGTATGTGGAGAAGAGGAGCGGCCTCAGTCACTCCTTTTTTCAGAGGGACAAACCAATGCGTAAATGGATGTGGATTGTAGCCGCGCTTCTCATTATTGGTTTCGAAACACCTTATGTTCGTGCGCAGGCCAGCGGGGCGCATGTCGACGGAATCATACTTGACGCTCAAGGGCTGCCGCTTCCCAACGTAACAGTCGATCTCACGGAGACACAAACGGGGCTGACGCGCACCGTGGAAACTACGTCGGAGGGCGCCTACCAGTTTGTTAGCCTCAATCCGGGGCAATACCAGCTCTCCGCTCTATTGGCGGGATTCGGCTCACCAGTGCGGACTCTGACTCTGGAAGTGAACCAGTATCTTCGCCTCGATCTTGTGATGCAGGTCGGGCCGCTGAAGCAGGCCATCGAGGTGGTTGGCTCGGCGGCGCTATTACGCACGGCGGATGCCAGCCTGGGTGAAGTCATCGAACCCACACTGACCAAGGAACTGCCATTGAATGGCGGGCATGTACTTGACCTGGCGCTGATGGCCCCGTCCGTTCACCAGGGGTATGGGATGCAAACGGGAAACTACAATCCGCTTTATTGGCGGCCCTCACAGAACTCGGCCTTGAGCGCGGGGGGCGGGCGGCCTAACGCCAACTACTTCTTGCTGGATGGCTCGACGGACACCGATCCCACGTTCAACACCCTTTCCTTCAGCCCCTCGCCCGATGCCGTTCGCGAGTTCAAAGTGCAGACAGGAAGTTACTCGGCGGAATTTGGTGGTGCGGGCGGAGCCCAGGTGAACATCGTGACCAAGTCCGGCGGCAATGGACTGCACGGGGACGCCTATGCGTTTGTCCGCAGCAACACTTTTGACGCCCGCACGTTCATGGACCCCAGCAACATTCCGCATCTCGCCCAGAATGAATTTGGCGCTTCACTAGGTGGTCCTATCCGCAAGAATTCCACGTTCTTCTTCGCCAATTGGGAGGGCTTCCGTTTAAGCAACGGCCTGGCGCAAATTGAGACAGTTCCCACCGCGATGGAGCGCGCGGGAGACTTCAGCGCCAGCGGCGTGACCATTTACGATCCCTCCACCACGCATGCGAATCCCAATTACAACCCGTCGCTCCCCACCAGCCCTAACAACCCGGCTGTCCTCCGCAACGCCTTTGCGAACGATACAATCCCCAACGGCAGCATCAACTCCGTAGCCACCGGGATGCTGGCGCACGTGCCGCTTCCCAACCTTGCCGAAGGCAGCATGACGGGAGTGAGCACGCAGCCGGGAGTGGGAACGGGGACGGACTCCAACAATTACCTGGACCTGCGAACCAACCGCAATTTCTCCAATCAAGGAACGCTCCGCATCGACCAGAATTTGCCCCACGGCGACGCGCTATTCGCGCGCTATTCTTTCCTTGCCGAACGGGATTTCACGCCGGAGAATTTGCCCGGCTTCGGGTCCTTTGACAACAACCTGTCGCAGAACGCAACCCTGAGGTACACGCACCTGATCTCCTCCACATCGGTGAACGTGTTCTGGCTGGGGATGTCGCGCCTTTCCATGCACCGCTACTCCCAGGACAACTTCAACGACGACTACGTCACCGAACTCGGCATTCAGGGTCTAGGTTTCGGCGGGAAGGGCGCATGGGGCATGCCGTACGCGACGGTGCAGGGTTACAACGCCTTTGGCGATTCCTATATCGGCACGCCGGTACACGATTGGGACACCCTCCTGCAAGCGGGTGACGTCTGGAATAAGCAATGGGGGCGGCACTCCCTGAAGGTGGGCGGCGACCTCAGGAATTACGACTGGCCCATGTGGGGCTTCTTCCAAAGCCGCGGCTACTACCAGTTCAGCAGTGGCGCCACCACCCAGACGGCCACCAACGATGGCACCGGCGACGCCTTGGCAAGCTACCTGCTGGGTCTGCCCATCGTGAAACAGGCGCAGCTCGGCGTTCCTGACATGCAACTTACCCAGTGGTATGCCGATGGGTTCGTTCAGGACGATTGGCGCGTGACCCGGAACACCACGCTCAACGTGGGTCTTCGCGATGAGTACATGAGCGCGCTCACCGATATCCGGCCCGACAAGCCCGGCAGCAACCTGACTTGGCAGGATGGCGTCCCTTATATTTTTGTCGGGGGGCAGGAGGGCATGCCCAAGGGGTTGTTCTATACCCCGAAGCTCAAGCTCGCGCCCCGCGTGGGTCTGACCCATGCTTTCGAGGGAAGGTTCCCATTCGTCATGCGCGCCAGTTACGGTATCTTCTTCACTCCCATCGATATGAGCACCTGGTGCAATCAACGCCACAATGTGCCGTTTGTTTTCCCCATAACCCAGCAGAGTGATCCCTACACCCCCAGCCTGACCGGATTCAACTTTGCCTCACCGGTTTTGGGCAAGACCGTGACCAGCTTTACGGGCTTTTATCCACACAGCCCCTCGCAATACATCCAGCAATGGAGCTATTCGCTACAAAAAACGATTACCCCCAACACGGTGCTGGAGATCGGCTATCAAGGCGACGGTGGGTACCACCTCCAGCGCGCGCATTTGATCAACAATCCGGCCCCCGGACCGGGGCTCCTTCAGCCTCGCCGGCCTACCAAGTTCATCAATTTTCTTCCCGGAACCACGTTTCCCAGCTATGTCACCATTGCCAGCACCGATCAACCCGTCTCCACCATCAACATGCTCGAAGACTCCGCGCGCAGTTGGTACGACGCGGGCTGGGTGGACGTCCGCCACCGCTTCTCCCACGGGCTCACCTTTCTGACCAACCTTACGTGGGGTAAGAGCATCACCAATGCCCCGGACTTCCGCTCCCCCATGGACGAATCCGCCCTCCCGCAAAACGATTCCGACCTCGACGCCGAGAAGGGACTGGCCTGCGACGTTCGCCTTCGCTACGTCGCTAGCTTCGTCTACAACATCCCCGGGCTGAATCAACAGAGGTGGATGAGCCGGCTCACCTCCCACTGGGAGCTGGCGACAGCCTATCAGGCGCAGACAGGAATGCCGTTTACCATCTCAGTGTTTGGCGACACCGCGAATTCCGGCACCACGGTGGGTGAGAATCCCATCCGTGGAAATTACGACGGCCAGGCGGTGTTTCCGTCCGGCACCCACACGGCGGGCGAGTGGTTCAATACCGCTGCCTTTGCCGCGCCAGCGCCTTATACCTTTGGCAACGCGGGGCGCAATACCGTGGAGGGCCCGGGGTTGCAAAATGCGGATGTTGCCTTGTCGCGGGAATTTCACCTGGGGGAATCGCTGCACATGCAGATCCGTGCCGAAATGTTTAACGCGTTCAACAACGCTGATTACGGCACTCCCAATCGCTTTGTGAACGAGCCGCAATTTGGGACTATCACCATGACCATGCACGCGAGCCGCGAAGCCCAGTTCGGCGCGCGGATTACCTTCTGAGCCGAGACGCCCAACGTTTCCTTACGCGATCACTATGTATGTATTGTAACCGTCCAACTCGTTGATGCGCATTATTGACCCAGCGGGACGGACTGCTACGGGCGCCCTCCGGCCGGACGTGCACGTGGCAAGGGGAAATCCTTGCAACCTGTCTGAACGGGGTCCGAGAAGTTTCTCGAAATCAGTTTCATCGAGCAAAGCGTTTTGCCGGACGCATATTGAGCAGTTCCGCGTGGCAACTGGCGGTCGCATTTCCGATCCAGTGTTTCACTCGGCGTTTTCGGCTGCAAATTTTCCGCTGACGTATGCTATTCTCTATTCATGCAAACTGACAGGCGCCTTTCGTTTTACGACACGACGATTTTCGCCGCTGCGAAAGCTACGGTTTGCGTCGCACACCTCTTACGCTGTATCTGTAGATAGCCTGGAGCTTGTGTCTTGTAGACCAGGACACATGCCTCGAGGCGCGCTTTTCTAAACCCATCCCATAGCTGGGCTTTTGCCTGCAGCCGCAGAGCCCTTGTGGCCGAGCGACTCGCTTATGAACGCGACGGCCGAATTGGTAACGAGGAGGGCAGCCGACACGATCAGCATGGTTCCATGTTACCCACTCGATCAGCGATGAAGCCTGACCTGAACATCTCCACGCCGATGAAGGCTGCAACCTTCCACTCCTGGTGGATTGCTATCCTCCTCCTTATTTCCATGACCGTCAACTTCATGGACAGGTTGGTGCTCGGCTCCGTAGCACCTACCCTGCAGTCAACGCTTCACTTTTCCAGCGCGCAGTATTCGTACATCGTTTTTGCCTTCTCGCTCGGGATGACGCTGGGCCAGATTCCCGCCGGAACGCTGATCGACCGAATCGGATTTCGCTTGGCTCTGCCTGCCCTCTGCGTCGGGTGGTCAATTACCAACGCGCTTCAGGCCTTCGCCAGAGCCGTCGGCTCCTTCAGCGGCCTACGCCTTGCCATGGGCATATTTGAATGTGGTAACTATCCCGCCGGCGTCAAGGCAGTGGGAGAACTTTTCCCAGCGGACCAAAGCGCTTTTGCGCTGGGGATTTTCAATACGGGCAGCATCCTGGGTTCCGTCATTGCACCTCCGATAGTCGTCTTCATTACCGTGCATTATGGTTGGCACGCGGCGTTCTTCCTGCCCAGCGTCATTGGCTTGATTTGGGTATTGCCTTGGCTCCAGGCCTGTCGTCTGGCCTTGAGGCGGCGCGCGGAATCGGTCCCGCAGGAGCAAACGGTTTCTCTGAGCAACCTGCTTCGGCCCCGCCAAGTGTGGGGGGTGGTTTTGATGCGGTCATTTTCGGGTCCTCTCACTGCTTTTTACTGGTTTTGGCTTCCGCTCTATCTGGTGAGGGGGCGCGGCGTCACGCTCGCGTCCATGGCGGGCCTTGCGAGTCTTGCCTACTTCGTCGGCGGGATCGGGCAAGCGGGCGGAGGGTACTTCTCCGGGTGGCTGATCCGGCATGGCTATTCCGTCGATGCTTCGCGCAAGCTCACCTTCGCGATCGGTGGGCTCATCGCGGCCGTTTGCACGTGCCTCGTGCCGGCGGTAAACTCAGTAAGGTCAGCGGATCTTTTGGCGGGTATGGGGATTCTAGGAGCCAACATTCTGAGCAATATCGAAATAGCGGTGATCACGGACGTCTTCCCGCATTCCGCGCAGGCTCGCGTCACAAGCTTGACGGGTGTAGGCGAAGGCCTGATGAATATGGGAATGAGTCTTACCACAGGATTTGTCGTGAGTCGCTTTTAGTTTCTGCCCGTCTTTATTGCCGCCGGCGCCCTGCCTGTGGG
>JBEKLY010000294.1:0-10028 GCA_050010015.1 Terriglobia bacterium
TAGATGTAGACGAATCAACTGCCGAGGCCATCGCCGACTGGCATTATTGGGTGGCCCAAGGCTACTGCTTCTGACTCACCACCCAACCCCACCGATCTACGCAGCCCTACCGAAAGCTCACAAAGAACTCTGCACGATCAACCCACCGCACTCGCGTCGCGACGCGAGGTCGATGGCCACGGCGCCACCCAGCGAATGCCCATAGATGAAAATGTTCTTGGGTTGGATGTGACGTACTCGGATCAAGTAGTCATAAGCGGCATCGGCGTCGCGATAGACACCGGCCTCGTCCGGTGAACCCTCGCTCCTCCCGTAGCCCCTGTAATCCACCGCGAGCACATTAACACCGAGACGCGAGTAGAATACGGCATGCCCGAGCCCATAGCCGATATTTTCAGCATTGCCATGAAACCACAGCAGCGCCTTTTCCGAGCCGGGACTCGGCAGGTACCACGCATTCAATCTGATGTTGTCCTGCGTGGTCAGCCAGACGTCTTCAACATGCAGCGGGGATAAGTCTGCATGTGGAAATCCTTCCGGGTAACGGGGTGGGGAGTAAATAAAGGAATTCTCGAAGTAACGGATTGCTGCGACAATCAGAAGAAGCACCGCCACAACTCCAATCGCCAGCGTCATGGCGAGCCTCTTCACGTGCGCACCCGCGTTTGGGGTAGCACAGGCACTCCTGCCTGTGCCCAGGATTTCCCACTCACGAAGCGTCACAGGCAAGAGTGCCTGTGGTACGAACTGGGGGGACGGCAAGCTGTCCCCCTACGTGCGGTTCGGCCGGACCTCACTGATTGTCGTCGCCCCCGCCTTCGCCCGGAGTGATCACCACATAGCCTCCGCTGCCTTGACGGTTGTATCGCAGGAGTGTTTGCCCCTTTGCCTCTGCCGCCCAGTGGTTAAAGTCCTGCACCGAATTGACCTGGTGACGGTTGACACTCTCGATCACATCACCCTGCTGAAAGCCTGCCTGCGCAGCGGGACTGCTCGGATCAATTTCGGTGATCACAACTCCGTGCACTTCCGGCGAAAGTCCCAACTGGTCCCGAAGTTCAGGTGTGAGGTTCTGGACGGTAATTCCGCGCAGGGCTCCTTCCGTTGGAGCTTTGCTCGTGCCGGCTACATAGCTCAGATTGGCCGGCCGGTCTCCCAGCGTTACATTGACGGTCATCGGCTGCCCGTCTCGCAGGATGTCCAGCTTCACCACGGTCCCCGGGTTTATATCGGTGACCATCGCCGTCAATTGATCCCTGCTTTCGATGGACTGGCCGTTCAATTTGCGAATCACATCGCCGTTCTTTAGCCCGGCTTTATCGGCAGGTCCGCCGCGATTTACGTCATCAATCAGCGCGCCGGACGTGTCCGGGACCTTGAACTGTTTTGACAAGGCGTCGGTCAGGTTTCCGATACTGACGCCCAGATACCCGCGGGATACCTTACCCGTTTTGATCAGGTCTTCCATGACGTGCTTTGCGGTGTTGGAGGGAATGGCGAAACCAATTCCGATAAAGCTGCCTTCACCGCCGGGGCCATTGCTCCCCGGGATGATCGCCGTATTAATACCAATGACCTGTCCATGCACATTAACGAGCGCCCCGCCGGAGTTGCCGGGATTGATGGCAGCGTCCGTTTGGATGAAATTCTCGGGCCTATCCCCGCTGTCGGCGAGGTTCCTGCCCAGCGCGCTTACGATCCCTCTTGTTACCGTGAAATACTGCCCGAAGGGATTCCCAAACGCCATCACGGTGTCGCCGACTTTCATTTGGACCGAGTCGCCGAACGGCGCCACGGGCAGGTTCGACGCGCTGATTTTGACCACCGCAATATCGGTCTGGGGATCAGCACCCACCACTTTGCCCTTCAGGCTTCGATGGTCTGAGAGCAAAACCTCAATCTCTGTGGCCTTGGCAACCACATGGTTATTGGTAACGATGTAGCCGTCTCCAGAAACGATGACGCCGCTTCCTAACGCGTGCTCTCGCTGCTCGCGAGGAACATTAAACTGCGGCATCATGTTGCCGAAGAACTGACGGAAAAAGGGGTCCATCATGAAGGGCGACTGTTGCATCTTGATGACCTGGGTCGATTGAACAGCCACGATCGCCGGTGTGACCGTCTCCGCGATTCGCTCGTAGGCCTTGTTTTGGCGCTCCAAAACCTCGATGTCCGGTCCGTCCAGTCCCGCACCGCCGGCCAGGGCGAATTGCGGGAAAACACGATGCCCTTCGTAGAGCAGGCCTGACATGGCCAGGCACACCACACCAATGAAAGTGAGACTTAACCCTAGCAAATTTTCGCGCAGGAATTTTCGCGTTTCAGCGCGCATAGAACTACCCTCCTTACAATTTCTTCCTGAATATTTGACGTGGCCCATCCACCGTGGTTACCAGCGTTCCCGCTGAACGGCCGCACTCGGCCCGACGACCGGGATATTCCGGAATGCACCTTCCGCCGCGGTGGTTGCGGCGGATTAACTGGTTTGATGCAGCACATTTCCGATACGTTTTACGTCTTCGATATATTATAGCCTGATTTACCTGGAGGTTGGAACGGGAGCCTGGACGAGTTGCGCTCAACGGCAGAATTGCCGCCCGCTCTCTATGAGTCCTTGGTCGAGATGAGCGCACGGATGGAGCGCCGGAAGGAATACACTCGCCAATATAGCGGAAGGAGAAGATTCGGACTTGGGATACGATGAGTGAACTCGGCGAATTCTGGAGTCGTGTAACGGAAGTTCGTTCATGAAGTCAGCCCGCGGAGCGGGCGAAAGCGAGTAGCCCACGGCGCAAGAAGGTGTGAAGAAATTCGGAAGTGTCATCCTGAGCGCCGCGAAGGATCTCTGCAGTTGTTCGTAAATCGCTGAACCACAAGAAACTGCCGGGATCCTTCGCTTCGCTCAGGATGACAGCCATCGATTTTTTCACAGGTCCTTACGCCCTGGGCTACTCTCTTTCGCCCCTTCGGGGCTAGGGCGCGTGGCAGGACTTAATCAACGAACTTGAGTTTAACGACACTAGCTTCGAGCTGCAGGAGTCTGCAACGCGGATCCCCGCCGCTGCAACGCGTTGTCTACCGCGGACCTTACGACATAATTGAAGTCCGGAATTGACATGGGAGGAACAATGAAGTCGAAGGCGCCGCGCTGAACCGATTCCAGGTAAAGGGGCATGTCGACGACATCGGAGACCACGATGACGTTGGCGTGCGACGGAGCCGCACCCGCTGAAATCACGACGTCGGCCCACGATCCGTCCGGGAGCCGCGGGTCAACCAGAACCAAATGCGGGGTTTGGCGTCCCCCCAGGCGTTCGTGGGCTTCGCGGCAAGTGCTCACGCTTTGGGTTTTGATCTCCTGGGACTCAAGGGCTTGCTTGATAGACCCCATGGGTTCCGGACGGTCGTGCACGAGTAGGGCAGTAATCGTTTCCTGCATGGTGTAAGCCTTTCGGGAGTAGTCTCGCGCCATGCTGTTAAGAGGATATGAAGGACGCGTAAAAGTTTGGCGACGACTCTGTGAAGGTAGCGCCACGCCGCCTTAGGCAGGGTCGAACTTCGGAAGAGCCCGATCGGGGGAGGGGAAGCCGTTCCCTTACGCGGCCTGCAGAAAGACGGTGAACACCGAACCTTTGCCCAATTGACTTTCCACGGTGATCCGTCCGTGCATTCGATCCACAATGTGTTTAACGATCGAGAGCCCCAGGCCGGTGCCCCCCATTTCGCGCGAACGCGCTTTGTCGACTCGATAAAAGCGCTCGAAAAGACGCGGCAAATCAGCGGAGGGAATCCCGATGCCGTTGTCTGCGATAGTGATGCTCACTCCTTCGTCCCTGGTGCGCAGCACCTCGGCGCGCACTTCACCCTCCGGGCGGTTGAACTTCACCGCGTTCGTCAGGAGATTCACGAACGCCTGCTCCAGGCGGACCCTATCTCCCAGGACCTCAACATCTTCCAACTTCCCGCAGATCAACTTGACTCGCCGGCTGCGCGCCTCGTCTTCTACGGCCCGCAAGGCGGCCTCGAGGGCCGGCCGTACGGAAACCCGGGCATGTTCGGTCCCAGCCTTGCCGGACTCCAATTCGGATAGAGCCAAGAGGTCAGAAGCGATGCTATTCAAGCGCACGGAGTGGTTCTTTATGATCTCAAGAAACTTGCGGTTGTTTTCCTTGTCCTCGAGCGCGCCCTCGAGCAGTGTTTCCGTATAGCCGCGTATTGCGGTGAGCGGGGTGCGCAATTCGTGCGAGACGTTGGCGACGAAGTCTTTCCTCACACGTTCCAGCCTTTCCAGATCCGTTATGTCATGGAGGATCGCGATGGCGCCGCGACCCTTCGCGACGCGAAGCGGCGCGGCCTGGACCTCGAAGGCGCGGCCTTCGGCGGCTGGCAATTGCAATCGCTGTTTAAGAGTCTCGCCGCCGGCCACGACGCGCGAGAGAATCTCGCGCAGAACGGGATCACGGACGATTTCCACCAGAGGGGATCTTGCCGGGATCTCGCTGCGCAATCCGAGCGCGCGGGCGAACGAGGCGTTATAGAAGGTGATTCGCAGGTCCTTATCCACCGCCAGAACGCCTTCCACCATGCTGGTAAGAATCGCTTCGCGACGCTCCGACTCCAGGCCCAGGCGCTCGATGAGGTCATGTAACTGGGAGGCGGTTGAGTTGAGGGAGCGCGCGAGCGACCCCAACTCGTCGTCTGCGTCCGGCAGCGGGCCCCCGGTGAAATTGGCTTTCGCCAGACCCTCGGCAAAAGCGCGTAACCTTCCAATCCGGCGCGTGAAGGAGCGGGAGAAAAAATAGGCAATAAGCAGTGCAATCAAAGCGGCCACTGCAGAAGCAGTGAGGATTCTCGAGCGCACCTCCGCGATGGCTGCGTCGAGGTTCTCGATCGGCACCGCTACCCGCAGCACGTAGCCGCTGCGACCCTGGTATTGGAGGGGGACGGCGAGGTAGCAAAGGTTGCGGCCCAACGTGTCACTGTGCCGAATCGCGCTGCCCAGTCGATTCAGATAGGCTGCCTGGATCTCCGGACGATTGGCGTGGTTTTCCATCTTCGCGGGGTCTTGTTCGGATTCCGCGAGAACGACGCCTTGAGGGTCGATAACCGTGATCCGGCACTGGGCACGTGCGGAAGCGGACTTGCTCCAGTCTTCCAACCGCGCCGGCGGAAGACTCGCGGCCTCAGCCGTCAGCACCATAGCCACGGTAGTAAGCCGCTGTTCTGTTGCCTGAACTTCGTGCCTGGTTATGAATCGTGCCAGGTTGAAATCGAGCACGACCAAGGTCAGCGCGATCAAGACGAACGCCGCGCTTAGGAGCTTGCGGAAAATCGGGCTGCGGAAGACCATGTCGGCCTGAGGTAATGGGATTTACAGCGGACGGATTATAGCACGGAAGGAATGCTCAGGATGCTTCTCCCCCGTCAAGCGGCTGGGGGGAAAACCGGTAGCCGCTGCCGCGCACCGTCTGCAAGAACTGCGGCCGATTGGGGAGGGGTTCAATCTTCTCACGCAGGCGGCGGATATGGACATCCACCGTGCGAGGGGTCACGAAGCGGTCTCGTCCCCAGACTTCATCCAGCAGCCGGTCGCGATTGAAAACGTGGCGAGGGTGAGAGGCGAGATGGAACAGGAGCTTGAACTCGAGGGTGCTCAATTGCACTGCCCGGCCGCGAACCGTGACCTCCTGAGTTCGCGTATCGAGCCGGACGCTTCCAACCTCGACGACCTCCCTGCGCTCCGCCACCCGCTCCTGCCGGCGCATTACCGCCTTGACTCGCGCTACAAGTTCCCGAGGGCTGAAGGGCTTGACCACGTAGTCGTCGCCGCCAATTTCCAATCCCAGGACTCGATCTACTTCCTCGCCCTTGGCGGTGAGGAAGATTACCGGCAGCGACCGCAAGCGATCGTCGGCGCGAAGACGCCTGCAAATATTGAAGCCGTCATCGTCCGGCAAGAGAATATCCAGAAGGACGATGTCAGCGGAGTTTCGGCGAAGAAAGTCCAACCCCTCGATTCCTCGCCCGAAACTCTCGACCTCAAACCCTTCTTTGCGAAAGTTATAGCGAACTAGCTCGACGATATCTTTTTCGTCTTCAATGATTACGACTCGTGGACGCACGCTGGAAGTATAGCACCGCTAATGTTACAGGAATGTTTCGTTAAGATTGAGTTTCGTCGCAAATATCGAAGCGCAACGGCTTGGTGTCAGTTCGGGCAGGGGTGGAGGATTAGGTCGTGCGGCCCCGAGGCTATTGATTCCTTCCGTGGGATGAAATAGGATTGAAATATCCAGGAGGATCCCGTGGCGACGCCCACAACCGTGTATATTACCCCGCAGCAGCGCAAGCGACTGTTCCAGCGCGCACGCCGGCGCAAGACCAGTTTTTCCGACGAGTTGCGCACGGCGTTGGATCTCTACCTTGATCTTCCTTCGGATTTCGACGCGGAGGCGTTTGCAGCCCTGGTGCGGGAAGCGAATGCTTCCATGGATCGCAGCATTGGGAAGCTGGACGAGACGCTCACCTTCCTGGAAACGTTTCAGGAGGCCAAAGCATGAGCCTGGTTCAGGAACTCTATGCAGGTCTCAAGAAAATCGTCACCATCGAGGACCGGATCGTGCGGTTGGCCGATGACGTGAAGCCCCTGCAGTTGGACGTTGCCGGCCACGGCGAACGATTGGCCCGCCTGGAAAGAAAGTTCGAGCTGCTCGAGGCTATGGCTCCTGCCCGCCGCCGGAAACTGCCGGAATAGGGACCGGGACAGAGGCACAGGTAGTCTAGATGAACTTGCGCCGCTTAAACGATGCGACGTCGGCAGCCGTGAGTTCAAACCACTCGCCTTTCTTTCGTTTCGCTCCCCGAAGACGTCAGAACAATTCACGTGATTCGAACTGACGACCCCGGCGGGATCGAGGCTTACTGGCATAAGCGGTTCGAGGCTGGCAACGACCTCCAGACCGGAGAGCCGTCTAAGCCGTGGCAGGATGAGCCTCCAGTTCGAAGGTCACGCGGATCCCCGGAGAGGGGGCCAATCCCAGCTCCGCCAGGTCTTCTCCCTCCAAGTGCAGTCCCACAGCCTCGCGCAAATTGCGCGTGACCTCATCGAGTGTGGCGCCCTGGGTCACCACCGGAATCTCCAAACACTCGGCAACATAACCCGATTGTTCGCCCGGGCGAATAACGGCTGTGATCGTGCGCTGTAATCGCATGGTTCTGACCCTCGCCACTCTTTCCCAACGACCCTCTTCCAATCTCCAAAACAGAGATTAGCAGAGTCTTGTCGGAGCCTCAAGCGCCGGAATAAGACTTGAAGCTACTTGTACGCCGGGATCCCCGTCACCCGCTCGCCGATGACGAGGGTGTGGATATTGTGCGTGCCCTCGTAAGTGAACACCGATTCCAGGTTGCACATGTGGCGGAAGATCGGATATTCGTCGGCCACGCCGTTGGCGCCCAGGATGTCGCGCGCCGCACGGGCCACGTCAAGCGCTATCTTGACGTTGTTTCGTTTCAGCATGGAGATGTGCGCGAAATCGGCTCGACCCTGGTCCTTCAGCCGTCCCACCTGCAAGGCCAGCAACTGCGCCTTCGTGATTTCGGTTATCATATCGGCGAACTTGGCTTGGATGAGCTGGTGGGAGGCGATGGGCTTGTCGTCAAACTGCTTTCTGATCTTGGCGTATTCCAGCGCCTCGTTGTAACAAGCCATGGCGGCGCCAATGGCTCCCCAGCCGATGCCGTAGCGCGCTTGTGACAGGCAGCTCAGAGCCGCCTTTAACCCTTGCGCCTTGGGAAGCATGTGGTCTGCGGGCACGCGAACATCCTGGAGGGAAAGGCTGGAGGTCACCGAAGCGCGCAGCGACCATTTTCCTTTGATGTCTTTCGAAGTGAATCCCGGCGTTTCTTTCTCGACCAGGAAGCCGCGAATGCCTTCCTCCGTCCGCGCCCACACTACCGCCACGTCGGCAATGGTGCCGGAGGTAATCCAGGCCTTCTCGCCGTTAAGGATGTAGCGGTCGCCGTCCTTAACCGCGCGCGTCCTCATGCCGGCAGGATTCGAGCCGAAGTCCGGCTCCGTCAGGCCGAAGCATCCGATGGCCTTGCCCTGCTGGAGGGCCGGCAGCCAGCGCTGTTTCTGCTCTTCGGAGCCATACTGGTGTATGGGATACATTACGAGAGCGCCTTGCACGGAGACGAAACTGCGCAAGCCGCTGTCTCCGCGCTCGAGTTCCTGCATCAGCAGCCCGTACTCGACGTTGGACATCCCCGCGCAGCCGTAACCTTCCAGGTTGGCTCCGAAAAAGCCCAACTCAGCCATCAAAGGCACCAGGTGCCGCGGGAACTTTCCCTCCCGGTTCCACTCCTCGATGTTAGGAATGATTTCCTGGTCCACGAATTCGCGCACCGTCTGGCGCACCAGCTTCTCCTGGTCGCTGAACAATGCGTCGATCTCCATGTAATCTACCCCGTGAAATGCAAACATAACGCCCCCATATAATCGTTGGTTGGTCAAAACAATTTGTAGCGCCGACCTTCAGGTCGGCATCCACGCCGTGCTTACCTGAAGGTCAGCGCTACATCAGGCGTCATTCTAGCAGCGAAGCCAAGATCCGCGCCACGGCAGGGAATACCGTAGCACAGGCACTCCTGCCTGTGTCCGAGGCGAAGCACAGGCAAGAGTGCCTGTGCTCCGCAAGCAAAAGCTCGCGCCGGGCATCGGCCCTGCGCGAGCTGGAGAGGGACCTGGTCGGGTGAAAACTTGTTGGCGACGAGACTACGCCGAGGGGCGCGCAGCCAGTACGTTCGTGGCATTCGAGAAGAAGCCCTTGGGAGTGCTGATATAGCCGGAGATGGAGTCCTTGCCCATCTTGTTCACCACCAATTCGAGGGCGCTCGGAGCCCCTTGCACATAGAAGTACACCGGGTCGTCCATCGCCCTGTCCCTGTGGACGTGCGGCTTGTCGTCGAATACCAGGTTGACTGTGAAGACGTTCTTCTTGGTATCCGTCTTTTGCAATTGCAGCGTCACGGTCCCCACTTTTTGAGTGCGTTTCTTGGCCACATTGAACTCGAAATAGTCGCGGTCCGTCTTGTGGGCCAGAGCAACCAGTTCATCGTGGGAGCGCGCGATCGCGCCGCTCAACTCGCCCTTGGTCCCGGAAAGAGCGTTGGCGAATTCGGACTTGGCGCTGTCCAGGTCTTTCCTGGTGCCTGCCAGGTCGGTGGAAAGCCCCCCGATCTTGGAGTTGGCATCGGCTTGAACCTTACTCACGTCGTCGGCGCTGGCTTTTTGGGCAATCGCGGCGTTCAGTTGCTGCACCGCCTGTTGCTGCTTCTTTTCTATGTCGGCCGCTACAGCATGCGCGCGAGCCAGTTCCTGCTCGGTCATACCCAGTTTTTCTGAAGTCACCTGGAATTGGCCGCGCAACTGGGCGTAGCGCTCATCGCTGTTGTCCATGCGCCGGGTGAGCAGATCCAACTGATCGGCTTGTTTCGCGCCTATGGTCTTAAGTTCGCTCCGTGAGTACAACACCAGAATGAGATTAACCACCGAGAGCGCGAGCAGCAAGCCCACCAGCCAACGCATGCCGCCACCGGCGGACGGGGCAGCACCGGGGGCCGGCGCCTGGACGTACACAACCTGGGGCGCGCCTGCCGGCGTGGACGGCGCACTTTGGGTTGGCTCGTTCAACCCGAACATCGTTCCGGGACCTGGGGTCTTATCTGCCATAGATACTCCTGTCTCGCGTTGGAATCGAGTCGCCTGCCCATGCGGCGCCCTGCTCTTCCTAAGACGCTATTTCTGAAGAATAGGTTTCCATTGCACAATAGATTCAGTTAATGGTGAACGAGGCTAGTATGGCATCATCGCATAAATAGTTCAAGTCCTGTGCGTTACGGTAGCAGGGTGAATTCGTTCCGGTGCCCTAATGCTATAAGTCTTAAGCGGTTGTAATTTCTTCTGGACAATTCCTCCGCGGCGTTGTATTGTTCCCCGATGAAGCACCTGGAAGCTTGAAGGTATG
>JBEKLY010000295.1:0-9973 GCA_050010015.1 Terriglobia bacterium
CTGTCAAGCATAATATTTGCAATTACATGGGAACATAATAAAAATCACGATCCTGCCAAGCCGTGCGTAATCAAGGGTTGACCCGGAGGTTCGGCCTAATTGTCAGGGGAACTTCGGTTTAGCCGATGAGTGGCATTGCTACTCCAGAAGCTGTTTTCAAAGCCTCGCGGAAAGACTCAGCCCCGAAGGGGCTGGATTTGAGTAGCCGGGGGCAACGCCCCCGGAAAGGTCGCCCCCACACCCCATTCCCCTCTCCCCGCTGGCGGGGAGAGGGGTGCCGAAGGCGGGGTACGGGGTCTCGACCGGGGGTTTCACCCCCGGCTACTCAATTTGCTCCCCTCCGGGGAGCACTTGCAGCCATGCACTCCAAACCCGCAGTCGGTCAAGCAGCGGGCTTCTCGCGTGGTCGACAATCACCGTTCCAAAAGGGTCCGGATGTTTTTGAACCAGCTTCTAGTCGTCGCGATAAACAAACACTCCACCCATACGCACTTTAACGTTGATGTCCTGCTCGCCCGCGGGATTCCAGAAGTAAATCCCAGGGCCAAAGCCGCCTCTGTCTTCGCCGTGGAGGTCGCTCTGGACGTAGCCTAGCCAGGCATGGGCGCGCAGCAAGCGGAGGCGATTGAGCGATGGAATGTCAATTTCAACATCACCGTAGTTGACCAGAATCTGCTGCTTCCCCACCAGACCTCGAATCCAAACATCCCCATCCACGCACTTCACCGCCAGGTTGGCGTCGAAGGGCATTTTGATGCGGTAATTAACCGAAAGCCGCGCCTCACCGCGGAAAGGCCGCCACACCTTGCGGGGCGGGTAAACGGTGCGGAGTTGCACGTTCTTGTCCTGTCCCTTCAGAACTACTTGAAGTTCCCCGTACATCGGCTTCGCCGCTTCCTGGGAATTGGCGCGCACCACTTTCTCGGCCTCGATTTCCAGGCGGGGGTTGTCCCATCCCTCGATGTGAATGTCGCCCGTGCGGGAATCGATGCTGAGCAGGCCGTAAGAAAACATGCGCACAGCGTAATGATCCACCTGGCTGAATTCGTCGGCACGCGCGGCGCCGCACCCGCTCCACAGGAGGCAGAGAAAAGCCACCGTCCAACTTGTTTTGCGGGTCATCTGCCTACCGATCCTCACCCTGCCGTGCAAGCCGCCTCGCAGGTGCGCATTGCATCATTCTACTTCCAAGGGTCGGCGCGAGCAATGCTGTCGCACCAGCACGTAGTGTCCCGTTTCGGCGTAGCTGAGTCCTCGCGGTCGAGGGGTAGGGCTTGCCCTACTCGCGTCGGGCCCGGCGGAAATGCGGGGACGGCAAGCCGTCCCCCTACTTGACATACGCGCGCCCGTAGTTCAGAGTTCAGTTGCGGGAGGCTCGAATAGCCATGCGTCCGTTTACCTATCTCTATGGTCGAATTCCTCTGCACCACCACGAGCACGTTGCCGTCCTGTACCGGGGCCGCGAAGAGGCGTTCAGAACGGCGTCGTTTCTTGCCGAAGGGCTGAAGCATAATAACCTATGTGTTTACCTTGCTCCCGATGACTACCAGGCGGAAATGCTGAGCCGTCTTCGGGCCTTTCCCCTCGACGTCGACTGCCACACTCGGGAAGGCAGCTTGCGGGTGCATCATGGGTCGGACACCCTTCAGTTGCTTCAGCAGTGGACGAAGGCAATCTTCGACGACGCGGAACGCGCCGCCGTTCCCTCCCTCCGCTTGCTGGAAGAGGGGCTTTGGCCGGCCTCCCTCGGTTTTCCCATGCCTCACTTCTTCGAGTTTCACGCCCTTCTCAATTACCAGGTGAAGCACTTCCCCTGCGTGACGCTTTGCCAGTACGACCTGGAGCGAATTGAAACCCCGCACCTGCTCAACGCCATCGCTGTGCATCGCCACCTGGTGGTGGAAGGCGCCGTGGTGCGCGACAATCCGTTTTATGTTCCGGCAGAGAAATTCCTACCCATGAGCGCCGCGGAACGGGAACGGGACCTGTTGCGTCTTTTTCGCGATGTGCAGTTCGATGTGGGCAAATTACTTTCCGCCCTGACCGGCTATGCCCAAGTCCAGCAAGCCCTTTCGAATTCTCCTGAGGTCTGACCGCCGTTTCTCGCAACGTTTGTGCCCCGTAGGGAGCGACAGATCTCGCGCGGGGGCCACTGCCGCCCCTCCGGGGCTGAAACAACCGAGGGTGGCTCCCCGGTCCCACGGCTCAGAACCTGTGAAAAAATCGAGTGCAGTGTTCGGCGAGGACCCCCTCACCCGGCGCTGCGCGCCACCCTCTCCCCCAAGGGGGAGAGGGGTATAACTCAGGTTTCTTTCGCACTCCCCTTGGAGGAAAAGGATATAACTCACGTTTCTTCCCCTCCCCCCCTTGGGGGAGAGGGTGGTGCGCAGCCGGCGCTTTCATCAGCCGGGGCGGGCCGGGTGAGGGGGTCTGAACGGTCGACTGCGATTTCCTCACACCTTCTCACGCCGTGGGCTACTCCCTGTCGGCCCTCCGGGCCTGTATTAGCGGTGAACGGGACCCGTATTGCCACCACTTGAGGCGTTAAGTTAACGCCTATGGGGCAAAGCCCACGGTGTCGTTCGCTGAACAGAAGTTCCCTCTCCCGTGGGGAGAGGGTGGCGAGAGTAGCGAGCCAGGTGAGGGGTTTCTTCCCACAGAGCCTCGCAACTTCGGAATTCGGGTTTAGTCCCGCCCTTCCGGCCCGCCGAGACAACGCTACAGTCCCGCTACAGCCGCGCAGGCGGAGCAAAACTCGGGCTGCTTCAAATCGATCCGCTCCGCAGAGTGGGAGGAACTCATGACGCAAAGGTAGTCCGAGCAATGGCGCAGCCCGAAAGTGTGGCCCAACTCGTGGAGCGCTTCCTTCAGGAGGCGCGCTTGAAGCAACTGCGGGTCTTGGGGCATGCCATAAAACTCCGGCCGCAAACGATGGGTGGAAACCAAAGCGGCCCCGGCCCCCAATTGGGCTTCGCCGAAAACGAACGTCAGGATGGGGATGTACAGGTCGAGGTCCGTCACCCCCAGGACTCGCCAGCTTTCCGCGTGCGGGTCCTGCAACAACCTCTTAAGAATCTCCGTCGAGTGGTATTGGCCGCGGGCGCGATTGTACGCAAATTCGCCGTTCTGGCGCGGCGGCTGCATCAGGCAGGCAGCCCCCAGCCTCGACGCCAGTTGTTCGCACAATAGTTCGAGATGGTCCCCGTCGATCTGGCCGATGGGAACTAGCGAGATGATTTTCATGCGCCGGCAGGCACGCCTTTCTGAAAACCGTATTTCTTAATCTTGTTGTAAAGCGTCACGCGATCAATCTCGAGTAGCTTTGCGGTGCGAGTCTGGTTCCAATCGCAGGATTCCAACACGCGAAGAATATGCGCTCGCTCCACCTCTTCGAGCGTCACTCCGCCCTCGGGCTTCTCGGGCGATCCCATCTGCAAGGGAAAATCGGAAGGACGAATTTCCGGTTCTCGTCCAATAACCATCGCCCGCTCGATGGCGTTTTCGAGCTCCCGCACATTTCCGGGCCAACTGTAATTCATCAAGAGCTCCAGAGCGCTCCTGCTGACGGAAGTGAAGCGCTTGTTCATGGAGCGGGCATACTTCTTAATGAAATGGTCGACCAGGAGTGGGATGTCCTCGCGGCGGTCTCGCAAGGCAGGCAGTTCAATGTCAAACACCTTCAAGCGGTAGTACAGATCGGGCCGGAAGGTTCCCTCCTTCACGAGCGCCGTCAAATCCTTATTGCTGGCGGCAACGGCGCGGAAGTCAACCTTGATCGTCTGGTTGCCACCCACGCGTGTAATCTCTTTCTCCTGGAGAACCCGCAGCAGGTCCGTCTGGGTTTTCAGGCTGATATCGGCGATTTCATCCAGAAACACCGTGCCGCCCTCGGCGATTTCGAACTTGCCTTTCTTGCGATACTGCGCGCCGGTGAATGCGCCCTTCTCGTGCCCGAAAAGTTCGCTCTCGAGCAGAGTCTCCGTGAGCGCGCCGCAATGGATCGTGACCATGGGCATCATGCGGCGGGGGCTCAGGTGGTGAATGGCCCGCGCCACGAGTTCCTTGCCGGTTCCGCTCTCGCCATGGATCAGGACTGTGGTATCGAGCGGAGCAACCGTGCGGACGAGTTCCATGACCCTCTGCATGGGCTTGCTCTGCCCCACCAGCTCGACCGCTTGAATCTCATCCAGGCTCTCGCGCAGCCGCACGTTTTCGTCTTTGACTTTACGGTGCTCGAGGGCTTTCCCGACCAGGCGCGCCAGATCGTCGGGATCAAACGGTTTGGTGATGTAGTCGTAAGCGCCGTCCTTCAGCGCCTGGACGGCCGTCTCAACGGACGAGTAGCCGGTCATGATGATGACGATAATCTCCGAGTCGACCTCGCGAATCTTGCGGTGCAGCTCGAGGCCGTCCATGCCGGGCATCTTGATGTCCAGCAACGCCAAGTCCCAGTGCTGGCTCGGCAATTTCAACAACGCCTCGCGGGCGCTGGTGGCGGTGTCCACCATGTAGCCCTCTTCCTCGAACCATTTGCCGAGCGATTCGCGGACCACGTTCTCATCGTCCACAATTAAAAGGCTAGATTTGTAATCCATAGGTAACTCCCGACTTCAGTCATCAGTCATCAGTGGTCGTTGTCAGTGTTAGTACAGGCCCGGAGGGCCGACAGGGAGTAGCCCACGGCGTGAGAACGTGTGAAGAAATTCGAAACGTGTCATCCTGAGCGCAGCGAAGGATCTCTGCAGTTGTTCGTAAATCGCTGAACCATAAGAAACTGCTGGGATCCTTCGCTTCGCTCAGGATGACAGGCATCGATTTTTTCACAGCTTCTGAGCCGTGGGACCGAGGGGTCGCCCCCGGTTATCCCAGCCCCGGAGGGGCGGCAGTGGCTCCCGCGCGAGATCTGTCGCCCCTTCCGGGGCTGTGACTATGAACGCCACATTCCGTCCCACGGCTCACGCCGTGGGCTACTTCCTGGCGCCGCTCCGCGGCTCTCGAAGTCCTCGCACCTTAAGTTAGCGCCTCTGGGGTGAAACCCCCGGACCCCAACACCGGGGATCCGCGCTACCACACCGTGCAGCGACCTGCCAGGTCCTCTCTTACGACTTCTGACTTCCGACTTCCGACTCCTGACTTCCGATTTCCCACTCCTCAGTCCTCACAGCCGGTACGCGTGGCTTTTCCGGCAGGGTCACCCGAAAGGTGGTTCCCTTCTGGAGGGTCGAGGACACCGCGATATTCCCGCCGTGTTGCTGGACAATTCCAAGAGCAACGGCCAGGCCTAAACCGACTCCCTTGCCTTCCGCCTTGGTTGTGAAGAAGGGCTCAAAGATGTGCGGCAAAACCTCTTCGGGAATGCCCATGCCGTCATCGTTGACCACGATCTGCGCTTCACGGCGCTCGGCATTAAACGCAGTTTCCACCTTCAACCGGCCCCCGTGCGGCATTGCCTCGACGGCGTTCATCAGCAAGGCCAGAAGCACTTGCTGAATTTGAGCCGCATCGCAGTAAATGGACGGCATCTCGGGGTCGATCTGGCTCTCCACCTCCGCTTGTTGCAACTCGCATTGGTGCCCGACCAGCAAGAGACAGCGCTTCACGATGCCGCCCAAATCGTTTTCCTGCGGCACAAGGGGCGCCTGGCGGGCAAACGTCAGCAGGTTCTTCACGATGGCGCCGCAGCGCTTGCTCTCCCCTTCGATCTGTTGCAGGTCCGACTTCGCTTCCGCGCGGCGACGCTCGTCCTCCAGTCCTTTATCCACCAGACGCGACACCAGCTTGCTGTAAGTGAGAATGCCCGCCAGGGGGTTGTTGATCTCGTGCGCGACAACGGCCGCCAGTTTGCCGAGGGAGGCCATCTTCTCGGATTGCACCAGGCGATGATAAGCGCGTTCGAGTTCTCCGGTCTTTTCCTGGACTCGCGTTTCCAGGGTGCGGGTCCACTGCTGGTTTTCATCCTGCGCTTTCTTTAATTGCTCCGTCATGCGATTGAACGCGGCCGCCAGGCTGCCCAGCTCGTCGTCGCTCTCGACCGGCAATGCGTAGTTCAGTTCGCCTTCGGCGACGTGCCGGGTGCCCTCGGTGAGGTGGCGCACCGGATTGTGCACGGTCGCCCGGATGAGGCCCGCTGAAATCAAGCTGAGAAGGATGATGGAGGCAAGCGTGAAGATCACGCTCTCACGTTGGCTCCGCGCTGCGACTTGATCCACAGCCGCAAGGGAAAGATTGGTGTCCAAAACGCCCAGCACCTGGCTGCCCGGCGGGTGCGCGTGGCAGGCAGCATTCGAGCAGTCAGGCTCGTTCTCGATGGGCCGGAT
Source organism: Terriglobia bacterium (assembly GCA_050010015.1). Classification (GTDB taxonomy): domain Bacteria; phylum Acidobacteriota; class Terriglobia; order UBA7540; family UBA7540; genus CAVROP01. The sequence goes on from JBEKLY010000295.1 coordinate 6,318, forward strand.
CAGGCCCAAAACCCGCGTGCCGTCAGGGGCTTTGTAAATCCGCAGACGGTCCGGCCGGTGCAAACGCGTGAGCGGCTGCGCCTGGGCGTGACAGGCGTAACAGGCTTCCCCCTTCTTGTCGACGTAAGTCCCCACTTCGGACGAGTCAGTGGAAAAAGTAATGTGGCCTTCCGGGTTGAAAATGCGAATGCGCCCGATGCCCGCTTCGTGCCCGATGGTGTTAATGATGTGGAAAACTTCTTCGCGTTCGTTGCGCAGCATCGAGTAGCGGATACTGCGCCAGATGATGTCGCTCGCCCGGTCGGCGCTCTGCAACACCATCTCCTGCTGCGATTGCCGCCAAATGCGCAAATGCCAGTACCCGTACAGCCCCAATAACAGGGCCATGCTTCCGACCACGCAAACGGTCAGCTTCGTCGCCAGGCTGTGAGTGAACCGACGCATAGGTTTAGAGCGTCATCCCCGAAGGGGATGGATACAGTCGCCGGGGGCAGCCCCCCATAAGCGTTAACATCAGATCGCCACGACCGGCGGAGCCCGTCAGCCGACGGGCGGCAGAATGTGGCCCATGGCGAAAGCCATGGGACAAAGCATAAGCGTCGTGGGCAAGCCCCGTAGGGGCGACAGAAACATTAGACGGAGCGCAGGAACTCTGTCGCCCGCTGACGCGGGCTTGATCGTTAACCAACACCGGCCATCCCGCGGCTTTCGCCGTGGATGAACTCGGTCTCTTGACGGAACTCCGAGCCCCGCCAGGGGCGAAAGACGTTTCCTCTCAAACCGCAAACCGCGCATCAAAATCAATTCCATGCCTCGTGAGCAGCGCCACAACCTCTTCCTGATATGTCCGTCTACGGTGATGCTCGTCTTGCTTAGCAATGTATGCCTTGACGTTTGCCAGATTCGACTGGCTCACGCTGAACGCCGTGTAACCCGTCTGCCACGCGAATCCGCGCGCGTGCCCTTTCGCCCATTTGGAAGAGTTCGCCTTGAGCTTCTCCATGAAATCGGACAGCGCAAGTCTGGCCGGAAGAACAAAGAGCAGGTGTACATGGTCCTTGGGACCGTTGATCAGCACGGGCTGGCCCCGCAGGTTAGTGATGATGCCGCCCAGGTACGCGTGAAGGTCGGCCTTCCATTCGGGGCGAATCGTCGGCCGGCGATCCTTGGTGCTGAACAAGGCGTGGGTAAGGAGATTCGTATAAGTATGAGCCATTTCTTTCGCCCCTTCCGGGGCTTGCTTCTTGCTCTGTTTCCCCATCCCATGGCTGTCGCCATGGGCCACACTCTACCGCCCGTCGGCTGACGGGCTCTCGTAGTCTTCTAAGCCGTAGTTAACGCCTATGGGGCGCTGCCCGCCCTACTCTCTCCTGTCCCTCCTGGGTGTAGAACCGTCATTCCGCCTCGAACACCTTCAGATAGCGCACCGCCAGGGCGAACGAGAGAAATCCCATCCCGACAATCGAGAGCGTTACCGCGACCTCCGCCCACTTCGGAAAATAGTGGGCGTGGGCGGAGTACTCGAGGCCTGTAATCGAGACGTTGAGGCGATTGAGAAGAAAGCCGGTAATTACCAGGACGGCGATCGCGAACAGGCCCTCACGGTCTTCGCGTACGCGACGAATAAGCAGCAAGATCAACGGAAGCGCCAGCCCCACCACAATTTCGAGCACGAACAGTACGGTCTCCGTGGACGCTTGTTGCAGGTACACGAGCGTGCCTCTCGCCCACAGGTCCCGGAAGCGCAGGATCCCGTACACTGCCAGTACCACCGCCATCGCCTTGCCAAGGCTCGAGAGCAGAGGCATCTCAATTTCCCGGCCAAAAGCCCGCGCGCTCAAATTTGACTCGAAAATCACCATCGCTATGCCCACACCAACCGCTGATATGAAGAAAAGCAGCGGCAGAAGAGGCGAGTACCAATAGGGGTGCAGCTTGGACGGGACGATCAGGAATAAACTTCCCAGGGAGGACTGGTGGAGCGTGGAAAGCAATACGCCCACAATCACTAGCGGAATGGTGACGGCCTTGATCAGCTTGAGGGGCTTGTGCAGTTTAAAGCGCTCGAGGACGGCAGGCGCGAACTCGAGGGCCAGCACGGTCAGATAGAGCATCACGCACCAGGCCACCTCGAACATGACGGAGTGAGGGTTCCACATGATCAGGGGGTGCCAGACGTTGTAAGGCTTTCCGAGATCATACATCAGCGCCACCGCCACCAGCGCGTAGCCCAGGAAAGCCGTGAGAATGGCGGGGCGCAAGACGGGATGGAAACGGCGAAGATGGAAAATGTAAACCGTGGCTGCGAGCGTGAAGCCACCCGCCGCCAACCCTACTCCACAGACGACATCAAAACCAATCCACAAGCCCCACGGAAAACGGTCCGTGAGATTCGTCGCGGCTCCCAGACCTTTTGTGAAACGAAGCAAGGACGCGTAGAAACCGGCGCTGAGAATCAACCCGAGCACCGCTCGCCAGAAAGTAAGTTTAGGCAGTTTCTCGAAGTTCATGGTTGATTTCCCCGCGCGTCGCCCTTGCCGATTCGCGATTCCTGCTCCGCCGCTGCCACTAACTCTCGCCGTCTGGTTATCCACCAGATACCGGCCAGCACCGTAGCGCCCCACGGAACCAATTTCGGGATTTTCGAGAGCACACGATATGTGTACCCAGGCAGCGCGTCGGGCGGCAGATTAGCCGGAAGCCCTAGCGATTCAAAGGGGACTGCGGAGAGGTACAAGACCGAAGTCCCTCCCACTTCCTGCTTGCCATAGATATGTTGAATGTATTTGGTGGGCTCCTGCTTCAACCTGTTTTCAGCTTCTCGCAAAAGGTCGTCGCGTTCGCCAAAAACACCTGCCTGCACGGGACACACTTCCGTGCAAGCGGGCTTTAGCCCCTTTGCCTGGCGAGGAGCACACATGTGACACTTCTTGACGCGGGGCGTCCAAACTTTTTCCCACTCGTATCGAGGAACTCCGAATGGGCAAGCCACCATGCAGTACCGGCAGCCCATACAACGCTCTTCCGCATAAACCACCGGCCCCGCTGCGGTTTTCCGGAAGGCTCCTACCGGGCAGACAGAAACACAGGTGGGATCCTGGCAGTGCATGCAGAACCGCCGAACGTACACGTCACCGTGAGTCTGAACTACATTCAGCGCATGTGCCGAAAGTTGTTCGTCGCCGGTTTCATCCATCGGGAGATCAGTATCAGAGGTGAGTGCCCTTAAGGCATCTGTGGACAAGAAGTCGCTGCGGCTCGTCTTCAGCAGTCCGTTCACAAGCTTGCACGCCACAACGCAGCGCTGGCAGCCGACGCAACGCGTAGTATCGATCAGGATAGATTTGCTCATAATTTTGACCTAGAGAGCGAAAAGCAGACGAAACGTGCAAGCACCGCCTAGGGGCCGCTGAATTTCTCAGCACGCGACATGCCGAGAAATTAAGCAGAAGGCGGGCGAAATCACGACTTTCTGTCCCTCTTGCCGCACTCCCGTGCCGCTGCCAGTGCCACTGTGGTGAAATCACTCAGTTCGATTAGTCCGAAGTTCCCCTGACAATTAGGCCGAACCTCCGGGTCAACCCTTGATTACGCACGGCTTGGCAGGATCGTGATTTTTATTATGTTCCCATGTAATTGCAAATATTATGCTTGAC
>JBEKLY010000296.1:0-9957 GCA_050010015.1 Terriglobia bacterium
AGCCACTGTCAAGCATAATATTTGCAATTACATGGGAACATAATAAAAATCACGATCCTGCCAAGCCGTGCGTAATCAAGGGTTGACCCGGAGGTTCGGCCTAATTGTAAGGGGAACTTCGGCCTAATGGAATTGAGGTTTGAGAGCTGCGGGCCCGACTATTCCGGGCTTGGCGTTGTGCGGGGAGGCGCGAAGCTTCTTCGTTCTGATCAACAGAGCGGTCGCGCACGCCCGGGCGCTAGCCGCGCTGGTCAGTGCGGATATCGTGCTGCCGACGACCGACGGACGTGAGCATCCGGCTTCCGGAGAGAGGATCACGAAGTCACCCACGGAAAGGTGCGTGTCCATTCGGCAAGACGGACCAGACCTAGCACCTCGGGGAGGTCGGCTTCCGGAAACGGTCGGCGGCCACCACAGCTCTTGCTTGGCGCACAGCGACTTGCGCAACCTTCACCGCGCGTGTCGCTCGGTCGCCCGGTAGGCTTTGCTGACTGGCCGGAGACAGAAGTAGTTGCCCCACCCGATCATCAAACGGCTGAGCATCTCTACCGCGATCTCCAGGGCCCGGAGGGTCTTGTTCCGTCCGCTTTCGCGGCTGATCGCTTGGCACCGGCGGGTCACCCGCTTCTTCCTTGTGGAGTGCCCCGACCTTCATCCCGGTTGCGTGTATTCCGATGTCCATTCCCACGACCGTCCGTTTTTTCTACCGGAGCCTCCCGCCACATCTTGATCAGATGCAGCATCGCTCCGTCGACGACCCGGCAGGTCACCGACTTGAGAAGCTCCGCGTGCGGAATGCCGCACGGGAAGTGGTCGATACGTTCGGCTTCCCAGCTCTTGCGCCAGTTCGTCCAACCATCGCTCTACTCCGTACGCCTCGATGCCCTCGAAAGTCCGGCCGTCTACTCCCGCTGCTCCCCGGTTGGCCTTGCGGCATTCGCCAGAACATCCCTTAGGTATGCCAAGTCGCCAGAGCGACCCTCGATAGCAAAGGCTTCAGCAGCTGCGTTGCCTCCGCTGCTGCTCGGATTGCTACCGGGTGGAGCGAACCGGTTCACGGGCGGGACTGGCACCCGCTGTGGGCCAGCGGATTTTCCCGGCGCACGACGAACTTGGGCTAGCGCGGCCTTATGTCAGGTAGTTGAGCAGGCTGGTCTGAGAGATCTTCCCTCCTGCGGCCATGGCGCCATTCAGGGCAGTTTCGGCCTGGGTGAGTTGACTCGCGGCCGTAGCCATGTCAACGCCCACCAGGTTGTTTTGTTCCTGGGCCAGTTGAGTAGTCTCCTGATTCAAGAAGCTGGAGGCCGTATTGAGGCGATCGAGTGTACTGCCGTAAAACGAGCGCTGGGCACTAATATAGTTGAAAGCGTTCTGCACTTCGGTTTCTGCGGCGGGGACGTTCGATCCGCTCGAAAGGGCGCTCGAGAGGTCTGTCAGAGCTTGGAAGACATCCGATCCCGACGCAGTGAAAAGTTGGTTCCCTGGGAGGTTTGCAGGAACGGTCTGCCCATCGCCGATTTCGACACTGTTCACCCCGGAGTTGCCCACGTAGTTGACACCCGAGGTTGAGGAAGGATCAGCCACAAAAGGCGCTGTGTTAACCGCTGTCCCGGCGAAGAGGTAATTGCCCTCAAACGACTGGTTCGCGTAGTCCAGGATCTGCTGTTGGATGCCGTTCACTTGTTGAACGAGCGCGTTCCTATCCGTCTGGTTCAAGGTGCCATTAGCGCCCTCGGTGCCCAGAGAGATCGCCTGCGTGAGCGACGTCACCACGGAATTGAGGTTGGAGTCAGCCTCTTGCAATGAGTCCTGTAACGTCGAGATATTGCTCAGGTAAGCATTCACCTGGCTGGTCTGGGCGTTGTTGACAATCAAGCCCGCCACCGCGGCGGGGTCGTCGGACGGCTGGTTCACCTTCTTCCCTGTGGAGAGTTCTTGAATGGCCTGGTTTGCCTGCTGCTGGTCGAGACCGATTCCTGTCAGTAAATCGGCCATCGGATTGGGATTGATGCGAATGCCCACGTCGTCTCCTTCAGATCGACTGGATAACGTCGTTTGTGAGGCTATTGATGGCGGACACAACTTCCGCCGCGGCCTCGTACGCGCGCTGGTAGAGTATGAGGTTTGCGGCCTCTTCATCCAAGGACACGCCGGAGGTGTTGGATTGCTGGTTTTGCAATTGGGTCAGGACCAAGCCTACGGATTCCTGCTCATCGGTGGAGGTTGAAACGTCATTGCCGACCGTGGATACCAGGTCCGAGTAGAAGTCAGTAGCCGTTTGGCCGCTGACAACAGCTTCGTTTTGTATGTTCGCCAGAGCCAGTGCGTTGGCATTGTCCCCTTCCCCTTGTGGGCCTGCGATGGAACTGGCGGCAACCTGGGAGGGGTCCGTGATCGCGACGGCCATGTTCTCAGCCTCTCCGGCATTCGATCCTGGACTCGGCTGGACCACGGGCTGAAAGAAGTCCACGCCTTTGTCGGCGTTCAAATCGTAGCCTTTAAGGCTTTGTGAGTTGACCGCGTTTACGATACCCGCGGCGAGATTGTCAAGGCTTGTCCTTACGGAGGGGATGGACTGGTCGCGCGCCTCCAGCAAGCCTGCCAGTTGTCCTCCCGTAAAGGTCGAAGTCACGTCCGAGCCTTGGGAGAAAACATCCTGGAATCCCGTGCTGGCATTCGTTTCCGTGCTCAGCGCAAAACTCTGGCCGCCGGCGACGAGCGCGGTGCCGTTGGTTGTGGTGACGGTGAGACTGCCATTGCTAGTGTGTGTAACCGCAGTATCCACAAGCTGTGAAAGGTTGTTCAGCACCTGGTACTGATTGTCCTCGAGCATGTCGGCCTGCTCACTGTTTGGCACGAGGCAGGAGATTTGCTGGTTGAGGTCGGCCAGTTGCGTGGTGTCGGCATTGATCTGTTGGACCGTCTGGCCGACTTCCTGGTCGGCTCCTTGCTGGATGGTGGTCAATTGTTGCCCAGTCTGCTGGAAAGCCGAGGCAAGGTCCTGCCCAGCCGAGATTACGGCCTGGCGAGTAGGGGTATCAGTTGGATTATCAGCAAGTTGCTGAAAACTATTAAAGAATGAGTTGATGGAGTCGCTCAGCCCGGAACCCTGCGTCTCATTGAAGAGAGACTGGACCTGATTCATGTAATTAACATACGACGTGAGTTGATTCTGCTGCTGGCTTTCCTGGTCAATTCGGAGATCGAGGATATTGTCGCGAATGCTTTGAACCCCGCCGAAGTCCACCCCATTGCCAATCGAAATCTGTCCCAGGTCGAGCGGGGGCGCTTCGGACAGAATGGGAGTCTCCCGAGAATATCCCGGCGTGTCGACGTTGGAGATGTTGTTGGAAGTAGTCTCAATTGCACCCTCTTGTGCATAAAGGGAACGTACCGCAATTGAAAGCGCCCCGAAGAGAGTGGACATAGCTCACATTCCTGTCTGTCTTGGAAATAGACACGTGAGGCGCGGCGACGGAGGGTAAGTACCCATGTAGCTTGCCATCACGTTGATCAGGACGTTAATGGAGCGCCGGGAGCGCCGGAGCAGCCCGGCGTAGACGCGGTTCAACCGCCGCAAATTCTTCTGCACCCCTGCAAGTTCGCCCATAGCGCGACGCAACTCCTGGGCAGAGGCACTATCGAACAGACTAACAAACGCGGCGCCGTCCAATCCGTCTGGCTGAAGTCCTGCAGCCCCTACGATTTGGCTCCTCAGCGCCCGCAATTCGTGATCCAGGAAGCGGATCTCGGAGCACAGACCCTGCTGATACGAAATGTGCTCGCGAGTCGACTCGAGGTCCATACTGACAAACGACTGCCGGCAGTCGCGCAGTTCTTTGGCCATCAGGCGCAGGCTGGCGAGGTGCCTCTTCAGGAGCTCAACGTACATCCGGGTTTCTGACTTTTTCATCGCTTAGACCGAAATGTCAAGGTCGTGTTCAGGCTCACCACCCTCAGGCGCGTCATCCTGTTCATTCGTTTCCGGCTCGTCACTCGGCACTCGACGACGGTTCTCCGCTTGACGGCGGGATGGACGTGCCGGCGGCCGCTCGCGGACTTCAGCGCGAGTGGACCAAGGGACGGGAGCGGTCGAGATCTCTTCCATTGGGGCGGCCTCCTGGCAACCTGTTACATCTTAGGTTATCCAAGACTACGAGCACCCGATATCGGACCCCGAATCACTCCCCGCCCAGCAGGTCGGACGACATTGCCTGTGCAATCTGTTGGCCGGACACGTTGTAACTTCCTGAAGCAATGGCCTGTTGGAGCGCGGCAACACGGTCCTGCCTTACGTCGGGCACGGCCGCCAAGTTGCTCTTCAGTTGTTGGACTTTTCCGCCATCAACTGAAAACTGGGCGAGGTCCGGAGAAAGCGCTGCAGTTCCTTCCTGGTTCTGACTCGGCGACGCGCAAGTCGTCCCAACTCTCTGTGGCTCGACCTGCTGCGGGAATGTGAGGGGCATATCAATCTTCATTTTTCAGTCTCCTCTAATCTCAATCCCCTTATCGGCAGCACGCCCAAGAACTTTAACGACTCGCACGGATAGTATATGGCAGGTCTTGGACTGGGATTCCAAATTACGACCCATCATCCGCCAGATAATGAAAGTGGCGCACAATCATCTTGGCAATGCCCAATCCTCCTTTCTGTGCAATAGCTTCTGCGACAGCCTCGGTGCCCAGACTCTGCAGCGTTTCTGAGCCGGCGCCTAGACCTCCGCCGGATGAGTCCAGAGTGCCTTTCTGGACCTCTTGCAATAACGAAGAGAGCAGTACCCCTTCGAACTGTTTCGCTACCTTGGTTAGTTTCTGCATTCGGGATCCTGGACTGGGTTCCCCCGAGGGGTTTGTAGCCGAACCGGAAGTTGCCTGGAGCGGTAAGGACGGAATTCCGCCTGAGTGCAAACTGGAATTAGTTATCATCAGATCACCTCGAGTTCGGCTTCGAGAGCGCCGGCGGCTTTAATAGCTTCCAGGATGGCCACAATGTCTCGCGCCGTCGCCCCAATGCCTTGCAGCCCGCTGATCAACTCTTGCACAGTCGCGCCCTCGCGCAGCTCCACGCGGTTGGCAGGGCTCTCCTTGGCGTGCACGGTAGTCTGCGGGACAACGACAGTCTGTCCTTGGGACAACGCCTCGGGTTGGGAAACCTGGTACTGGGTGGTGATTTCAATTGCCAGGTTGCCGTGGAGTATGGAGCAGGCACTCAAGCTCACGTGTTGACCCAGCACAATCGTTCCGGTTCGTTCATTCACGACAACCTTGGCGGGTTCCTGGACGCTAACGGTCAATTCTTCGATCTGCGCCAGAAAACGCGATACGCTTTCCCGGTTCGTCTCGGGCAGCTTGATTTCGATACGGCGGCCGTCTACGGAATGCGCAAAGTCCTGCCCGAATCGGCCATTGATGGCCTCGGCCACTTTCAAGCTGGTTGCGAAATCGTAATTGCGAAGCACCAGCGCCACGTGGCTTAGCTTGCCCAAATCGACCGAAGTATCACGTTCCACCAGTCCTCCGCCGATTACGCTGCCCGACGTGGGATGGTTGACTTGCACGGAGTTGGTGCGTGTGCCGGCCGTGTAGCCCCCGAGCACCACCGAGCCCTGTGCGGTAGCATAGGTTTGGCCGTCCACTCCATAGAGCGGGCTGAGTAGGAGGACTCCGCCTTCCAGGGTCTTGGCGTCGCCAACCGACGAAACATCCACGTCAATCCGAGTCCCAGGGCTTGAAAAAGGCGGCAAAGTGGCAGTAATGAACACCGCCGCCATGTTGCGCACTTGCATCGAGGACAATGACCCCGACAACTGGACTCCCATTTTCCGCAGGATATTCACCAGGGTCTGCGCGGGAAACAGGGTTTGCTGCGAATCGCCGCTTTTGTTCAACCCCACCACCATTCCGTAACCGATCAGAGAATTGTCGCGCACCCCTTCAACCGTCGTAATGTCTTGAATGCGCACGGGCCGAAGCACCGCGTCCCGGCTCGAGGCAACGAGTTGCCCTCCGGTGAGCAACCAACTCATCACCAGCAAGTAACGACAGAATTTCATATTCCCTCTCCAGTTGCCTCATTCAAACGGATTATCACGAACAGAGTCGTCCTCCAGATCACTGTTCTGCGCTCGGCCTTAGTGGCGCCTCACCTCAAAATCCGACCACCTTCAGAATCGCATTAACGATCTTGTTCGGCGGTCTTACACCGTCACTGAGCACTCCCTTTCCTATCAATTGAACCTCCAGATTAAAAATCTGGTACGAATAGACCGAATTATCCACCGCGATATCATTTGGCCGAACCACTCCGTGGATGAGGAGTGTCTGACGCTGGCTATTCATCTCCATGTGCCGAACAGCTTCGATAACAAGGTAGCCGTTCTGCAGCACACTGACCACTTGGGCCGCCAAGCTGGTGCTGAAGCTAGAATCCGAAGTCGTCTGCGCAGCTCCATTGAGCGCTTGCGAGGACTGAGGGGAGAAGATATTCTGCAGCCCATTGTTTGCTTTCACCAGGCCCCCGAGGGCGCTGAGGCTCGAATTGGCCGCAAAGGTTCGTGCCGATTTGACGCTCGCATCTCCCTCGGCAGTCGTCTGCTCAACGACGTTGATAATGATCGTATCGTTGACGTTCATTGCTTTGTCATCGGCAGGTAGATTGCAAAAACGACCCTGCGGAACCCAGAGGCTTCCGAGCGAGGAGTTGGAGGCCGCGGTTGCTCGAACGCGCTGGATGTACTGGGCCTGACTTTCCGCTGCCGCGTCATTGGCGCTTTTTTCTTTTTTATTTTGGGCCGCCCCGGCTCCGACCGCGACGAGGAGCATCAAGAGGAAGCACTCGAGGCTTTGACGTGTAGTCACCCACATAAGGTTATTCCCCCGTTACTGTCCTGCGAGGTTCGCTTCGAGGAGGTCCTCGCCCGCCACTTCTGCCATGAATATCCGCTGCGTGTCCACGTTCTTGACGCGAATGAGCTGACCTTTGACGCCGGATTCAAGCGGACTTACCAGCGCGGTCATGCGGAGAGTCCCGGTTTCAACCACCATCTTTGTCGGCTTGCCCCTGGTGACCAGAACCATGGCAGGCGCCGTTGCCTGCCGGGCAGATCCGGCGTTGCGCACCGTCGCACCAGACCGACTGCTCTTAAGCAGAGCCGCAAAACTATCTCCGTCTGCTTTATGGGCTTCCACCTGGCGGTCTGCGGCGGGGGCTTCCGGGCCGGTTTCGGCGTGGCCCATGAACACCGGAGTCGCGTTCTTGGCCTGTTCCTCCACGGTTACATAAAACGGCAAGACCTGCGGCTCGTTCGAAGTCCACAACAAAAAGCGGATCTGCCGCCGCACGCGATCCGGCTCCATCCGCTTCACCACGAGCCCGGGGTTCTGCCTGGTCACAAACACCGGCGCCTGATGGCTAAGCGAATCCTCGAGTGCCGGGCGCGAAGCGCTGATCCCTTCTGCCGCGAGGAAGGTCTCGATCGCCACCCGGATCTCATCCAGCGAAAGCCGGCGTTGCCGGCAGGAAATAGTCAGCCGCTCGGGGAGGTCGAGCCGTTCACGAACGGAAGGAAACTCGCGCAACTGCTGCTCGATTTGTGCTTTGGAAATCACCCGCTCGCTGGCGGGAAGCGGAGAATTTCCCAGGATGATCCGGGAGCCGATCTGCTCCAGTTCGGCCGGGGCATCTGGAGGCAGCAGGTCCGAAAGTCTGATCGTCTCACCCTGCACTTCAGCGAGTTTCGGAATGCGGACTCGAGGTTCGAGGGAGCCAGCCGCGCCCATCGGCTCGGAAACCAAAAAGAGCGCCAGAGTGGCAACTGCGAGCCGGCCGACAAAGTCAGAAATCAATGGCCAGAGGTCTGAAAAACGAGATCTACTGTGCAACCCTGAAGGTCGGGAATCACAGAATGAATTTCGGCAAGAACCGTTCTTTCTCATCTCACAACTCGTGGTGCCATGCCTTCTGACTCCTGACTCCTGGATTCTGACTCCTGTCCTTCTACCGGTTTAGATTGTTCAGGTTCTCAAACATACTGTTGGCCGCCTCCACCACCCTGGAGTTGGCTTCATACGACCGTTGGGTGAGGATCATCTGCACAAACTCCTGAACCACGTCGACGTTGGATTGCTCGAGCATCCCTTGCTGGAGGGTGCCTAAGCCCTCGGATCCGCCTGGACTACCCACGACAGGTTCGCCCGAGGCGGTGGTCGCCGTTAACAGGTTCTGGCCGATGCTCTGCAGGCCACCGGGGTTGGGAAAAGTAGCGAGTTGAATAACCCCTAATTGCTGCGCCTGCTGTTGGCCCGGCAGGGTAACGGAAACCGTACCATCTGTTCCAATGGTGACGGTTTGGGCGTTGGAAGGGATGGTGATCAAGGGTTGCAAAGGATTGCCGTCCGCCGTCACAACGTTTCCTGACTGATTCAACTGAAAGGCACCGGAACGCGTGTAGGCCATCTGGCCGTCCGGTTGTTGCACCTGGCAGAACCCCTGGCCTTGGATCATCAGGTCGAGCGGATTGCCCGTGCTGGTGGCGTCGCCTTGAGTCTGGATGACTTCGGACGTGGCGGTACGGGATCCCAATCCGATCTGCAGACTTGACGAGAAACTGGTCTGTTGCGTGGCGGCCGCCCCGGGGGCGACAAGGTCCTGGTAGATAAGATCCTCAAATTGCAGCCTGCGGCCTCGGAAACCGGCGGTGCTGGCGTTGGACAGATTGTTCGCTATGTTGTCGAGGTTGTATTGTTGAGCGATCATGCCGCTCGCGGCGGTGTATAGGGCTCGGAACATTGTTCTCTCCTTGTTGGGACCATTCCGTAAGCTGCGTAGGGGCGGTTTGCGAACCGCGCCTACACATCGATTCAGGAAACGTGCGGCAAATCCTCCGCCGCGCTCTTATTGAATTCATTATGAAATATCGAAAGCGCCTGTTGCATAAGCTGCGTTTGCCGCTGAATCATGATCAAGCCGACGGTACCGGTGATCGGGCTCATATTGGACGCCTCGAGCATCCCCTGGCGGACCCGCGGGTCAGTTGCGGGAGTCGCAGTCCCCTTCGGGGCGGTGTACATCGAATTGCCTTCCGGATCCAAAGCCGTGCCCGGCGCAAAGTCAACGGTCTGCAAGCGTCCGACTACCGCGCCCTGGGAGGAGATGGTCCCGTCAGGACCGATCGATACGGGACCGCTGGGAACCGCCAACGGTTGGTTTTGATCGTCCAGGACGGGATCACCCCAGGCCGTCTGGACCTGCCCGTCCGTGTTAACCCGGAAGTTGCCGTTCCGCGTGTACTTTAGCCCTGCCTTGGTTTGGACGACGAAGAACCCGGAGCCTTCCATGCCCACGTCGAGGTCATTGCCGGTACGCTCGAGCATTCCGGCCTGCGTATCGACCGCAGCGCCGCCCAGCACACCGTAGTTGTTGATCGCCTGGTTCAACGAACTCAAGGGCCTCTGGCTCGAATTGCCGAGACTCGCAGTGAGTGACTTGTAGAACTCTCGTTGTGACTTGTAGCCCGTCGTGCTGATGTTCGCCAGGTTGTTAGCCGCCAGGTCCAACGCCTGTGTGCCCGCCACCAACCCCGTGAATGCCGCGTAGAAGCCGCTGTCCATGTTTCTTCTCTCCGTCAAAGAACCTTGCAGCGGGTCGGCCAAACTTTAATTACAGAAGCGGAAAAGGAAGTCGTTGTGGAGGCAGAACTTAGCTGCTCTTTCGGCAGGCGGCCTCGCCGCTCGGGAGTGAATGGGGGTCAGGTTTTGCCTCAAAGGGGGGTTGCACTGGGCAAAGTCTGCCTGGAATGATCGTGAACAAAGGAAAGGGAGCTATGGCGGGGTGAGGGCCTAGCCCCACCTTCGCAGTTCCGCACATTTGTGAGGGGAAGTTGAGCTCCCTATTGGTCTAACCTCTTATCCATCAAGCAGGCTTTTCAGAAAGCCGTTGTAGTGCCGACCTACCCTCTT
>JBEKLY010000297.1:0-9935 GCA_050010015.1 Terriglobia bacterium
GCTTCAACGGAAAGCTCGTAACTCCCCGGAGGCAGGCTGCGGAACAGGTAATTCCCTGCGGTGTCGGTGCTAACCTTGAAAACGTATCCCTTCTGTTCATCCATCAGTTGGACTTGTGCGTTGGGAACGACGCCGCCGGAAGGGTCGGCTACCACCCCCGTCACCGTGCCGCTATAAAGTTGGGCGCGGGCAACGGATGCTAACGAGCTCGCGAGCAGGAGAAACAAAAAAACGATCCCCCTTCGAAACCCGCCCGGCCGAGAAACGAGCGAATGAGAACGGCCGCCCGAATTGTGTCTTACTGTCATAACGCCTCCTAATGTTTTAAGACCCAACCACTGACACAACATAAATTCTTACCCGCGTCGAACAACCCATGTGAGAGTCCGCCCCGCACGATGTGGTTCTTGTCTGCCGGGGGCACAACACTGCGTCCAACATTTCTTTACATTTGACCAGGCTGGCGCAGAGCGACGCTCTGCGTTTTGGCGCCATTCGATTAAATGAAACCGCAGAGCTTCGCTCTGATGCGCCAGCCGTTCCAGGGCTGGGATTCTCGAGCCAGATCAAAGTGGTCCAAGAAGCTCCCAGCAACCCGTTCTGTCGAAGGCGTGAAAGACTCTATCACTCTTTCGCGGTTGCGCAAGATCAATTCGCTCCTTGCGAAAAATCAGGGTATGGCTTTAGCCACCCCAAGAGAAGCACCCGGGATACCCTCTTTTTCCCCAACGGCGACCTGAAGGCCCGTCGGGAGATCCGAAGGCCAGTGGCGAATACAGACAGCAGGATGGCGCGGAGGCGCTGATTTCCCCTTGACATGGTATGCCATGGAGCGTATAGGTAGGACATCTAGGTGTTCTATGAGGGAAGAGAAATCCGAGTTCCTTAAAGGAACCCTCGACATGCTCATCCTCAAGGTCGTGGCGCTCGGCCCGATTCACGGCTACGCCATTGCACAACGGATTCGGCAAATCTCCCGCGACTTCTTCCTGCTCCAGCAAGGCTCGCTGTATCCCGCCCTTCACCGCCTGGAAGATCGCGGCTGGCTGAAAGCGGAATGGAAAGCCACGGAGACAGGCCGCGACGCGAAGTTCTATGCGCTCACTCCTAAGGGCCGGAAGCAGTTGGAGGCGGAAGTGAAGGACTGGGAGCAACTCACCGATGCGGTGGCGCTGATCCTTCGGACGGCAGAATAGGAGGCCGAGCCTATGCGCTGGTACCAACGCTTCTTCCGCAGAGGGACCACTGAGAAACATCTCGATGCGGAGCTGAACTTCCATATCGAACAGAGGACTGCTGATCTCGTGGCGACCGGCATGGCCACTGAAGAAGCGCGCCGCCAGGCGCGGCTTGAATTCGGCGGGCTCGACCAGGTGAGAGAAGAATGCCGGGATGTGGGCGCTGCCCAGGTTCTGGAAACCTTAGCCCAGGACGTACGCTATGGCCTTCGCCAGTTCCGGCGCAGTCCCGGATTTACCGTGGTGGCGGTGTTGACGCTGGCCCTCGGGATCGGCGCCAACACGGCAATGTTCAGCGTCGTCGATGGGGTTGTCCTCAAGCCTCTACCCTATCCCCACCTCGAGCGGCTGATCGATGTCTCGCATTCAGCTCCGAAGATTCACACGCCGCACCTGGGCATGTCCGCATCAATGTATTTCATCTATCGGCAGCATACACGCGACTTCGAGGATATCGGGATGTACTCCGGCGACTCGGTAACTGTCACCGGACAGGCGGAGCCGGCCCACGTGCGGGCTCTCGACGTTACCGATGGCCTGCTTCCACTTTTGGGCGCGCAAGCCGTTCTGGGGCGATTGTTCACGCCATCCGACGATATGCCGGGAAGCCCCGACACGGTCATGCTCAGCTATGATTACTGGCAGGCTGCCTTCGGCGGCGCGGGTCGAGCGCTGGGCAAACGAATCAATGTGGACAACACGCCACGGGAAATCATTGGCGTGCTGCCCCGGCGCTTCCGCTTACTGGACGAACCCAATCCGGCCTTGATATTGCCGATCAAGCTTGACCCTGGAGCAACAACCCTGGGGGGCTTCGACTTCGGCGGAATCGCCAGGCTGCGGCCAGGGATGACGCTAGAGGCGGCCAGAGCGGACGTAGCGCGCATGCTGCCGATGGTGGCAAGAAGCTTCCCGCCACCCGCGCGCTTCAGCGTCAAGATGTATGAAAGCGCGCAAATTGCGCCGGACTTGCGGCCATTAAGAGACCGAGTTGTGGGCAATGTTGAGAGCGTCCTGTGGCTTCTGATGGGCGGAATCTTTCTGGTGCTGCTGATTGCGTGCGCGAACGTGGCGAATCTCCTGCTCGTAAGGATGGAGGGGTGTCGGCAGGAACTGGCCGTCCGGGCTGCGCTGGGAGCCAGCCGGGCCCGCATCGCCAGGCAACTGCTGGTCGAGAGCGCGGCGTTGTCTTTGCCCGGCGGAAGTCTGGGTTTGGCATTCGCTTACGGCGCTTTGCGAATTCTGCTCGCTCTGGCGCCTGGCAACCTTCCCCGTCTCAACGAAATCGGAATCGACGGGACGCTTTTGCTTTTCGCTTTTGGCGTTTCGCTGGTGGCAAGCCTTCTGTTCGGATCGATAGCCATCCTGGGCTACGCTGGCCTCAACCCCGGAAGCGGGATGCGTGAAAGCGGGCGGTCACTCACCTCCACGCGGGAACGCCACTTGACCAGAGGAGTGCTCACGATCGGGCAGGTGGGGCTGGCGTTGGTGCTACTAATCAGCTCAGGCCTGATGATTCGTACTTATCGCGCCGTGCTGCACGTTCAGCCGGGGTTTTCCGCCGCGCCCGATGAGGTTCAGACGTTCAACCTGTTCATTTCGAGCACGGAAATCCCGAAACCCGAACAGGTGGCACACATGCAAGAGCAGATTCTGAGGCGAATCGAGGCCATCCCAGGCGTCTCTTCGGCAGCCATTTCCACCTCGGTCCCCATGGATGGAAATCTTGGGTACGAGCCGCTTTTCGTCGAGGATCACCCGGAGCTGCAAGGGAAGCTTCCTACACTCTGTTGGTACAATTTCGTTTCGCCTGGCTACTTCCAAAGCATCGGTGCTCGATTGATCGCCGGGCGAGATTTTACCTGGCGGGACATCTACGCCAAGCTTCCGGCGGTCCTGATCTCAGAGAATCTGGCGCGGGATTATTGGCAGGATCCCGCCACCGCCCTGGGCAAGCAAATCCGCATGGGGGCCACCGATCAATGGCATGAAATCGTGGGCCTCGTAGGCGATATTCACGACGAAGGAATGAACGAACCGGCGCCTCGCGAGGTTCACTGGCCCCTGGTCACCACGAGTTTCCAGGGAGTTCCGGTCTTGGCGGTACGGAGTTTCCGCTTCGCCATCCGCAGTTCGCGCGCCGGCTCTGCGAGCCTGGTGAAGGAAATTGAGCGGGCCACTTGGTCCGTCGACCCTGCTCTCCCGCTCACGGATGTCCAGACCCTGGCCTACTACTCTTCGAAATCGATGGCGCGCACTGCGTTTACCTTTTTCCTATTGGCGCTCGCCGGAGGCATGGCGCTGCTGTTGGGTTCCGTAGGACTCTACGGGGTGGTCTCCTATATGACCTCGCAGCGCACCCAGGAGATCGGAATACGCATGGCCCTTGGGGCGGGGAGAGGAGATGTGCTGCGGCTCGTGGTGAGCCAAGGCGTATTCCTAGCCCTAATGGGTGTCGGCATAGGAATCCCCGGAGCCTTGGCTCTGACGCGCTTCATGAGTGGTCTGCTGTACGGAGTGAAGCCCACGGACCCTCTGACATTCATCGTTGTATCGCTGATTCTCACCGTGGTGGCACTGCTGGCGAGCTACATGCCCGCCTGCCGGGCGACGAAGGTCGATCCCATGGTGGCGCTGCGTCACGAATGAAGGAGGGGCCTATGCGTCGCTGGCATCAGTTTTTCAGCCGCCGCAAGGTCCGCCAGAGATCCCGGGCTGAAAGCGGCGTCACAAGGAGTTGGTTCTGGCGCGAGTGTAGGCCCGGAGGAAGGGATTACTTGTTTTTCAATCGGCTTACAATCGCGTCGGTGTCGTACACGCATCCGCCCCAAACGCCGCCGCTCGCCTGAATCATCGCCGCCCAGAGGCGCGTATCGTCAGGCAGTGCCGGGTGCGGGCGCAAATCGGCCCTCGGCTCCCGCTGCGCCAGTCGCCGCGTGCCTTCCTCGGCCCCAAACATCTCGCGCGCATCGCCCACAAGATGGACCGACCCCGTCAGATTCTTACGATCGATCACGATTTCGATGCGGTCACCGTCCTGAACTTTTCCAATGGCCCCGCCGGCCAGGGCCTCGGGAGACACGTGGCCGATGCACGCGCCGGTGGAAACGCCACTGAAGCGCGCGTCTGTCAGAACCGCCACGTGCTTGCAGTGCGGAAGCTGTTTGAGCGCGGAGGTGATTTGGTAAATTTCCTCCATACCTGCGCCGGCCGGACCCGCACAAATCAGCACCATCACATCGCCCGCAGCCACAACACCTGTCTTGATGGCCTCAATGGCGGCAGCTTCCGTGGTGAAAACCCGTGCCGGGCCGACGTGCCGGTAAGCGTCAGTGGGGCCAATGAGCGAAGGATCGATGGCTGTGCTTTTGATCACCGAACCCTCCGGCGCGAGATTGCCCACGGGAAAACAGACCGTCGAACCAATCCCTCTCGACCTCGCCTGGTCGGGAGTCATGATGACGTCCTCCGGGTCGATGCCGTCCCGTTCGCGCAGGCAACGACGCAAATCCTGGCGGCGCCTGCTTGATTCCCACCAATCGAGGCTGGCGGCGAGGGTTTCGCCCGTCACGGTTCTAACGGTGGTGTCAAGCAGGCCCGCCCGCCGCAAGTGCAGCATCACCTCCGGCACCCCGCCCGCCAGAAAGACCTGAACTGTGGCAAAGTTTCGCGGACCATTCGGCAGGGCGTCGACCAAGCGAGGTACCTGGCGATTCACCTCCGCCCAATCGGAGGCCACTGGCCGGCGCAATTTCGCGGCAAAAGCGATGGCGGGAAGGTGAAGCAGCAAATTGGTGGAACCGCCAAAAGCAGCGTGCAGCACCATGGCATTTTGAATGGACGCCTGCGATAAAACCCCGGAGATGCCGATTTGCAACTGATACAGTCGCAACACCGTCCGAGCGGAGCGGCGGGCGGCATCGAGCCAAATCGGTTGGCCGGAAGGAGCCAGCGCGGTATGGGGCAGAGACAGCCCCAGGGCCTCGCCCACCACCTGTGAGGTAGCGGCAGTGCCAAGAAAGTGACAGCCGCCACCCGGCGTGGCACAGGCGCGGCACCCCACCTCAGCGGCGTAATCGACGCTGATCTGGCCCTGGGCGTACCGCGCCCCGATGGTTTGCACCTTGGCGGTGTCTTCTCCCGACGTAGGCAGCAACGTCACGCCACCGGGCACAAGGACGGCCGGCAGATCTCCCGCGGAGGCGAGAGCCATCATCATGGCGGGCAGGCCCTTATCGCAGGTGGCGACGCCGATGACGCCTTTGCGGGTAGGCAGCGAGCGTATCAGCCGGCGCAGCACGATGGCGGCGTCGTTGCGGTAGGGCAGGGAATCCATCATGCCGGTGGTGCCCTGCGTGCGGCCGTCGCAAGGGTCGGTGCAGGCTCCAGCAAAGGGAATGGCACGCAGCGATTTCAGTTCCCGCGCCACTTCTGCCACGAGCAGCCCCACTTCCCAATGGCCCGTATGAAAGCCAAGGGCAATAGGCTCTCCATTCTCCGCGCGCAGGCCGCCGTGGGTACTCAGAATCAGGAATTCCGGATCACGCAGCCGCCCCGGATCCCAGCCCATGCCCGCACTCTGGCTCAGGCCGAAAAGTGTACCGGAAGGTTCCGTGATCAGCATTTCGGCAGTCAGCGGCAAGGCGCCTGCCGGCCCCCGGGCATGAGTCGCCACTCGCGCGAGAGCCGGATCGTCCGTCTCCAAAACCGAAGCAAGTGAAATCATAGTGATGGGACTTCCCTCCTTCGCTCTGAGTCATGGACAAGGATTTTGAAGCACCCGTCCCGGCGTGTCAAATTTGTGCTCGTCAAAGCATGATTTGATCCGGGCAGCCCATCGGTTCGGGCAGGGCGGAGTGTCCATGCGGACACTAATAACCGAGAATTCGTTGAACTCTCGACGCGCCATAGTTCAGGCAGCCCACAGAAACCTCACGGCCGCGATCGTCGTAAGCCCGAACGGTGTTCACCCACGCTTATTGCACTTCGGCCCAGAGGGTTTCGTTTCCGCCATCTCCGCGGCACGTGATTTTCCTTGCATTCTTTTTGCGCCGGCAGTAGAGTGGTTTTGAAGTGCACGCGTAGCCAGGTGTTCTAAGGTACACGGCCTGTAAACAGAAAATCGCTGGTTGAAAGCCTATAGTCAGCTCCAGAGATGAGAATGTTGAGATTCCCCAAACCCGCAACGATGTGCGAACGGCAAGGTAGGCCGGGCCGCATATTTGTGTGCGCCCATCAGCAGGTCGTCGATAACACCATTATGGCGACAAATCCAGGGCGCGGCGGGGGTGGGTAGAATCCAGAGCACAGTTCGGATTCTAAGCGGCCCGCCCAAAAAGCGGGCTTTTTTATTGCTCTTTGACGAATGTTCCTTTGCTGACGTAGCCAAGCGTTCACGGCGCCTGCCCTGTAAGCAGGCGATCGAAAATCCAGTCGTCAGCTCCAGAGTTGAAAATGTTGAGATGCCTTAAACCCGAAACGAAGCGCGAACGGCAAGGTAGGCCGTACGGCATATTTGTGTGCGCCCATGGTCAGGTCGTCGATAACACCATCATGGCGACCAATCCAGGGCGCGGCGGGGGTGGGTAGAATCCAGAGCACAATCGGATTCCAAAACAGCCCGCCCTAAAAAGCGGGCTTTTTTGTTGCTCTTTGACAACTGAAAGACCCAGCAGCACAGGAGCATGGCGTAGGGCCGAGCAGCGCTCGGCCTGGGCCGAACGCTGTTCGGCCCTACTGCTCCTACCAGGGCGCGGTAGCCAAGTGGAAAGGCGGCTGTCTGCAAAACAGTCCAATCGTCGGTTCGATTCCGACCCGCGCCTCCAGAGTGGTCAGCACTGGTGTGCGGGCGGGCCTTATAAGCCTGTAATTGCCCCGGATCAGGGTGCACGGCAGAGTTCGATTCTCTGGACCACTACCATTGGGCTCGTAGCTCAGCCTGGACGAGAGCGTCTCGCTACGAACGAGAAGGTCGCAGGTTCGAATCCTGTCGAGCCCTCCATGTTTCTTGGGGCGCGTGCGGCCAATCGGATCGGCCTCGAGCCTCCTAAGCTGGCGATATGTGAGTTCGAATCTCACCGCGCCTTCCATGCCGGGCTCATCTAACGGCAAGATGTGCGCCCGATTAGCGCAACATCGGGGTTCAAGTCCTCGGCCCGGTACCACTCCTGGGTGGTTCAACGGTAGAACGCGCGGCTGTTAACCGCGAGATGGGGGTTCGACTCCCTCCCCTGGAGCCAGATTGCGGGGCCAAGATGTTACCGGCGGCATACCCGCCTTTTAAGCGGAGAAGTCCGGGTTCGAATCCCGGTGGCCCCACCATGCTGCGATACCTCTAACTGGCAGAGCGGCTCACTCGTAATGAGCAGGTTGTGAGTTCGAATCTCACCCGCAGCTCCATGGTGACTGAACCCAAACGGTGCGGGGCCTGTCTGTGGAACAGGTTTTAGCGGGTTCGACTCCCGTCAGTCACCCCAGGATTCGGCCCTGTAGCGCAGCGGACCAGCAAGCAAGCCGTAGGGCCGAGCAGCGCTCGGCCTGGGCCGAACGCAGTTCGGCCCTACAACAAGCAGGTCATCGGTTCAAATCCGATCAGGGCCTCCAGCCGGCGTAGCTCAGTGGCAGAGCGCGTCCCCGGTACGGACGAAACCCGCGTTTGATTCGCGGCGCCGGCTCCAGGCGGGCGGAATTCGAGTGGCAGAATACCCGACTCTTACTCGGCGAAGTGCGAGTTCAAGTCTCGCCGCCCGCACCAGGATTTGCCCCGTTAGCTCAGATGGTAGAGCGCCGGTCCTACAAACCGGAAGTCGGAGACTCGAACCCTCCACGGGGTACCAGATTTGGGGGCGTCGTCTAACTGGGAGGACTCCAGTCCTGCAAACTGGCAACGAGGGATCATCCCCCTCCGCCTCCACCAAATTGAGCGGTCATGGTTCAGTGGCAGAATCCGACATTGCCAGTGTCGGGGCGCGGGTTCGATTCCCGCTGACCGCTCCAGGTTTTCGGGATGTAGGGTAACGGGAGCCCACCTGTCTTGGGGACAGGGCGGTGGAGGTTCAAATCCTCTCATCCCGACCAATTTTTCGGGAAGTGGCCTAGTGCTCAAGGCGCCGGTTTCGGGTACCGGAGATCGCGGGTTGAAATCCCGCCTTCCCGACCAGATTGCTGCGGGGTTGAGGAGTGGTTCCTCGGTGGTCTCATAAGCCACACAGGCCGGTTCGATTCCGGTCCCCGCTACCATTTTTGCCCTCGTCGTCTTGCGGCAGGAACCCTGAATCTCGATCAGGGGACGCGGATTCGACTTCCGCCGAGGGTGCGGTCTGTTGGAGGAGTCCGGCCGTCCTCGGTTCCCTGTCACGGAACAGATCACGGGTTCAAATCCCGTACAGACCGCCAGATTCTGTGGCCTCGTCGTCTACCGGTTAGGATGGGAGACTTTCAATCTCTCGAAGTGGGTTCAACTCCCACCGAGGCTGCCATGATTGGGCGCGTCGTCCAACGGATCAGGGCCTGGACCTTCTAAGTCCATGATGCCAGTTCGATTCTGGCCGCGCCTTCCAGCTTAAGGAAAGGGATATGAGCGATACTCTGGTTCTCGACACCCTGGGTTTCCCGTTGCTCGGCGTCGAGCCCCGGCGCTGCGTTGTGGTACGCGAACTGCCTTAGTGAAGAACGCAGGGCCTCGCCATGCTGGCTTCCTACTTCCTCTCGCGAACTCTGGTGCCGCTGGACGCCTCATCCGGACACACCTTCCGTGGCCGGCTCTTTGTTTTCTATGACATTCTCGCTTTGTTCCGGCGATTTTGCTGTGTCGGTGGCGTTTTCCCCTTTCGGACTTTCTGACCCAGCAGCCGTAGCGCCCCGACCTGTCGGGGCACCTGCCGAACTGAAGTTCGGCGCTACCTCCGTGGTGCCGTCGAGCCCCACGAGCTTACTCAGTTCCTCGGCTTCCCGGTCGTTCGACTCATTGTCGGGAGGGCTGGCCGCCTGTTCCGTAGGGGCGGTTCGCGAACCGCCCCTACACTCTTGCGCGTGTTCTTTCCGCATGGTCAGGAGAATCCTCACTTTGCGGTCGATCGCCCGGTCGAGCGCCATTTCCAGGCGCAACACCATGTTCGCCGTCTCATCTTCCGGAGCCAGGCACGAGTCCCGAGCAATCGCGTCTTTCTCCTCCTGCGCCTGCATTTCGTCCGCGAACGCCGCCTCGACCGCCGCCGTCTGCTCCTCGAGCAGGAGCAGCAGTTCCTGGTAGCGCGCCTCCACCCCCGCCTCGCTCCCGAAGCTTCCCTTCACGTACTTGTCTAGCTCTGCCTGGTCCTGCTTCTCGTGCAGGCACGCCCAGTTTATGAGGAGCCCAAGCAGGTGGCCGATCTGCCGGGGCCGCCACCCCAACTCTCCCTGGTAATAGCTTTCGATCTGGTTCCGCTGGGCGAGCGTAAAGATCCGCCGCTGTACCTCGTCGCGAATCACTCCCCAAAGCGAAATCAGCATGCGCAGCCGCACCAAGGGGTGGGTGGGCTTGGGCAGGCCGAGCGCCACCGCCTCGCACTGGGAAGGTTCGAAGGTAACGTCGCCGAGGGCCCGGGCGAGCACGCGCCGCCGCTCCTCGACCTGCTCGAGAGCGTCCCGCATCAGGCCCGTCTCCATGCGCTCGATTCGGTTGCGCCGCCAGTAGAGCCTCGACAAGTCATCAATCTG
>JBEKLY010000298.1:0-9903 GCA_050010015.1 Terriglobia bacterium
CCGGTCCCGCTCTTTCCCACTCAACATCAGCATCTCCTGTTTTTCCATCCGTCAAGTTTGACGGAGTTCAACAGGACATTTCTACTTTGCTGAAACCGGACATTATCACTTTGCCGTGACAGTCAGGGGTTCAGGGTCGCCGGGAGGAGCAAGATACGGTAGACTAAGAACTCTCGATACGTGTAGACCGGACAAAGGAGAGTCTTGATGCCGACTAAGAACATGAGCCCGCAAGAGGGGTGGGAAAACCCTGTGAAGAAACTGCTCCGCGAGGGCAAGCCGGCGGTGGGAATTACCCTCACGGTGGGGAGCGCCGAAATCGCCGCGCAGGCCGCTAGCCTCGGTTTTGACTTCCTGTGGATCGAGATGGAGCACAGCCCCATTACGCTGGAGAGCTTGCGCAACATGGTCCTGGCCACGCGCGGGCTGAAGGCTCTTCCCTTCGCGCGAGTCCCCGTCAACGAAATCTGGACCGCCAAGCGCGTGCTCGACTCGGGCGTGCTGGGCGTCATGTTTCCCTTCACCAGCACACCGGAGTTGGCTCGCCAGGCTGTGGCGGCGTGCAAGTACCCACCGCAGGGCCGGCGCGGTTCCGGGGCGGGCCTGGCGAAATTCCGCTGGCCGGGTGCTGAGAACTACTTTGATTTTGCCGACCAGAACGTTTTGGTTGTGGTGATTGTGGAAGAGGCGCGGGCTGTGGATGAGATCGATGCGATTGCCGCCACTCCGGGTGTCGATGTGATCTTCGTAGGCACCAGCGACCTGTCATTCTCGATGGGCTACCGAGGCCAGGTGGACCATCCCAAGGTTCAAGAAGCATTGAAAAAGGTCGTCGCCGCCGGGCAGGCTCACAACAAGATCCTGGGCGCGCCGGCCATGGAGGCAAGCCTCATGCAAAAATACATGGAGCAGGGTTTCCTGTTCTTTCAATCCACCACGGAGCTTAACTTGATGGCTCGCGGCGCCCGCCAGGTTCTCGACCCGCTGGGCAAGCTGGCAGCCGAGGCGACGCCAAAAGCTCTCTACTAAATCTGAATCGAGGTCGCATGGCAAGCTTTCTCGTGACGGGCGGCGCAGGGTTCATCGGCTCGACGCTGGTCCGTCGACTCCTGAAGGACGGCCACAAAGTCAGAGTGGTGGATGATTTCAGCACGGGGTCGAGACACAATCTCGAAGACTGCCTCGACCGAATCGAACTGATTGAAGGCGACCTCGCGGAACTCGCGGTCTCGAAAGCCTGCGTGCGAGGAGTCGAGTACGTGCTTCACCAGGCCGCAATCCCCTCCGTCCAGCGTTCCGTGGAACGCCCCGCCGCCAGCCATAGGGCGAACGTCACAGCCACGCTGAACATGCTGGTGGCGGCTCGGGATGCCCGGGTGAAGCGGTTTGTCTTCGCCAGCTCGTCCTCCGTCTATGGAAACAGCGAGACGTTGCCCAAGCTCGAGACTATGCCGGAGAACCCCCTCTCCCCTTACGCGGTCACAAAACTCGCGGGCGAGAAGTACAGCGAAATCTTCCGTCGGATTTACGGCTTGCCTGCTGTTTCCCTGCGTTACTTCAATGTGTTCGGCCCGCGCCAGGATCCCAACTCCCCCTATTCAGCGGTCATCTCGCGCTTTATCGAGGCGGCGCTCGAGGGCAGCCGCCCGGAGGTGCACGGCGACGGAGAGCAATCGCGCGACTTTACTTATGTCGACAACGTGGTGGAAGCCAACCTGCTCGCCTGCTTTGCGGAGGGCGTGTGCGGCATGACATTTAACATCGGCACCGGACGGCGCTTCACGCTCCACGATCTCCTCCGCTGTCTTTCCTCCTTGGTAGGCCATACAGTTGAGCCGATCTACGCGAGCCCGCGGAGGGGCGACGTGCGCCATTCTCAGGCCGGGATTGAAAAGGCCCAGCACTTCTTGCGCTTCGAGCCCAAAGTGAGTTTTCAAGTGGGACTTGAACGTACGGTCGATTGGCGCCGAAAGACTAAGCGGCAACCTGCTCGGAAAGCGGTGTGAACGAACACCCCACGCGCTTTTTCCCCTTCAAGACCGGGCAACTGTAGGCTCGATACAAGGTAAGCTCAGAATCGGGCAGGAATGGAACGTGTATAAGGGCCGAAAAAGTCTCAGGCACCTCAAAGTCATCCACGAGTAAGCCGACACCTCCGCGGCTCACGTCGACGACTGTAACGAACTTGGTCCGCCTGGGAAGACGAATCAAGCCTAGCCGCCGGGCTCCTTCAACCGGGAGCCGTTCGTGCCGGCGGCGGTCACGGAATCCGTCGGGAAGCTGAGTTTTCTCGGCCGCGCCGGTGTAGTCAGGAAGCCGGTCGGAGCGGCCTGCTAATCCCTCACCGGCGGTGTGTGGTGCGCCGTCAGGTTGATGCGCCGCCCCGCCGGGTTCGTGCTGGGAGCCCGAAGCTGCGGGAGCGGGCTGCTCAAGCGGCCGAACCGCATTCCGTTTGCCGTGGTAAAGGTTCTTATCCGCGGCTTGGAACAGCTTTGCCGCCTCTTCGCCGTCTTCAGGGAAAATGGCGATGCCGTAGTCGACCCCCACCGGAGTTTCGGGCGCCAGAGGCCCGGCATAAGATTCGAACTTTCGCGCGATCCGCTCGGCAGAGGCTTCGACGCTCGGCCGATCGGCTTGTGGGAGAAGGATGGCAAACTCATCGCCGCCAATTCGGCAGGAAACATCAGAGCCGCGGATGGTCTCGGCGCTGGCGCGAGCCACGCTGCGCAGAATCTCGTCGCCGACTGCATGCCCGTACCTGTCGTTCGCGCGCTAGAACCTGCGCAGATCCAGCAGGAGCAACCCAAACGAAGTCCCGTAACGCGCGGCACGGTTAATCTCTCGACCCAAATGCTCTTCGAACGTGCGGCGGTTCTTGAGGCCTGTCAACGGGTCCGTGGCGGCGTTGTAGCGCAGCTTTTCGAGTTCCTCGTATTCCAACAGAATGGGTTTACGCAAGAGGTGCAATTCACCAAAGTAATCCACGGCCGCCGTTCTGAGGAAGACTTGGCGGCCGAGTTTTTCCGCCAGCTCATTTCGGCGTCCCAGGATTCTCTCCCAATGGACGATGCTCTCCTTCTCACTGACCTCGATGCTGGTAAGCCCCCTCAGCAGTCTCTGCAAGAAGGCCTGGTGAGGGGCTTGGCCTAGCTGCCGCAGATTGTGCACAATCAATTCCAGCAAATAATCGGAACCGGCCTCCATGTCGAGAGCCAGCAGGGCTTCGGCATTCCGCGCCTCCTCAGCTGTGGGCGAGGGCCGCGAGAAAATCAAGGGCGATGCGCCGCTATTGTTTGATGCCTTATCTTCCACTTCTTCACCAGCCGACACACCTATTTCGCTCATGGCGCGCTCCGCGCCTTGACGCACTTACTCCAGTTCGTTAATTGCGATTGACTTCGTTTGAGGCCGGGGACTCGCCAGACCATGACCGCTACGCACGTTTGCAAACTCAGACCTAAAACTAACATTAGGAGATTGCCAAGAAAGCTTGCAAGGGGAAAACAGGAAGGGTTACTCCGATCGCCACACAGTGTTTACCAATGGGTTAGCCTCCGTTCGGGCGTCGGATTGTGCTCCGTTGAGCCCCACCGGGCGCAGCACTTGCTTCCTACGATCCGTCAACTTTCGAAGGGACCAGGCCCTCCGCGCCCGCGCCATGACAGGCCATAACGACGACGTCACACCATCGACAACCGAGGGGTCAAATGAAGACAGAAGAAAGCAAGGGCAGGAGAGCGAAAGGATGGCGAAAGGACATAATGTCTTAAATGACACTTTGTCGCTGCGCCAAGTTGTCTTGTTGACATCCCTGTGACATTTCGATGAAGATAGGGGGTATGGGAGCAGCAACTATCGATCATGTGGGGCTCATGGCCCAAGCCGACACATGCCGTTTACTAGTACGAAAAGAAAAGGGCCTGCATGAAATCATACAATTCGTAGTGCCAGGGTTGGAAATCGGACAACAGGTTGTAGTCGTCGCCGACCCGACCTTCCTGAACAATATTGCGCGCGGCCTGAGCGAGAATGGCTTAAGGCCGGACGTGTTCTTGCACAGCGGGCGTTTGGTGTTTCTAACAGCGCCGGATTGTCTCAATGAACTTTTGAGAGCAGGCGATCCGCTCCAACGCAGCCCCTTGCATTTGCACGGAACAGTTATGCGCTGGGTTACCGATTGGTCGTGGGCCCTCTCAAAAGGCGACGGGCTCAACGTCATTCGAGAGTACCAGCGCCGCCTGCACGACTTCGTCCGTCCCCTCAACGCCATTTCACTCTGCTCCGTACAATGCGAAAAAATCGGACGAGCATCGCTGCTGGCTATTCTGGCAAACCACCGGCGAGCTGCGCGCACGTTACAAGAGCTCCAAGCACTCCCGCGCACCGCTCACGCGTGAATCGTAACTGACCGCGCCAGTGAACGATTCAAGCTCACAGGGTACGTGTGCGTACGCTTCGGCGTCGCGGCCGAAGCCGTACTACATACCCCCGGCTTCGGGTCGCGCACATCCCACCGTGCAGTCTCTACATCGAGTTACGTTCCTCCGGCTTCGAATTCCCGTAATCCCGCTGCGAACCTGGTGTGCCGTCCCTCTTAGGATTTTCCAGTTTAGGGGGTGGCGCACACATTGACTTCAATGTATGCACCACCCTCCCCATCACAAGGAATCAGCCCGGACAACATACTAAAAGACAAATCTCAACCCGAGCTGAATCTCCCGTTCGGCAGTGGCGGTATAGCCGGTAGTTCCGAAGCCTGGATTTCCGACGGTCGAAACGGGCGCTCCAAACGTTGCCGTATTGAAGATGTTGAAGAACTCGGCACGGAACTGCACCATCTTCGTCTCGGTGATGTGCGTGTCCTTGATGACCGAGAAATCCAGGTTATACCACCCCGGACCTGTAAACGTATCCCGGCCCAGGGTTCCCGGACCGGGCATAACCCCGCCCACGCCGGCTACCGGACTGATGACTGTAGGTATAGCGAAGTAGCCTGTCCCCACCCCGTCATTACTCCCGATGACGTCACTCGAAAAGAACTGCGTACTGGTGCGCTCGGTCGGATTGAGGGTCGCCTTTTGCAGGTAGAATGGCCGGTTACTGGCGCCAATCCCGTACTGGACGGTTCCGAGGGACGTGCCCACCGTGAAGGGGAACCCGGTCTGTGCCTGGAAGATTCCCAGGGTCTGCCAGCCGTCCGTGAGCCGTTTGGGAAGGCTCGAGAGCGCCTGCCAATGGGCAAAGGGCACGTCGTACTCAAAATTGGCCACGAACCGGTTGACGATATTGTAAGCGGCGGGAGCGTACTCGCACTTGAGGCAGTGCGGATCCTGCATATTTGTGGCTCCGGTGTTCCATACGGCGTCGGCATCCGTCATATCCTTAGCCCAGGTGTAATTGGCCTGGAACTGAATGTGATGCGACGGGGAAATCTTGCGCGCCTGAGCTTGCAGGGCATGGTAGCTGGAGTGGCCGCCGTTGTAGAAAACCTGCATTTCTCCGAGGCCGGGAGTGATGTTGCTGTAGGGGGTGTACTGGGGTTCGGCCCCGCCGTATGCATTCGGATACCACTGGTTGTAAAGAGAGACGCCGATATTGGCAACGTAGGCAGCGGAAACCGCGATACTCCCGGGAAACTCGTGCTCCAAAGTGACATTGCCGTTCATCGTATAACCATTTCTCATGGCGTCCGACGGATCGTCCACGAAAAGGTTGCCCAGGATCGCCGCGTAGGGAGCAAGGTTCACCGGAGTGTTCTTGGGAATGGTCTTGGTATTTCCGTTGGCCGCAATCGCCTGCCCGGAAGTGCTCGTCAGCACGGGAAGTGCAACCGGGAACGGAGTAAGGGAATACGGCGCGTTGAGTATATAGTTCTCACTGGCCAAGGGAAAATTCACCAGGTCCTGGTCAGGATAAACCGTGGGAATCATGTTGGTGAAAATCCCGAAGCCGCCGCGGAAGGTGGTCTTCCTTCCCAGGTCAGCGGCAATCCCGATACGGGGGCCAAAGTTGCCTGCGACATAATCCGCCTTCCACAAGGGGTCGGGGTTCACCACAAACGTTCCGTAGAGACTGCCCTGGTCTTCAGGGCGTGCCATACGGTTGCCGACTTCCCAGGGAACGGAAGTGTACTCGTAGCGCAAGCCCATGTTGACGGTCAGTCTGCGTGTGACTTTGATGTCGTCCTGCGCAAACGCCGCCATAGTCCACCGGCGCAACCCCCACCATACGCCGCCTCCTCCCGCTCCGGGAGGTCCAAACCCTGGCACGGTAGTCGCGCGTTCATATTGGACATCGGCGCCCTCCATGAAGCTGATCAGCCCGCTGGGGCTGGCGTAGTCGACCGGCAGGGACGTGCCGCCATTGGTCGAAGGAATGGCCACGGGCAGGAGTGTCCCTTTATTGAAGCCGTATTGGCCGCTGGGACCCGTTCCGGTGACGCCGGTGCCGTTATCCCATTCGCGCCGGAACTCCCCGCCGAAGGCAAAGGAATGGCGACCCTTGGTCCAATTGACAACGTCCAGCGGGTCGAAGACCGTGGTCACGTATTTGGTCTCAAAAGTGTCAGGCCCCCAGCAATTCAGGCTGCCGTCGTCGAAGCAGGTCTGGGTTGTGGTGTACTCGGCGGGCGCTTCCGGCACACCTTCAATCCCGCGGTTCAGGGTAAAGGTGAAGTTGTTCAGGAAAGTGGGAGAAAAGATGTGCGTCTCGCCCACGGCGTAGTTGCGCGCGTCTCCGATGTTGCTGGTGGAGAAATTGCCGCCGCCCAATACGGCAGCAAAGGCGTCAGTGTCCCTGATGATGTGGTTCGCGTAAGATGCGCGCGCGAAGAAGGTGTCGTTCGAAGAAAAATGGTGGTCCAGGCGGGACGACCACTGATCGTCGTTGGTCGGCTGAGAAAACTCGAAAGTATAGGTATTGGGTCCGAATTGCCCGCCCGGGTTGTTGGGGAGCGGATACCGGCCGAGGACGCTCTGGGAGACGGGATTGAGCGGGACCTGGAGGTCATCCGGCGGTGGGGTCGCCGACGTCGAGCTCGGGTCCGGAATCGTCACCGCACCCGTTCTTTCTGCCGAGGTAGGAACGGAAGCGTTGTTCGGTTCGCCCAGCCGCTGTCGCAGGCCCGCATATTGCACAAAGAAGAAAGTCTTATCCTTCTTGATGGGTCCGCCAAATGTGCCGCCGAATTCGTTCCGGCGGAAAGGCGCCACCGTGCTGCCGAAGAAGTTGCGCGCGTCAAACGCGCTGTTACGGACAAATTCAAAGAGGCTCCCGTGAAATTGATTCGTGCCGGATTTGCTTACGATTTGCGTGATGGTGCCGGCGCCCTGCCCGTATTGGGCGGAGTAATTGTTCTGCTGGACCTTGAACTCTGCAATGGCGTCGAGATTGAAATTGGTGAACTGGAGGGTGCCCATCTCCGCGTCACTCGCATCGGCGCCATCCAAAGTCCCAACGGATGTCTCGCCTCGATTGCCGTTGCCTGAAAGCTCATTGCTCATCCAACCCATGTTGGCGCCGTTGTATCCCACGACGCCGGGCTGCATGGTCATCAAGCCCTCAATGTTCCGGCCATTGAGGGGAAGGTTTTCCACCTGCTCGGTGGACACCACCTGGGCCAGCGTGGCGTTCGTGGTGTTCAGCAACGGCGGGGCCGCAGTCACTTCCACACTTTGGGTCACACCCGACACCACGAGGGTGAAATCCACAGACCGGGTTTGGCTGACGTCCAAAGTAATTCCAGTCGCAGTCCCCGTCTTGAAGCCGGTGGCCTCGCAAACCACGTTATAAGTCCCCACGTCCAAACGCGGGAGCGTGTAGGCCCCGGTGCCCGTGGTTACCGTGGATTGTGAAACTCCCGTGTCAATCCGGGTGGCCGTGACCTTGGCGTCCGCTACCACCGCGCCGGTGGGGTCGGAGACAGTTCCGGTGATGGATCCCACAGCCTGAGCGAACAGGGCGGGAGAGCAGGCAAGAAGAACAAAGGCTACCGAGCAAACATACCTCAGCACACTCTTCCTCATGTTTTCACCTCGCTAAGTTAGACCGCTGGTTGGACCCGACGCGAAATGGCAAACAAGCAAGGATTTTTTGATTGCTGTCCTGAACTCGATAAGAGTATCCCAATTCCCGTCCAATTGCAAGGCGGATTGAGGAATCCGCAATCCGCCGGTAACGTGCAGCGGCTCAAGGTGAGATGAGGGCACGTACCTTGGAGTGCGGTAGCGCCAGCTATCGCCGTTCGCTCGAATTCCACGGCGGCAACTTCGCTGCCGCACTCCATGGCGCCCTGCGCATTTTCAGGCTTTCCGGGTGCTCGTCCGCCAACAGGCATGCGTAACAGCCATAAAATGACTCCCCTCCTCAGCGGGAGGAGGGGCAGGGGTGGTGGAGGCCGGCAGCGCAGCGCGACGAACCACCCCTAACCCCTCCTTACCAAGGAGGGGAATTAGTTCCACGCTCGTAATGACGGGGATTCTGACTCGTTTTCGCCTGAACTTGGCTCAGCCCTCGCTGGCTTCAGGTCCCAACACCCGCCCGATGGCCGCAGCCAGCCTGCGCCACCTGGTGGTCTCTTTGACGAGTTGTTTGCGGCCTGCCGGAGTGAGCTTGTAGAAGCGAGCTTTGCGGTTATTCGTGGAGGTCCCCCACTCGGCCGAAATCCAACCCCGCTCTTCCAGGCGCTGGAGCGCGGGATAAAGGGCCCCGTGCTCGACCAGCAGTTCGTCTTCGGTTGTCTGGTGGATGGCGTGCGCGATGCCCTGGCCGTGTTGGTGGCCGAAAATGAGGGTGCGCAGGATCAGCAGATCCAGCGTTCCTTGCAGGAGTTCCAGCCGGTCTTTTCGCTTTTGGGTAGACATATAACCCAAGTATAGATATTTAGGGTAAGATGTCAACCCGAAAAATTACCGGTTTTGCTTGGCAGCGCCCGGCCCCTCATCCGGCGCGGCAGTGATCTCAGATTTAAGATTTCAGATTCCAGATCACGCTCGTCTGTGAAGTCATTCCTTAGAAGATCCTCCTTGGCTGGCGAACTCGGCCATTCGTCCATCCGCCATGATGCAGGCAGGGGTGCCTCGCAACTCGACCCAGGCAAGAGGAGCGTACCGCGGCGCGTTAATTCCGAATATCACCGTCGGCAATCAAAGCGCTCCGCCTGCCGCCGGCCCACAGCTACTTCTTCGCCTGGACCGATTTCTGGCACTCGAACCCACCTTCCATCTCTTGCACCTTCGACCAATGGCCGCTGATCTGGCCGTGCAGCAACCTTCCCGAGGCCTGATACTTGCCGTCCGGAGCGTTGACGTGGATTTCGAGCACGCTTTTCCTGTAGCTCGAAGAGGTCAGAGAATATTCCCCACTCGAGTTAATCAGCTTCCCAGTCACGTCCTCGTTGTCTTGCTTCAGGTCCAGGGTGAACGGCATGTCATTCATGGCGCTACTGTGCGCCACACACTCCCAAGACCCAGTCAGAGGACCCGACGAGCGCTCCTTTCCGTTGGCCAAGCCGAAGTAAGCCGTCGCCGCCACCAACAGTAAACCGCCGATCAAGGTCCATTGACGTCGCATGAATGAACTCCTTTGAAGGTATAATACCAACTCAATGAATTCCTTTATAGCACCAGTTGCGAGCTAAATCACAAATTTCAGAGCAGTCGCCCCTGCCTGTCGGCTCAAGGGCGCCCGGGAACCATGAAGTACCCGGGAGCGCGGGCATCCTGCCCGCAGCGTGTGTGCAATTGCGGCGCGAAAGGCGGGCAGGATGCCCGCGCTCCCGGGTATTTTCAAAGCAGTCGGTCATGCCCGTCGGCTGACGGGCACCCAGAAACCATGAAAATCGCACGACTGTGGACGGACGTAGCGCGGGCGTCCCGCCCGCGGTGGCGGGAGCGTCCCGCTCTC
>JBEKLY010000299.1:0-9885 GCA_050010015.1 Terriglobia bacterium
TAAAACTGGCGGCTGCCCCTCGCCCTCTCGATCACTTGCACTTTGGAAAGGTATCCCATGGGGAAAGTATGCAACTAGCTATAACGCTAGTCAAGTACAAAATGCGAAAATTTCACAGCTTCTCTGCCTTTCCGAGGAGGGCCTCGAATCCTGCTTTGAGGTTGAGGCTGAGCCTCAACCGGCGAGGCGCAGCCTCGCCGAGAACCTAGTGACGGGATCGGCGTGGGCCTGGAAAGGCGGAGCCTCTCCGCAAGGCAGGGCGGCAGAGCCGCTTTTCGGAGTCCGCATGCCCCGCAGATTTTGGCACACCTGGTTCGAGGGGGCACAGTCCGGCGCACGATTCTGGTATCCTGTTACCGCAATAGAAGGAGCCGGCATGAGAGCTTGTTCTTGCTGTCATTCCGAGGAGCCGCAGGCGACGAGGAATCTCGCACTGCGTTCAAAATACTCAGAGCGAGATTCCTCGCGGAGTTTACCCTGAGCACCCAGAGCGAGATTCCTTCACTTCGTTCAGGACAGACTCTTCGCGGAGTTTACCCTGAGCGGCAGAGCGAGATTCTTCGCTCCGCTCAGAATGACAAGCGAAGGGCTCAGGATGACAGCGAAGGGCTCGGAATGACAGTCAAAAGATGGTTGTGACAAACACTCAATAGAAGGTGCGACGAGGAGGACGGTTTTGTTGAAGAGAACTTCGATTAGGGTATGGACCACGGTTCTGCTGGTGTTCTTCGTGCTCTGTGGGACGGGGGTGATGGCGTGGAGCCAAGCGGATTCTCCGCGCCGGCCGAAGCTGGTTCTGATCATTGTTATTGATCAATTCCGTTATGACTATCTCGTGCGCTTCCGGCAAAAATTCGTGGCCGGCGGATTTAACCTCTTACTCAACGGCGGCGCCAGTTTCGCGGATTGCCGCTACGATTACGCCACCACTGCCACAGGCCCCGGCCATGCCAGTCTCTTCACCGGCGCGTACCCGAACCTGCACGGGATCATCGGCAATGAGTGGTACGATCGCTCGCTTCGCCGCAGGGTCAATTGCGTCGAGGACCCGGCCACTAAACTGGTGAGCGGCCCGGACGCGGACGGCGAAAAACCGGGGTTCTCTCCGCACTACCTTATAGGCAGCACGCTGGGGGACGAGTTGCGAGCGGCCACGGACTTTCGGTCGAAAGTGGTGGCGATCGCGCTGAAGGACCGTGCGGCAATCCTGCCCGGCGGACATTCGCCATCCGGCGCGTATTGGTATGATTCTCACACAGGCCAGTTTGTTACCAGCACCTACTACATGCCGTCGCTTCCCGCCTGGGTAGTGAAGTTCAACCAGAACTCGCCGGCGAAGAACTACTGCGGGCAGAAATGGGCTCCGCTGCCGGAGAGTGGAAACGGCACTGCTCAGTTCAGCGAATTCAAGGCGAGTCCTGACGAACCGTGCCCTGACCCGAAGTTCCTGGGCTGGCTTGATCAAACGCCTTACATGAATGAAATCGAGTTGGCGTTTGCCGGGCAGGCAATCAAAGACGAGCATTTGGGCAAGGGCGAAGACACCGATATGTTGACCATATCCCTTAGCGTCAACGACTACATCGGGCACGCGTTCGGGCCGTATAGCCCGCAAGTCGGCGACGTCACCCTGCGAACGGATCGATACCTCGCGTCGTTCTTCAGCGAGTTGGACAAAGTCGTCGGACTCGGGCATGTGTGGATCGCACTCTCGGCAGACCACGGTGTGTCTCCCAACCCGGCATTCATTCGCGAGCATAAGCTGGGAGCCGGCGCCGCGCAGATGGACTTGATCCGCAAAGCGGTGGAAGAAGCGATGACGGATGAGTTTGGGAAGGGGGACTGGATCGCCGCAATCGACGGCCCCTACATCTACTTTGATTCCGCAGCTCTCGAGAAGCAACATATTCAGGTTGCGCGGGCCGAGGAAGTGGCCGCTGCCGCGGCGGCTTCCGTGCCTGGAGTGACGGCCGCCTTCACTCGGGAACAAATTCTCTCAGGGAACTTGCCCTTTTCTCCCTTGGCTCGCAAGGTATCGAACAGCTTCAACACTCAGCGCGCGGGAGACGTGTTCCTGGTGCTCGATCCCTATGCCTTACCCGTGCCCGGCCCCACGAGTACTACCCACGGCGGCCCTTGGAATTACGATGCGCAGGTGCCGCTGGTTTTGTGGGGGAGCGCCTTCAAGCCGGGGGTCTACTTCAACCACTGCCAGCCCATCGACCTTGCAGCGACTCTGGCGGCCGCGCTGGGGCTGACGCAACCCTCAGGGACGCAGGGCAGGCCGCTGGTTGAGGCGATCAAGTAGCAACCGGCAACAAACCAAATACAGTTCACCACCGAGGCACAGAGGCACAGAGAAGAAGCCCTTGGTTTTTCTCTGTGCCTCTGTGCCTCGGTGGTGAATCCTTTTTGAGAATTGCTTAAATAATTTCGAAATAGCGTTCCAATTCCCAATCCGTTACGGCCCGACGAAACTGACGAACTTCCCAATCGCGTGTGGCGGCGTAATGATCGACGAACTCACCGCCGAATATCTGCCGCGCGGTCTTGCTCGACCGGAATAGGTCTGTGCTTTCCTCGAGACTCCGGGGCAGCGCGGGCGCCTGCGCCTCGTAGGCGTTGGCGGTGGGCGCAGGAAGTTCCAGACTGTTCTCGACTCCGTAAAGCCCGGAAGCCAGGCTGGCGGCCAGCGACAGATAGGGGTTCGCGTCGGCCGCGGGAAGACGGTGCTCGACCCGCGTGCTCTTGACGCCGGAGGAAATCGCGCGCAGTGCCGTCGTGCGGTTATCTACTCCCCAGGTGACGTTGGTGGGCGCCCAGGTGCCGGGCACGGTGCGTTTGTAGGAGTTGATGGTGGGGCAGAACATTACCGCCAACTCGCGCATCAAGGAGAGCTGTCCTGCCATGTAACGCTGCATCAGCTTGGAAAGGTGTGAGTCCGATTTCGGGTCGTAGAAAAGGTTCTTCTTTCCGGCGCGGTCCAACAGGCTCTGATGGATATGCCCGCTGCAGCCCGGCAGGCTGGCATTCCACTTGGCCATGAAAGTGGCCAGCAGGCCGTGTTTGCGCGCCACGATTTTGACCAAAGTTTTGAACAAGGCAGCCTTGTCGCCGGCTCCCAGGGCATCGTCGTAGCGAATCGCCGTTTCGTAAACCCCCGGCCCGGTTTCGGTGTGAAAGCCCTCAAGTTCAATTCCCATCGCGCCCGCGGAGTCGATAATGGCATGGGCCAAATCCGAGTGCGCGGAAGCTCGCATGACGCTGTAGCCGAACATGCCGGGTGAAAGCGGCGTGAGGTCGCGGAAATGCTTTTGCCGCGCCGACAGCGGGTCCTCCCGAAAAAAGAAGTACTCATACTCGATCGAAGCCCTCGTGGTGTAGCCCGCTCTCTCCGCGTTTTCCACAACGCCGCGCAAAACCTGGCGTGGAGAGACCGGCAACGGCGAGCCATCCTGGCGGCAAAAATCCACCAGGAAAAATGCCGTGCACGCTTCCCAGGGCAGAACGCAAAAGGTGCTTAGGTCGATGCAAGCCAGCGTGTCGGGATAGCCCGTATGCCAACCGGTGATCTGGACGTTGTCGTAGAGCGCGTCGGAACTGTCCCAGCCGAAAATAACGTCGCAAAAACCGAAGCCGGACTCAGCGGCGGAGAAGAATTTCTCGAGCGAGATGTATTTTCCCCTCAGCACCCCGTCAACGTCGAAGCCCCCGAGCTTCACTTTTGCGATTTTGTGTTTGGTGAAAGACTGTTTGATTTGCTGGAGAGTCATCAGCGTAACCCCGTGTACCCTGTCATTCCGAGCGTAGCGAGGAATCTCGCTCTGCCTCGATGGGTGCGGAAATAAGAATCGGGGCGAGATTCCTCGTGGAGTTTACCCTGAGCATCCAGAGCGAGATCCTTCGCTTCGCTCAGGATGACAGCGAAGGGCTCGGAATGACAGGGTTCAAGTCTGATTCAACTGCCCGTCCGCGTGCGAATGTGAAAGCTCTTCGGGCGCGTCAGGTAAAGGAATCCGAGATGCGATAAGGTGCAGCCGTGCCCGCTGTCCTTGATGCCCACCCAGGAAAGCTCAGGATCGAGATAATCGCAGCGGTTCACATAGACGGTGCCCGCCGCCGTCTGGTGCGCCAATTTCTCGCCTTGTTTCATGTCCTCGGTCCAGACGGAGGCGGTGAGTCCATAGGGGCTGTCATTCATCAGCCGAACGCCTTCCTCGTCGCTATCCACGGGCATTATACCGATCGCCGGCCCGAAACTTTCTTCCATCATAATACTCATCGTGTGGTCGACATTCACGAGCACGGTGGGCTGGAAGAAGTAGCCACGCCCCGGCAGTCGGCACCCCCCGGTCAATACCTTGGCTCCACGCGAGACGGCCTGGCCGACCTGGAATTCCATGAACTCCACCGTCTTGCGTTGGGCGAGCGGCCCGACGGTCGTGCTCTCATCCTCCGGGTTGCCCACTTTGTATTTCTCGACCTCAGCGACGTACGCGTCGACGAACTGGGAGAAGATCGTGCGCATCACGTAGATGCGCTCCACGGCGCAGCAACTCTGCCCGGCGTTGTAGAAGGCGCCGTCTACCAGATTCTCTACCGCAAAGGTGAAGTCGGCATCTTCGCGTACGAGGGCCGGGTCTTTGCCGCCCAATTCGAGACCCATGTCGAGCAACCGGCTCGACGCTTCCTGGTAAACCTGGCGTCCGCCTTCGACAGAGCCGGTGAAAGAGATGAAATCGACCGCGCGCGCTTCGATGAGCTTGCGGATGGCGGCGTGGTTCACGTGAACCGAGGCCACCAGGTCCTGCGGCAGGTTCGTCTTGCGGAAGGCCTCGACGAATGCGTCGCCGCAGAGCGGCGTCAGGCGTGCGTGCTTGATCATAACAGCATTGCCGCTGAGCAAGGCGGGGACGATGACGTTCACGGCGATCAGCAGCGGATAGTTCCAGGCGGGAATGTCGAGCACGACGCCGTGCGGTTCGTGCCGGATGAACCTGCGGAAGCCCTCTTTGGGAGGAAGCAGATCGTCTTGAAGTGCGCCGGGCGCCAAGCGCACCATGGTCTCGGCGCGGTCGAGCATCGTATCCACCTCGCGGCGCGCCTGGCCGAGGGGTTTGCCCATCTGCCGTGTGATGTCCAGCGCCACGGCGTCCTTCATGGACCGGAATGCGGCTATGAACTGGGTGCAGATCTCTACACGTTCCTGCACCGGAACGTCTCGCCAAAGCGCCTGCGCCGCGCGCATGCGCGAAAGGATCGCGTCCAATTCCGCTTCGGAAGTCGGCTCGAGGGTGCGAAAGACTTCTTCGGTGGCGGGGTTGACGAGTTTCCAGGCTGAAGCCTCACTCATGCTCTCTCCTCAAGGCCATTTCTGCGCACCATGCAGAATGCGCAGAACGCAAATACCACTCTATCAAGTTGGGGTTGTTTTCCACGTCGGCGATAACGATCCGGTTTTTGACTGGGCGGTCGAGGCGCCTGAGGGTTCGTTCGGCGCTTGAGGTAATGTTGACCTTATACATCAATTTCGCCCGCCGCGCGTAGTTCCTTCGCCACATCTTCAAACGACCGGCGTGGCTCAGATTTGGTTTCGCGTGCGGCACGGCACATATCAAGGTCTTCCATCATTTCCTCGTATTCTTCGGCGGGAAGCATGACGGCCTTCTTGTGCCCCTCGGCGTCGACAACAAACTGGACATTTTTCTGCATCGCTTGACCCTGCCCGTTCATTCTAGCACACCAGGTTACTGACAGTCGGAGTGTGAGCAAGGCCCACTAATTCCACGGTCTCCAGTTGATTGCTTTTTGCGCTGCACTCGCGCATACTGAAAATCAATCGTCCGAGCGAGAGATACTATGGACTGGCGAGAGAGAATCACGGTCGATCCTGCTGTTTGCCACGGCCAAGCCTGCATCAAAGGCACCCGCGTAATGGTGTCTGTCGTGTTGGACAATCTCGGTGCCGGGGAAACGCCCGAACAGATTGCGGCAGCATACCGGCTAGCCTCCGAAGACATCCAAGCCGCACTCCTCTACGCCGCTGAGCTCACCAAAGAGCGCTTCGTTCCGCTCGGAGTCGGTTAGTGCGATTCAAAACCGACGAAAACCTCCACCCTGAGCTCGCCGTGTTTCTCCGCGAGAACGGTCACGACGCCTTGACCGTTTGGGATGAACAACTGCGAGGACGTCCGGACACGGATTTGGCCGCCCTCTGCCAGTTGGAGCAACGCGCCTTGGTCACGCTCGACACCGGCTTCGCCGACATTCGCGTCTACCCACCTGGGCAGTACGCAGGACTCATTGTCCTCCGTGTTGCGGATCAAAGCCGACGGAGCATTCTTAAGGTCTTTCCCCGCGTGCTGAACCTGCTGAAAAGCGAACCTCTGTCCGGTCAGTTGTGGATTGTAAGTGATCGTAGCGTCCGGGTCAGAGGGGAGTGAATGCATCACCAACTCTCTTGGTATAACCTCAGCAGATCGTCCTGCGGGCACGGCCGGGTATTGGTTTTGTGGCAGGAGTCCTCGAACGCCTTCGCCGACAGAGGGCCGAGGCTCTCTCGGGGGACTCCATGATTCCGCAGGCCGCGGGTTATGCCGAGGCGTTCAATCATGGCCTCGACTTCCTTGACGGACCGCGCCGCAGCCTCCTTCTCCGACATCTCTTGTGCCGGCACGCCAAAGAGACCTGCCAGCCGTGCGTAGTGATTCGCCGCGGGTTCGAGATTGAAACGCATCACAGCAGGGAGGCACAGCGCGTTGGCCAGACCGTGATTCAACCCAAATTGGGTCGAAAGAGGGTGCGCCAGCGAGTGGGTGGCGCCAAGATCCTTCTGGAAGGCGATGGCTCCCATGGTGGCGGCCACCTGCATGTTCCCGCGCGCTTCGATATCCTTGCCGTTGCGCGCGGCGCGCTCGAGGTATCGGATGACCAATTCCAGCCCATGGATCGCAATCGCGTCACAGATGGGATGGAACACCGGGCAGGTCAGCGATTCGAGGCAGTGCGTGAAGGCGTCCATTCCGGTCGCCGCGGTCAGGAACGGCGGAAGCCCGACGGTCAACTCCGGATCAAGGATGGCGCGCTTGGGCATCAACCAGGGGCTGAAGATGATGATCTTTCGGCCTAGCTCGTGAGACGTAATCACGGAGGAACGTCCCACTTCGCTGCCGGTGCCTGCCGTGGTGGGGATGGCGATGATGGGATCATAGGGCCCAGTCATGCGCTCCATGCCGCCCGCCTGCCATTCGAGTTCGGCCAGCGCGCCGGCATACCGGGCCATAACCACGACCGCCTTCGAAACGTCGAGGGCGCTTCCCCCGCCCAGGCCGATTGCGCCATCGCAACCGGCGGACCGGTAGAGTTCCGCCGACTTGAGCACGTCATCTTCCACCGGATTGCCATGGACCTCGGCGAAAACCGCGTGGGGGACTTGGGCTTCCTCGAGCACGGAAACGACAGCCTTCAACACCGGAGATGCGCGGAGCCCGGGATCGGTGACGACAAGCGGCTTCCGAACGCCCGTTTCCTTGAGGCATGACGGAAGCTGCTTGACGGCGCCGCATCCGAATACGATCCGAGTGGGAAATGAAAAGGTGGAAATCTCTTCGAACATCTTTGGGTCAGTCTCCTCGCTGCCGGAGAACGCGCGGAGGGTTGGGCGCTTGTTATCCTGAGCGAAGCGAAGGATCTCAGTAGTTGTTCGAAGCCGTCGACCTTAGAACCAACTGCAGATCCTTCGCTTCGCTCAGGATGACGGGCGATCGAGTTTTTCCCCATCCGCCGAGCGTTCAGCGGAACACCACAAGGCGCTCCTACCGGCTTTGTGGCAGCACAATCTTGTTGATCCAGTTGCGGAATTCTACCTGGCGCACTTGATCTGACAACACATCGTCGTCGATGTCGAGTTCCCAGCGCAGGTCTTTCCGGCTGGGATTCTGGTGAAGCGCTTCGAGCTTGTCGACGTACTGCCGGAGAGCTTCTTGGCTCTGGAAAAACCCCTCCGCTAACAGCTTGGGCGCGCGGGCCGTGATCAGGCGCGCCATTTCGTGAAGATCGTACTCTGGGTGATACGCCAGCCCCCAGAATATCCCCTTCCCGTGTTTCACTTCCATCGCCTGGATGTGGGTGAAATCGTTGGAGGCCAGCAGCGCCCCTCCCTCCGGAAGGCGGGTGATCTCATCGAGGTGGCTGGTGAAGCCGTTGTACACTTGGGGCTTTCCTTCGAACATCGGATGTCCAAGCCCCTCGGGCGTAAGGCGAATCTTACGTGCCAGTCCCATTTCGCGTCCGCGCGGGTTCGCCTCCACCACTCCGCCCGCCCCCGCCGCTGCCATCTGGATTCCCCAGCAGGTGCCGAAGCCCGGCGTTCCAACTTCATAACTCCTTCGGGCGAATTCGATCTGGCGCGTCACGCGTTGATCCTCGCGATGATAGATCGTGAGGTTACAGCCGGGCCAAAGTATCCCCGCGTAGTGCTCCGGGCCCAGTCCTTCAGGGGGAACGGGGTCGTCGCTGGCAAGCCAGATGCTCGACTGCGCTT
The DNA here is from genome assembly GCA_050010015.1 of Terriglobia bacterium. Taxonomy (GTDB): domain Bacteria; phylum Acidobacteriota; class Terriglobia; order UBA7540; family UBA7540; genus CAVROP01. Next base: position 8,543 of record JBEKLY010000299.1, read on the forward strand.
CCGGCAGATACTTCTTCAGCATTTCGACGTAGAGCCGCGAGGCGTATTTCATTCCAACCACGTCGAATTCGTCGCGGCTGGGTTTTGGGTAACCGTCGACAATGAGGAAATGAAGCGTTGGTGGCATAGGGTTGTTGTTAGTCGAAAGTCAAGAGTCGAGAGTCAAGAGTCGACAGTCGAAAGTCCCGAGCGAGCTCCATGAGCCAGACCCCTTAGAACAGCCTGTCATTCTGAGCGAAGCGAAGAATCTCAGCAGTTCCCGAAATCACCAACTGCAGCGATTCTTCGCGTCGCTCAGAATGACAGTGCTTAACGGACGACTTTAGAAACTCGACTGTCAACTCTTGACTTTCGACTCTTGATTGCCGACTGCCTCCCTGCCTTCCGCCAGGGAATCCATGATCGCTGGGAGTTTGCCGAAGTCCCGGCACACAGCGTCGGCGCAGGTGTTGGCGCTGTCGCGGTCAACGACTCCGCTGAAAAGCACCGCCCTGCATCCCACATCTTTTGCGCCCGCAATATCGTTGTGCTCGCGATCGCCGACGTGAACAATCTCCTCCAGACGACAGCCCGTAAGATCTGCGGCCCGGCGGAACATTCCCGGCGCAGGCTTCGAGCATCCAACTTCGTCGGAGAATACGAAAGCCGAGAAGTAATCCCGTAGTCCGAAACCTTCCAGCAGTTCTCGCAAGGCCCTGCCGGGGGTAAAGATCGCGTCGGAAACGACCGCCAGGGCGAATCGGCGCCGGAGTGTTTCGAGCGCCTCCACAACTCCAGGCACAAGGTCGGGCCGAACGCGCAACTCCATCTCTTCGTGGAGACGCACAAGCTCTTTGAGTTCGTCCTCCGGCAGTTCCCGCTTGAGACCGGCCAGCAGTACCCGCAGGCGGACCTCGACCGGCCAAGTCACGTGCTGGTGGCGCCAGACGTGGCGGAATGCCACATCCGTGGTGTCATAAGCGCAATCGACGAACACCCGATCGGTCGGCGCATGCCGTGACAGGAAGCGATGAACCAACTCCCGGCGCTCGACGGGCTTCGGGGGAAGGCCCTGCCGGAGGCGCTTTGGCTCGTCAGAATCGTCGACGAAGACGGTATCCCAAAGATCGAACGAAACAACACGGATCTGCGGCATTGCAGCTACTCGCACGAGTGAAGTGATATGAATGTGGCATTCTAGCACATAACCGGGAGAAGACAGTCAGAATGACTTGCACGCCGCCCTGTGATTCAGACAGTGGGGGGAGGGCGCGAGGCTGGCGGGAGGCAGGAGAGGCGAGACGAGGGAAATTGGGCGCTGGAGTGGGGGTGTGTTGAGACGGGTGGCGGCTGTGTCGTAGGGT
>JBEKLY010000300.1:0-9821 GCA_050010015.1 Terriglobia bacterium
AACTTCTCTCCCTGGAAGAATGCCTCTCCGAAATCGAAGCCGGCGGCCTCTTCACCCCTTAAACATCGTTCCCACTTATCGGCGCCATCGCAATATGTCTCCTGGGTCCACCGGACGGGTACTCGAATTGCACCCTTCCAGCTTACCACGGCGAGCTGGCGCAAACCTGTACTCCGAGGTCTGCGGCTCTTCGTCCACGGCACGCCGGCGCGTGTCGCGCCCATAAAATCCAGCCCTCGCGCAGGCCCGATGCGCAGCTTCAGGCCGGGGCATATCGCTTGATCGAGATAGCCCGTGCGTGTTCTCACGTTTTGGCCACGTCATAGGCAAGCTGCATACGGAGAAGGCGATCCATGTCCGGGCCGAAAGCCTTTTCGATGCGCAGGGCCATTTCCGGCGTCAGAGCGGCCTTGCCGTGCACAAGATCGGAGAGAGTGGCGCGGCGCACTTTCAAAATCTCCGCCGCCTTCGACAGACTCCCAAGACCGGGAGTCTGCGCCAACCGGGCGCGGACGCCGATCATTGTGTAATTCCGCTTGAAACCCAAACAACTCAGTGAAATAATGCCCGACTGTTTCAAAGAGCTATAACCCAATCCCGTACCGGGAATGGGAGGGGCGTCAGGAATACCGCCAGTTGGGTTCTATGCTGCTTCTGGACTGTCGTCAGTGCACGACAGTGTGTGAGAGCTGTGTTTTTCGTAGTGTATTCAACGTGAGGCAGTCATCAACGGACTTGAGCGGTCTCTCCGTATCCCGCAAGGAGCGCCGAATGCCGCGACTGCACATACTGCCTCGAGCCGATGCGCGGGTGGGGAATCGCGTAGCGCATCCGCCAGGTATCGAACGAAGTGCTCCGCGCCATCCGGTTCCCGCGACAACATCAATCCGAGGAATAACACTTTCGAGAGGTCGAGCAACTTACGCCCCCGCCCCTGGCCGGTCAACTGGAAAGCCCTGAAGTTGGAGAACCGGGACTATGCCGACCTCAGGCACACCCGGGCGGCGGCGGATCTGTCTAAGCCGCAACCGCCCGATTGGACTATGTGATTCAGGAACGCCGCGCGGAGAACAAGAGTCTGAAGGCTGGCGCGGACACTAGGGTTCACCGGCGCAGGAGCGCAATGAGAAACAAGCCGCCACCGAAGAGTGGAAACCAGACTTTGATCTGCCGCATGATCTTAGCGACCGCTTTAATCGAGCGCGTGAATGGCCAAATAGGATTCGTCTGATCCTTGTACCGTTCCCACTCGAGGTTCCATTCTGAACTGCGCGTTTCCGCGCCGACGGCCCGAGCGTGGTGTAACTCGCCTAACAACCATGAACCGAACAGGTTCACGCCAAGTGCGAAGAGCACCACAGCAATCGACCATTTGGCGTAGCGGTTGTGAAGGACCAGGCTAGCAGAACCGAACACTGCCCAGTTCGCGGCGATCACAGCGTAGGAAAGCTGCATGCTTGTGTCAGTGAGCCTTCCAGTCCAGTACTCGTACTCGTCCCTGACCTTCTTATATCCCTCTGCGGACGATTCATAACCCACCGGTGCAGTCACAGCAGTTGCAACCACGCCCACGGATGCCGGCGCCTGTACTGGTTGAGATGGTTGGCTAATACTCTGAATGTCCGCCACCAGGGTCCTCCTCCTCCCTTGGGCTGGCGTCCGCGGCATCAAAGCTCTCAAAATTCGCCGCAGTTCCCTGCGTCATTGTCATCCAAGTGTGCAGGTGCCCAGGACCTGGGTCACGCTCAACTGTTCCCCCTGGGCCGCTCAGCGGACGATCGAAGCCGCTGGCGACATTCTGCGCCGAACCATTCGGCTGGCATGAGTTTGTAGAAGGTCTATCCGTCTGTCGCTGAGCCCACTCCTGCTCTTGGCCAAATTCATTCTGTGTCATATGCCTCCTCGATTTCGCCCTGAATTTCCCTAAGGATTCTACCTGACCAACATCATACGCCCGATTGCCCCCTGACACAACAGATGTTGCACGGCACCCACAGTCGCCTCAAAGTCACGAGTAGGGGCCTTGCTATGGTATGATGTCGGCTTTTTAAGAGTGTGGAGGAAGAGGTGCTGCCCTGAAAATAGACGCGCTACCACACCAGTGCAGCGATGAATTTATTCTCATGGTTTATGGGTGCCCGCCAGCCGCAGGCATGAGCGACCGTTCTGTAGCAATCGCAGAAAAAGCGAAGTTTGAAGCGGTAAGGGGAGGCATCTCCCAGATGACAGAAAAGAGAGAGTTTTCTAATTCTAACGAGTACAAATAGAGGAGTGAGTCAGAATGCCAAGCTTAAAGATGTTTACCGGAGAGAAGATTCCGCTCGAAATGCACAAGGTCCGCATTGTGCAGAAACTCAGGTTAATCCCCATCGAGGATCGTCTGAAGGCCATTACGGAGGCGGGGAACAACACATTCCTGCTGCAAAACTGCGATGTCTTCCTGGACATGCTGACCGACAGCGGCGTCAACGCGATGAGCGATCATCAACTGGCCTCGATGATTACGGTGGACGACGCCTACGCTGGCTCCGCGACATTCACGAGGCTGGCGAATAAGCTAACTGAAATCTTCGGGACGAAGTATTTCCTCCCTGCGCATCAGGGGCGGGCCTGCGAACACATCCTCGCCAAGGCCTATGTCACCGCGGGCAGCGTGGTTCCTACGAATTTTCATTTTACGACCACCAAAGCGCACATCACGGCGTGCGGAGGTTCGGTTGAAGAGGTCCTGATCGACGAGGGCCTTAAAACCACGAGCACCTGCCCGTTCAAAGGCAACAGCGATATTTCGAAGCTGCGGGCGTCCATCGCGAAGCACGGCGCCAGAAAGATCCCGTTCGTGCGTCTTGAAGCCGGAACGAACCTGGTGGGCGGGCAGCCTTTTTCTCTGGAGAACATGAAAGAAGTCCGCAAGGTGTGCGACGAGTTCGGCCTGATACTGGTTCTGGACGCGAGCCTGCTGCAGGATAATCTCTACTTCATCAAGACCCGCGAGCAGAGCTGCAGGAACAAAACGATCCGCGAAATCACACGCGAGATCGCCGATTTGTGCGACATCATCTATTTTTCCGCACGCAAATTGGGCGCGGCCCGCGGGGGCGGCATTATTACGAACAGCGAGAAGGCTTACAAAACCATGCGCCACCTGGTGCCGATGTTCGAGGGCTTCCTGACCTACGGCGGCATGTCCGTGCGGGAAATGGAGGCGATGGCGGTCGGCCTCGAAGAGACCATGGACGAAGAAGTCATCAACCAGGGCCCGCAGTTCATCGAGTATATGGTCAACGAGCTCGACCGGAAAGGCATTCCCGTGGTCACGCCGGCTGGCGGTCTCGGCTGCCATCTGGATGCCACGCGATTCATCCCCCACGTGCCCCAGGTCGAGTACCCCGCCGGAGCGCTCGCCGCAGCCATGTATATCGCCGGCGCGGTGCGCGGCATGGAGCGCGGTACGATGTCGGAACAGAGAAACCCCGACGGCAGCGAGCGCCTGTCGGAGATGGAACTCCTGCGGCTGGCCTTGCCGAGGCGCGTGTTCACGTTATCGCAGGTGAAATATGCCATCGACCGCATCACCTGGCTTTATCAAAACCGGGGGTTGATCGGCGGCCTTAGATTCATCGAAGAACCGCCCGTACTGCGATTCTTCTTCGGCAGGCTCGACCCCGTGTCGGACTGGCAGACAATGCTCGCGGCCAAGTTCCGCGCAGATTTGGGCGACAGCCTGTAATCGAGGATGTAGATTCAGAACGGCGGCGCGGGGCGGCCGGGAAGTTCGTGGCAATCGTAACAGCGGGGCTCGTAGGTTTCCTTGCCTCCGACCTGCACTTGAGGAGCATTGTACGGTGCGGGCTTGCCGTCCAGGATGCGCTGGGGCAGCGGCGCGGGCTTGCCGCAGCACGCGCAGAGGGGGTTCAGCCACATGCAGTCGTGGCCGCTCTTGCAAAGTCCGAAAAGCAGGAGCGTCGAGCCGAAGGGCTCGCGCTTGAAGTCCAGCGCCAGGCCGGCGGCGATCACGTCGTAGCCGCGATCGAGCAGCTCATCGACCACCAGGAAAAAGCCTGAGTCGGTGGGGAAGAACTGGACCTCGTCCACCGCGATCATGTGGAACCGGCAGCCCATTTCGGATTCCCTCTCCCGCACCACGCGCAGCATCTGCCAGGGATCGCGCGCCGGTACTTCCAGAGCGTCCATCATCTTGCCGTGATAGTCCTTGATGTAGCCCGTGTCGCTGCGCGTATCGATGTCAGGCTTGAAAATCAGGATGCGCTTCCGCCCGAACTGGCGCAGAGTTTCAACCTCCAGCATCAAGCGGCCCGTCTTGTTGCCGAACATGTTCCCGATGATCAGTTTGAATTCTCCGCGCGGCATTCGTTCCTCTCTGTCATGAAGGCCAACCCCGGCAGGGGCGGAAGACAGTAGTCCAGGAGTTGTCATAAAACCAACCGGTTGTCATCCTGAGCCCATTCGCTTCGCTCAGAATGACAAGCGAAGGATTCAGGATGACACACTCCGAATTCCGTCACACTTTCGAAGCCCAAGGAACAGTGTTGCCAGCCCTCCGGGCGCACCGAAACGGAAATCCGGGAGAGTCAGCTTCACGCGCCAGCTATTCACGCCTTTCGATGGAACTCGAATCGGGAAGTGCTCTCCTGGCCCTTCATGAGGTACGTCCAGTCTTGATAGTGGTGATTGGCATCCACGAAAGTGATCTTGACGCCAACCATGTGGGGCGCCGAGGGGCTGGAGAGGTTGGTGGCGTCCTTGAACACAAAGGTGACGACATTGGGTTCGGACGACGGCACGAGGTGGAAGCGCGGCTGGTTATGGGACCCGCAATAGTGGGTGGCCAGCAGATCACTGTTGTCCATGTGAAACATGGTGACCATCTCGTAAGGCGTGCCTTCGCCGAGCATGTTCATCAGCGCCGACCCGTCCGCGACGAGTCGGAATGAGGTGGTAGCGGGCATCTGCTTCCCGCCTTCGTCCATGGTGCCTTCCCACTGGCCCACCAGGGATTTCAACTTGTCAAAACTCGCGCCGGCCGCGGTGGGCCGTTTCGCCGGATTCGTCGCCTGGGCCAGAACCACGCCGACAAACACTAATACCGCGATGACCACCTTCGCGATTTTCATGATTGTTTCCTCCTGTGGCGATTGTACACTTTTCCGGCCGCTAGCGCGATGCATGAGACTGCTGGTACGGCGTTTCAGGTGCTTGACATTTCCTGGCGGAGTTGTCTACATTGTAGTCATGGCGGATACACTTGGCACTTTCGAGCAGGCGGTCCTGCTGGCCACCCTGCGCCTCCGGAAGCAGGCTTATGGCCGCGCCATTCTGCGCGAAATGGGCGAAACATTGGGGCGCGACGTAGCCGCGGGCGCGGTCTATGCCACTTTGGCCCGATTGGAAGCCAAGTCTTACGTGGCGTCGCGACTCGGCGAGGGCACGCCCGAGCGAGGCGGACGCGCGCGGCGCTACTTCCGGGTCACCTCATCGGGAGTTCACGCGTTGAACGAGGCCAAGACAATGCTGGAGACGATGTGGCAAACGGTGTCCTGGCCGCTAGGGGGGCGGGCATGAGACGAGCACAGTCCGCGGCACCACCCCGTTGGCTGGAAAACCTATTGATCTGCGCCCTGCCCCTCTCGCGGCAAGACGACATACCCGGCGATCTCAGGGAAGAATTCCACGCGCGTTCGGTGCGAGGCGTGCCCGCAAACCTCTGGTACATTCGCCAAGTTGTGGGACTCATCGGGCGTCAGCTCTACTCAGGAGGCAAAATGCGGACCCTATTGCTGACTTGTTGTGGGCTTACACTGCTTGCCTGTGTGTGGCTGACCACCATGGAAAGCATTCTCCGCCACCCGGGTTATCCCTCCCGGATAATTCTGGATGCGCTGCTTGGCGCAGGAAGCCTCGCGATCGGGCTGGTCGTGCTCTTTCTAGCCACAACCCTCTGGCGTTGGCTGGCGCTCGCGGCCGCGGTGGCCGCAGGCGGGGTGGGAATTTCGGCCATCGTGCACGACGCACGCGCCGTCCATTTCGAAGGCTTCGTCCTGCTGATTGGAAGTGCGCTCTCCGTTCAAGCGGCACTATCGATCTGGGTCCTGTGGTTTCGCCCTCCAAGGGAACGCGCGTGAGTTCGGCGGACGTCGTGTTCCTCGCCGCCGCCCCGGCTTCGATCGTGTGTCTGAATGCTGCCGCCACCGCATTGGAGTTGGGAGGTTGGCCGCAGGCACGGAGAATTCTTGCAGGCTGGGTTTTAGGCAGAGCGCGAGCAAGCCTATAAGCCGAATTCTGTTTCCCGCACGAGCGGGATGGCGATCATTCCTCTAGCCCCGGCATTGCTGACGGGGTCAAGCGACCTACCCGGAAGTTATAGCGGAGCGGGCAGCTCCTCCTCCCCTATTTGGTCTTGCTCCATGTGGGGTTTACCATGCCCCCGGCGTCACCACCGGAGCGGTGCGCTCTTACTTTAATCCCCGAGCGAACGGGGCCGCACCATTTCACCCTTACCCGTCGATTGACGGGCGGTATATTTTCTGTGGCACTTTCCGTATTGAAGGCGTACGCCCCTCGATTGGGGATCCTCCTCCAACCCTCGCCGTTAGCGAGCACACTGCCCTGCGGAGTTCGGACTTTCCTCTCCCTCGCCCATGCTTGCTCCGATAAACTGGAGCGCTCGGACAAGGCAGCGATCACCCGGCTTGCTCGCGCAGATTCATGATAGTCTTGTGATTAGCATGGGGTCAAACCAATCCTGACCTCGGTTCGGGAGTTGCAGAGGCGGCTTCGCACCGCCCCCGGGACGATTCTGCGGAGGCCGCTCCGCCAGTACGATGGGAGCGCTTATGGCAACTGAATGGTGGCAGACATTTTTCTCGGGTGTAGTTCTGGACATGTGGCAGCAGGCCATCCCACCTGAGCATACGAAAGCTGAAGCCGAGTTCATTGCCGACCTCCTCCGGCTGCCGCATGGCGCCCGCATTCTCGACGCCCCTTGCGGTGAAGGACGCATTGCTCGAGAACTGGCGGCCAAGGGCTACCAATTAACCGGCGTGGACTTCGCGGAAACATTCCTCGGAACAGCGAGAGTCGCGGCGAAAGAACGCAATCTCGCCATGGAGTTCGAGTTGGGAGATGTGCGTTCACTGAGCTTCAGCGGCGAGTTCGACGCCGCAATTTGTTGGGGGAATAGCTTCGGCTTCTTCGACGACGCGGGAAATATCGCCCTGCTGCGGTCGCTGGCGCGAGGACTCAGGCCCGGCGGACGGCTGGTGCTCGATGCCAGCAGCAACGCGGAGTCGCGCCTGCCCAACTTCTGCCAGCGTGAGTGGAGCAGGATTGCCGATATTCTGTTTCTGGAAGAAAACGAATACGACCCCGTACAAGGGCGGATGATCACTCACTACACCTTCGTTCGCGACGGTAAAGAGGAGAAGCGCACCGGGTCGCACAGGATTTACACCTATCGGGAAATCTGCCGGATGCTCGAGGAGGCGGGCTTTGTCCACCTCGAAAGCTACGCGTCGCTGAGCAATGAGCCCTTCAAGTTGGGAGCAAATCAATTGTTTATGGAGGCCATCAAGGCATCATGAATAACGCCTGCAAGACAAGTTCAAGACCCCGACCGAGGTTGAAGACGCCGGCTGTTCTCGCTTTTCTGCTTTTGGCTTATGCGGCGTCGACAGCCTGGGTTGTGTCGGCCGCGCAGGCCCCGGCGGACCTCCTCTCTCAAGCCGACTCGGTCTTTCAGCAGATGAGCGAACTCACCGGCCTGCCCATCAAGTCCTCGCTCAAAAAGCAGGTGATCAGCCGGCCGGAGGTTTCGAAGTACATTGCGGATACTCTGCATTCGGAGATGACGCCGCAGGAGATTCACATCCAGGAGGCAACGCTGCAGACGTTCGGCCTCGTCCCGCCGGATTTCAATCTTGAGAAGTTCCTGATCAGCTTCTACACCGAGCAGGCTGCGGGGTTCTACGATCCTATCCGCAAGACCATGTTCATCGCCGACTGGGTCGAGCTGGACATGCAGCGCATGGTACTCGCTCACGAACTGACCCACGCCCTCCAGGACCAGAGCTATGATCTCGAGAGATTCCTCAAAGCTGCCCGAGATGATGACGACGCCTCGGCCGCCCGTGAGGCTGTGGTTGAGGGCCACGCCACCGCCGCCATGATGCAGGAAATGATGGAGCCCATGAAACTGGAAGTGATGCCCTCGCTCGTGCCGCTGATGGCCCCCATCATCCAGCAGCAACTCGAGGAATTTCCTGCCTTCACCACGGCTCCCTTCTTCTTTCGCTTCCAGGCCCTCTTTCCCTATATCGAGGGCATCGGTTTCATGCAGCACGGGCTCCTGGCGGGCGGATGGAAACGGCTCAACTCGCTGTTCGACAACCCGCCCCACACCACCAAGGAGATTTTCCAGCCCGAGGTGTATTTTGAGAAGCAGCCTTTGCCCAAGATTTCCGTGCCCCAACCGGCGGCGCTTTCAGGGGTTCACGGGCTGAATTTTCTGGCTGAAAACATCATGGGCGAGATGGGCTACTACGCGCTCCTCGGCCAACTCATTTCCGAGGACGAGGCAAAGTCAGTAACACCGAACTGGCTCGCCGACCGCTATCTGCTTTACGAAAAGAATGATGCCGGGCAGGGCAGAAAGCAATACGCCCTGGTTTCGCAAACCCGCTGGTCGAGCGCTGAGTCCGCTCAGGCCTTCTTTCGCGATTACCATACCATTCTTGCGCACAAGTACCCCGAACTTGCGCCCGACCCGCGCTCCACGAGCGACCTCTTCATCGGGAAGGCGAACAACGGGCAGGTCGTGATGCTCCGTAAAGACGCCGACTGTCTCTGGGCGGAAGGCATCCCGGCAGCCCAGGCTGAAGCGATGTTGGGTTGGCTGAAGTCGCGATAATCGCGAAGGAGTCAGAAGCAACTTCAAACTACGGCCCTCTCCCTTGGGGAGAGGGTGTCGCGCTTCGGCGCTTTCACCAGCCGCAGCGTGACGGGTGAGGGGTCACTTTCGAAGTTCTGAACCAACCTGCCCCGCAGCCTCCTTTAGTCTGGGGCCGCAACTTTACCTCGACAGCGCTCGGAGCACCGACTGGCGTGTTGATCGTCGGCTAGGTTGCACCGCGATGGACTGATCACTCGGTCCGGGGAAGATCAAAGCTGAGTCGACCATTGGCTGGACGAGTTGGGATGGGAAGGCAAAAGACCCCTCAGCCGTCCCGCGGCGGCTGAAGACGACGCCGTCGCGGGACACCCTCTCCCCAAGGGAGAGGGCGGTCGCACCGACAGGGGCACCCGCCACCTTACCCTTGCGGCGTGTGGTGCTTGGCTTGCTCCATGGCAATCTGGTTTATATGGGTGAGAGCTTTGGCCCCGGACGCTCCCTCAATGGCCTTCACAGCAATTTCCTGGACCTGTTGCTTCGCTTCATCAAGCTGCTTCTGGAGCGCCGCCATCTGGGCCGACTGCCGCGCCAGCGTTTCCTCCAAGGTCTTGATCTGAAGCTCTGCGAGCCGCTTTTCGGCTTCACTCTCTTTATTCAGAAGAAGAACCTGCTGTTCGAACTTTTGAGTTGTCGCACGGGCAGCCTCCGCCGCCGCCTGCGCGGAGGCCTTCTCGAGCTTCGCCGGAAAACCTTCCGATTCGCTCTTGAGACGAGCGCTTTCCTCTTCCTGGGCTTTCAGCGCCGCCTCACGCTGCTGCCAACTCTTCTCCAGGGCTTCCTGCTTCTCCCGGTTCTGTTTCTCCAGCAGTTTCATCTCTTCTTCGTACTTATCCTGGGCCTTCTTGCGCTCCAG
>JBEKLY010000301.1:0-9796 GCA_050010015.1 Terriglobia bacterium
AAGGAGGACAACTGGGCGTCGGAAAGGCCGTCAAAAGCGCTGTTGACGGATCGGGCAGACCGGTTGACACACCGACCGCGGGTCAGCTGCCCAGCCTGGTTTCTTACTGTCTGAATCGCAGACTCTTACAGACAGAAAACAAGCATGATATTAGACATTGTGTCTCTGTCACAATTCAGTTCGAAACGTTCCGAAAAGTCGTTGACAAGCCCAACCTGCCCAGCTAGCATAGTGCGGCTTGCTCAAATGAGCATTGCGTCGAGTCTTGGGAATTCTCGGACCATTAGAGGAATTATGACGATAGGCAGCGATTCTCCGGACCCTGGCCTCCGTGTGCTGGTCGGAATAAGGACGGAAGAACGTGGACAGTTAATCTCAGCCCATATCTGGCCTGACGCACGGCGGATTTGCAAGGGAGTCTTGTTTGTTCCCATTGTGGCTTTGCTGTTGGTTCTGGCAGCACAGGTACCCGCTTCCGCGCAGTTGTATAGCGGTTCTTTAACCGGCGTTGTCAGCGATCCGTCGGGCGCGGTAATTCCTGACGCGCAAGTGACGCTGACCGACACGGGCAAGGGATATGACTACAAGACCACGACGAGCGCGGTAGGGCGTTACCTGCTGCGCTCGCTGCCCCCAAGCATTTACAACCTGACGGTGGTAAGCAAGGGGTTCGCCCAGTTCACACAAGACCGAATTGTTCTGGACGTCAATCAGAACGCCACCAATGACGTGACGCTGCGAGTTGGGGGGACGATGCAGGCGGTGGAGGTTACAGGCAAGGCGCCCCTGCTTCAGGCGCAGGATGCCACCACCGGCCAGGAGATCAACCGGACGTTCATCAACGACCTGCCGCTGATCGGCCGAGGTGTAACAGACCTCACCTTCCTGGCCCCTGGCGTTAATCCGGCTCCCGGTTGGACCTACGGCTCCATAAACGGCCTGTACAACACCAACAATTTCACCTCGAACGGCGGACGCAATGCGACTTCGGACATGCTGGTGGACGGAGTCAGCGCCTCGGGTTACAACTCCAACACCGCCATTCAGTACCCCCTGTACATGCCTTCGGTGGACGCTGTGCAGGAATTCAAGGTCCAGCAAAATAACTTCAGCGCTGATATCGGCTACAGTTCCAACACCGTGCTCAACGTGGTCACGCGTTCTGGCACCAACCAGTTTCACGGAAGTGCCTACGAATTCGTCCGCAACCAGGTCCTTGATGCCAACAGTTGGTTCAACAACGCCGGCGGGATCCCAATGCAGCCCCTGCGGTATAACGATTTTGGCGCGACAGCCGGCGGCCCCATCAAGAAGGACAAGATGTTTTTCTTTGCGGACTATGAGGGTTCGCGTATTCACACGATGAGTTCAGGCTTCCAGGCGGGCGTTCCAAGCCAGGCCGAGCGGCAAGGCAATTTCGGCGAACTGTGCACGTATGCCGGGGGCACATTTGATTCCAATGGTCTCTGTAATGCCCCGAACGGAGCCGGGCAACTCTGGGATCCCTATTCGGGCGTGTACAGCGCGGATGCGGGCGGCGCCGTCCGCTCCGCGTATATTCCGTTCAACAACATGGCAGCGTACCAGAGCCCGGGAAATCCCAATCTCAACGGTACCCCAATGCAACTCGCCGCGAAGCCCGGCAACCTGATCGATCCTGTGGCGTCGAAGATCATGTCTTACTTCCCATTGCCGAACTTGAACGTCGGCAATGCCAGTTACAATCCATATGACAATTGGACGAGCAACGGCATCAACATCGCCAACCACAACCAATTTGATACACGCATCGATCGGCGCTTCGGTGATCGCGATCAACTGACGGGCAGATTCTCCTATGCAAGCAGCCCGAGTACGGGAGGAGCATCCTGCTTCAACAATCCGATGGACCCGTGCTCTAGTGGTTCGACTTCATGGGAGCAACGAGCCATCGCCTTGAATGAGGTGCACACCCTCAGTCCCTCGACGGTGCTCACGGTGTCCTATGGCTTTGCCCGGCAGTTTGTTAACCAGCCAGGTCCGGCCGCAAGCTACCCCAGTTTCGATCCAGTCACCAGCTTGGGACTTCCGAGTTACATGGCGGATTCGGGTGTGAAAGCCAGTCCGGTAATTGTTCTATACGGCGGCTACTACCAGGCCGGTCCTTTAAACGCGACTGGCGGACAGCCCTGGGCGATACTTAAGAATGCGGAGGAAACTCACCACCTGATCGGTGCTCTGGACCACATGCAGGGACACCACGACTTCAAGGTTGGCGCAGAGATGCGCGTCCATCGCATCAACCAAGGCCAGCCAGGCACCCCCGCAGGGTACTTCACCTATGACTACAACACTACTTCCGAGGGACCGAACTACGGCGGCGGCGACGCGATGGCCGGACTGCTTACCGGAACCAGCACCACCGGATGGGGGCAGTACGAAATTCCTCCCTACTTCGCGATGCAAAACATCGGGTATGCCTGGTACTTTCAAGATAACTACCGAGTCAGCGACAAGCTCACACTGAACCTGGGGGCCCGATATGAACTGGAATACCCCCGTACGGAGCGTCACAATCGCGAGGCTTGGCTTGACCCGACGATGGCTTCACCGCTTGGAGACGTGCCAGGTTTGGGTCCCATCCAGGGCGGGATCGTCTACGCCAGCAATGCGCAACGACACATCGTAAATCCGAATTACGGCGGAATAGCCCCCCGCATTGGCGTCTCTTATCATTTGGCGCCCAAACTCGTCCTGCGGTCCGGTTACGGGATATTCTACAATCCGAGTCAATTTGTGGCATCTAGCCCGTCAGGCAGCACGGGCGGCACAGACGGATATGATGCCACCACGAACTGGACGACCACCTATCAGGGTGACGGAGCCATGCCCTGGGGCCGACTGAGTAATCCCTTCCCGAATGGCCTTGTCATGCCCACCGGAAATGCGCTCGGAGCAATGACCAACGTCGGAACCGTCATCAGCGAGTACCTGCGCAACCTTACGGCATTGCCTTATACCCAGACCTGGAATGCCGGGTTCCAGTACCAACTGCCGGGCGGCTTCTTGGTGGATGCCAATTACATCGGAACCAAGGGAACACACCTCTACTTCGCCGGCGCTAACGCCCTGAATTACCTGGGCCCCTGGATCGAAAAGGCGACCCCGAGCCAGATTGCCAGCTTGGAAAGCTACGTCCCTAATCCCTTTTATGGGATCATCACGAATGACACCTATCCGCTTTCCTACCCGACCGTCCAGGCTATGCAGCTTCTTTATCAATACCCACAGTACACCGGCGTCGCCATGCAGGAGCCGCCCTGGGCCAATTCCATTTACAACGCTTTCCAGTTGCGGGTGGAGAAACGCCTTTCCAACGGGTTGCAACTGCTGGCTAATTACACCAATGCAAAATCCATTGATGACTCTTCCGTCGGCACCAATACCACCTGGCTCGGCGGGTTCATCAGCCGGATCGATCCGAACAACCGCAAACTGGAGAGGTCCGTATCCGAGTACGACATTCCCCAAGTCCTCAACATCGCTTACACCTATCAGCTTCCCCTCGGGCGTGGAAGACACTGGGGAGCAAGCTGGAACCGCTGGGTGGACGGCGTGGTGGGTGGCTGGCAGACCAATGGCATGTGGCGCTTCGATGACGGCCAGCCGTTGAGTCTTGGGGAGACGGGTGGCGGATTGACGCTGCCCGGTTACGGCGAACGGCCAGACCTGATTGGACAACTTCGGATCAATCCCCGTTCCAAATGGTTCTGCTCCGGTCCTGGATGCGGCTACTTCGCCAATCAGGGGTCAACCACGGAGACGACAGACGTGGCGGTGGTTAATGCCGATTACACCCTCGGCACAGCTCCACGGGAACTGCCCAACGTGCGTGTGCCTGGCACCAGCACTGGCGCGCTTTCACTGTTCAAGGAGTTTAACCTGAGCAAGCTTCGCGAAGGGTCGCGGGCGGAGTTTCGGTTGGAATCCTTTAACGCCCTCAATCACCCGCAATTCTGCGGGCCTAACACGACGGTCAACGGCGGGAGCTTTGGTGAAATCACCTGTCAAGCCAATTCTCCTCGCGAAGTGCAGTTGGCCCTTAAGCTGTACTGGTGAGTCGTCTTGCGTGAGGGGAGGAGGGCGTGCCTCCTCCCTGGAGTTTCTACGTGGTTGAGGCGCACGCCCGATGAGCATCGATCGTGCGTAAATCGCAGATTTGAGGCCCCGAAGGGGCCAACCGTGAATAGCCGCAGGTTCTAATCTGCGGATCGCGTCTTCAGCCCTCGTCCCCTTGGCGCGGTACGGCGGGTGACCCCTCACCCATTGCGGCCCCGTAAAATGTGGAAATTCCAGAGGGCGCCCTTGGTGGGCGCCCGACGGGACAAGCCACCACAAAAGAAGCGCTAGTCTCATGGTAACGGTTTGGTGGTGAAAGACAACCCCGGAAGTCTGTTTAATCGAGGGGAGGAGCCCGATGACTAGCCTGAATCAGGAGGGGAGCCGCGGTGGCCGCCACGGCATGCCACAAAGATGAAGAAGGATCCATTGGCATCTCCTGAGACTCGTTGCCGCTTGTTCTCCGACCGGTTGGTTGTGCCTGTGAGGTTTCTCCGCCGTTCCATCATTCTAGTTCTCGCTCTTCTTTGCGTAGCGTTGCCTTTATTCGCCCAGCTTCCGTCGGGCCGAATTGATGAGGCCATTGCGGATCTCAACGAGCAGAAGTTCCCGGATGCGGAAGCGATCTTAAAGGACGTGCTCCGCGAACACCCCCATGACCCGATGGCGCTGGGGTTAATGGCGGTGGCCCTGGATGGTGAGAAACGATACGCGGAAGCGGAAACGTACTATTCTCAGGCGGTCAAACTCTCACCGGGGTCGGCGGCGCTTTTCAATAATCTCGGGACTCATTATCTTGCCATGGGTGACCGGGAGCACGCGCGCCAGGCTTATCTGTCCGCCGTCCGAATCAATCCGCACGACCCGAACGCAAACCTGCAGCTTGCCCAGATCGCCGTTAAAACCAGGCAAGGGGCGGAGGCGCTTCGTTACCTGGACCGCCTGCCGGCCGAGACCCAGGCAAAGCCCGCTCTCTCCGTCGTCCGCGCCCAAGCGTTGGCTCTGGCAGGCAAGCCGGAACTCGCCGAAACTCTATTGGCTCGTGCGCTTGCGGAATCCGCTGACGATCCGCGTGTGGCATTCACTGCGGGCATGACGTTCGCGGATTGGAAGCGCTACCAGGATGCCGAGAAGGCGTTTACACAGGCGTTGCGATCAGCTCCTACGGATTTCGATGCTCAGTACAATTTAGGTTTGGCGGCGCTAGGCGCGAAGGATTCGGATCGCGCTGCGAATGCGTTTCAAATTGCACTGCGGCAGCGCCCCGATGATCCGGATTGTCTATACAACCTGGCGCGCGCTTACGACGCCCAGGGACAAACGCTCGCGGCCATGGTTCCGCTTGAGCAGGCCCAGCGTTTGGCGCCGCAACGAACGGATATCATCTTGCTGGCCGCCAACCTTTCGGAAAAGCTGGGGTTCTACGGCGATGCTGTCATCGCTTTCGGGTCCTACCTAAAGCTCAGGCCCGACGATATTCCAGCCCGGCGAGAGCGCGGGTTTGCCCTGGCGGTCGCCTCCCGCACGGAGGACGCCCTTCGCGACCTCGAAGAATACGTGCACAGAAATCCCCGCGACACGCGTGGCCTGTACGAACTGGGCGTCGTTGAGACCATTTGGAATCGCGAAAAGTCTCTGGGTCACATCAACGCGGCGCTGGCCTTCGACTCCACCTTCCTGCCGGCGCGATATGCGCGAGCCGTGCTCTACTATCAATCGGGGCAGTATAGGGAGGCCCTATCGGATCTGCAGATCGTCCTGGCGCGCGAACCTGACGATCTCGGCGCGCTGGACACGCTCGGCGAAACCCAGCTACAACTCGGAAATGCACAAGCCTCTGTGAAGGCGTTGAGCCACGCTGCGGAATTGGCTCCGGATGATCGTTTGATCCTGATGCATTACAGCCGGGCGCTGGCGCGGAATCACCAGCCGCAGGAAGCCCAGGCAGTTCTGGATAAGCTTCGGCGCCTGGGTTCGGAATCTAATCCAGGCCGGCCAAATAGCGGGTTACTCCGCTTCCTGGAGCTGTCGCCTTCGCAGCAAGAAGCGCAGTACCTGGCGAACCTGCAGGTTCGCCTGCGCATGAGTCCGGACAGCGTGCCTCTGAAGGTTCGAATCGCCAAGGAAGAACTGGCGCAGGGCGAACGGCAACAGGCTCTGGAGATGTTTCACCAGGTGCTGGTGGAGAGCTCCGACCCTCGGGTCCTTCAAGACTGTGCAGGCGCGTTGCTCGACAACCAGGAATACGAGCCGGCCCGCGGCCTACTTGAAAAGGTCCTGTCCATTGAGCCTTCCCGAGCCGATGCGCTTCTTGATCTCGCTCTTGCGGTGTTTCGCACAACGGGCGCTGAAGCTGCATTGGCCGAACTCTCGCGTGTACCACTGAATCGGCAGAAAGGTGACTTCTTCCTTCTGCAGGCACAATTGCTGGACGCCGAAGACAAACCGGAGCAGGCCGCCGCAGCTTTGAACCGTGGTCTTGAAGCCTCCCCCACCCGTGCGGATCTTTACTTTCAGGCTGCCCTCTTCCTGGTCAAACACAATCAGGTCCGGCAAATGGTGGACGTTTTGGGTCGTGCTGAAAAGATTGTCCCGGGCGATCCCAAGCTGATGCTGACTCGCGCCATTGGGCTGGAGATGTTACACGAACGCGAGGAGGCGATGAACGTTCTCTCGAAACTGGAATCACAGGACCCGACCTGGTATCTGCCTTACGAGATTCATGGCATCATTCAGAGCATCCGGATCCGTCCGGTGGAAGCCAAGCCACTCCTCCAAACCGCCATTGCCTTGGGGGCTGATGACCCCCGAGCTTACTTCTATCTTGCTTCAGCAACTATCCAGGCGAATACCGAAGACACTGCCGAAGCGCAGAAGGCTATTGACCGGGCGCTGGCACTGGACCCGAAGGACCCCTTCATCCAATCGCTGGCAGGCCGGATCGCTTATCTCAAAAAGGATTATCCGACCGCTCTCGAGCGTCTGCGGTCAGCATTGGCCATCTGGCCGGACATGATCGAAGCCCACCAGACGCTGAGCGGAACGTATCGCGCGCTGGGAGACAAAGAGAAGGCCGCGGAGGAATTGAAGACGGTGCTCCGCATCAAGCAACAGAATCCCACGGCGGACCAGGAACTGCCGTTTTCGGTGGGGGACATGCTGTTTTCGGTCGGTGCTCGTACTGCCACACATGAATGACGGATGAGGGACAATTCAAATAACTCCCGGTTGGGGTCACTGCTGCCGAGGTGCTCTGGCGCGATCCAACAACACGCCAAAAGGCAGCATGGACCGTGCATGCCTGGAATGCCCTCGACTCAAGTGGTGTGGCGCTAATTATTCGAATCTTTCGAACGGACGCGGTCGGCGTCCCCGTCCGCTTGGTCAAAGCCCGGTAAGAAATGAGCACGGTATAGGAGTGTGATGAATTCAAAACAACGAGTCCACGCAGCCCTGCGGCGGGAACCGGTCGACCGGCCACCCATCTTCATGTGGTTTCATCCTCAGACCGCCCAACGGCTCGCCCGGGCGCTGGAGATCCCAGCGTCCCGGGTGAGCGAGGCCATGGGGGATGACGTTCGGCAAACCTGGGTGAACAACAATTACGCAATGGAAGGAATCGTTCACGAGCACGACGGCGAATCGCATCTGGACATCTGGGGTATACAGTGGACCACGCAGTACGGCTTCAATCAAATTACCAGTTTTCCCCTCGGCCGGGCGAGTCGGGAGGAGGCGCTTCGCTATGCATTTCCTATCGACCGCTTGGAAGAGCTCATGCGTCTGATGCTGCCGGTTGTGGCCCATGAGCGGGACTATTTTATCGGCTGCGACGTGTCTCCGTGCGTGTACGAAATGTATTGGCGTCTACGCGGAATCGAGATGGCGCTACTGGATATGGTCGAAGATCCGGGGTTCGCGAGCGAAATGCTCACGCGCTGCGCTGACTTTTCGCTGGAGCTTTCGCGGGCTGCGCTGGTGCGCTACAAGCTGGACTGGCTGTGGACAGGCGACGACGTCAGTTCGCAGGCTTCCATGTTGATGAGCCCTGCAACCTGGCGAAGTCTGATTAAGCCGCATCTGGCGCGGGTCGTAGCCGTGGGAAAGGTCCAAGGATTATGGGTGGCTTATCATTGCTGCGGCGCTCTGCGACCCATCATTCCGGATCTCATCGAGATTGGGGTCGATGTGCTCAATCCGGTGCAGTGCAATTGTCCGGGAATGGACCCGCTGGAGCTGAAGGCAGAGTTCGGAAAGCAGTTGGCATTCATGGGTGGTGTGGATACCCAAGGCCTGCTCCCCACCGGGAGTGTCGATGATGTGCGGCGAGCTACATCCCGGCTGATGGCGGGTATGACGCGCGACGGCGGTGGCTACATCCTGGCAGCTTCCCACACCGTCCCGCCCGAGACCCCCGACGAAAACGTATTCGCCATGTACCAGGAGGCGGGGATCAGCCGCCAGGAGATCTTTGACCGCGCCGCGCAAATCCGACGGGAGATCGCGGTCCAAGCCGGAGAGCGGCACTAAAACCAGAAAAGGCCCCAGTTTTTTCCTGGATGAGGCTGATCTCTCGTACGTTAACAAATCTGTACTGCGCACAGTGTGCCACTCGGAGCCGGCGATGATTTTGCCGCTCGCCGACAGCACCCGTATGCCCTGCACTTCACTGTGGTGGATGGTCAGTTGCATCCTGCGATCATAAGTCCGTACTGAGGTTCAGGCAGAGCCTTTTCTGGGCCGGCGTCGGCCCGGTTGCCGGTCGCGTTGATACAGATGAGCGGCTCCATTCAGCTTGACCGCTATCGTCTACGGCTTCGATGGCGGACGCCACAGCGTCGACAGAATTCACGCGGGCACAGGTTGTCGGTTATTCGGAAGTCGTTTTCCAGAATCTCGCGGAGGAATTTATTCGCTCGTCTCGTTGGAAGCTGCTGCCGGTCAACCAATTCCGGCGCTGTTGAGGATTCGGCCTGAAAAGTCGACTTCCCATTGGCAATCCCGGCGTTTGCTCGAATTCCGGCGCGGGATGGTTTTCGGGCCCAATCCTGTCCGGGTTGCACGGAGGGCTGCTTTTACAGCTTAAAACCCAAAACTTGCCTTTTTCCACCCTGGATTTCTGACGCCGCCGAAAGGCCGAAATCGGAACAGGGGACGAACCATAGGCACCAGAATCGGCGAGTACCTTCCGATTTTCCCATACCCGGGAGAGCCGGGGCTGGTCCCCTTTTGTGCTGTCGAAAGTCCTTCGGGATAGAAGGGATAAAAGGGACGGCCTCCACGGTGGCGACGGGGAGTATACTGGCACGTGGGCGGGAAGACAAAATGGAAGTGCTGGTTCAACAGAGAGGGCAAGCTCGACCTGGCTGTGGTTGATCAAACGAGCAATTCGGTGCTTGCCATCTTCGCACTAGACTCTGCCGTTGATTCAAGGCATGGCCCCGGCCGGAGGTGCTTCAATGAGATCTGCCATTTCAAGGAGACGTCTCCTAACGAGCATTGGAGCGTTAGCGTCGGGGGGAGTACTGCTGGCTCCGCGGGAAGAGAGTAGTGCCCTCCCAACCGATGACAAACGACCTCGGGCTCTTGCTCTTATCGGTGACCGGTATCACAACGCCGACTACATCCGGGTCGCCCTGAACAAACTATTCCTGGACCTGAATCTGCCCATTGATTACACCATTAACTACGATCAAAT
>JBEKLY010000302.1:0-9735 GCA_050010015.1 Terriglobia bacterium
ATGTCAGGGGGAATGTCAGGAATGTCGTTGGCCATCGTCGGTTCCTCCTCGCCCCGCTGTGCATGAGACCGACGTTAGCACTTCAGGAACGTGGAGTTAAGCAGCCTTGCCGAAGGGACACGCAGATTGTAGCCCTCAAAGCGGCGGACCACTTCGCCCAGGCGGAGCAGGAGTACCGTGATGTCAAGCCCACCTCCGCGACGATCATTGAACGGTTGACTCAGGCGGAACGAAAGGTCCTCGAGTACCAGAACGTGAACATCGTGGTTCTGCAGGCGGACGATCGCCAGTTCGGCTTGGTGGTGGATTCCATCAACGATACGGAGGAGATTGTCGTCAAGCCCCTGGCCAAGCAATTGAAAGGCGTTGCCTGCTTCGCGGGGGCCACCATCATGGGCGATGGCCGCGTGGCGCTCATCCTGGACGTCTTGGGGCTCGCGCAACGCGCCAACGTAGTTTCCGGAGTTCGCGATCGAACCGTAGGGGAAAAGGCCGTGGAGGCACAGGTCCATAGCGAAGACGGAGAGTCACTCCTGCTTTTGCGCGGACCTGATGACGGGCGTATGGCCATGCCCCTTTCTCTGGTGGCGCGACTGGAGGAGTTCAGTCGTGCCAGCGTGGAGAGGAGTGAAGGACGCAGCGTCGTCCAGTATCGCGGGCAGATTCTTCCCCTCATTTACCTCTCCTCGGCGCTTCCCGAACGCCGCCAGATATCGCGCAGCTCTGAGCCTGCGGGGTCAACCGAGGAAATCGAGAAGATTCAAGTCGTGGTCTACACCGACCACGGGCGAAGTGTCGGGCTGGTTGTGGATCGCATCCTGGACATCGCGCAGGAAAGTGCGGCGGCCCACAAACATTTGGGTCGCCCGGGAACGTTAGGGTCGGTGATCGTGCAGGGCCGGGTAACGGAGCTGCTCGACGTAAAAGGCATCATCCAGGCAGCGGACGCAAGCTTTTTTGCAGAGGAGGAAGCGGAGGCGGTGAGTACCGGCTGATGGTCGACTGACGATTGCCGATACTAATTCTCGAGAGGTGGCGAACTCCTCCGTTTGAGTGTCGAATCTCCCACTTCGCCCTAGGGGGTCGCATGGCAGGCAGGAAACAGTTTTCAACCTTCTTGGTCGACCGGCTGCTCTTCGGGGTTGCGGTCGAGAAGGTGCAAGAGGTGATCCGCTACCAGGAAATGACACGTGTGCCACTCGCGCCCCCGGTCGTAAAGGGTCTCATCAACCTGCGCGGTCAGATCGTAACGGCGAT
The DNA here is from genome assembly GCA_050010015.1 of Terriglobia bacterium. Taxonomy (GTDB): domain Bacteria; phylum Acidobacteriota; class Terriglobia; order UBA7540; family UBA7540; genus CAVROP01. The sequence goes on from JBEKLY010000302.1 coordinate 1,258, forward strand.
TGATCTGCGGCGGCGCTTAGGCCTCCGGGAGCGGCCGGCCTCTGATCTGCCCATGAATGTCGTGATCCGCCATAGCGACGGCGCGGTGAGCTTCCTGGTAGACGAGATCGGAGATGTACTGGAAGTCGAGGAAAAGTCGTTTGAGTTGGCTCCAGGCACTGTCGCACTCCACGCGAGGGAACTCATACAGGGAGTTTACAAACTTAAAAATACCATCCTCATCGTTTTGGATACCGAGAAGGTGCTGAACTTGGCGCCTGCGGCTGTCTGAGGAGTGGGAGAGGATAAAGATATCATGAGCTATCGGATTCATATCATTAACCTGCACTCTGCGGTCTCTATTCCAGGATCGAGGCGAAAGCGCAACCGAACGATGGCGTGGATGGGGAATCGTTGGAGGTACGGTCTTTGTCTCGTAGCGATTATGGCTTTGTCCGGGTGGAGGGCGTCCGTAGCCACCGGGACCGAGGGTGCCGGAAGCGTTTACCCGATCGGAGCGGAGACCGTCTTGCCCGGGATGACGCCAGGCCCGGGACAAACCATGTTTGCCGAGTTTAATACCACTTACCATGCCAATAGCCTTCTGGATGGCCAGGGGCACAGTGTAGTTCCAGGGTTCAAACTCTCGGTATGGGCCTTCGCCCCCAAAGTTGTTCATAACTGGGGCGTCCATGTGCTGGGTGGAAATTGGGTCACCTGGGCCGCCACGCCTGTGGCTACTCTTTGGCTACAAACTCCTGCGGGCAAATATTCGACCACGGGCTTCACGAATCCGGTAATCGGAAATGACATCGCTTACAATCGAGGCAACTGGCACGGGTGGTACGGGCTGGATGTCGAAACACCGGCTCCCGTCTATCACAAGGGCAGCGCCCTCAATCCAGGTCAGCACAATTTTGCCACCACTCCGTCTGGTGCCTTCAGCTATCTTCCCCATCATGGAAGGACGGAGATCAGCTCGCGTGTGCAATACATCGTCAACTACACCAATCCTGCCGACCACTATCGCTCCGGCAACGAGTTTCTCTGGGAGTATGTCGCAATGCAAAACGTCACCAAAAAGCTGGCGATAGGCGCGAATGGGTATTTTTACCAGCAAACCACGGCTGACCGCGTGCTGGGTGTCGTTTATGCGGCAGGAAATCAGGGGAGAGATTTGGCGATTGGCCCCGAGCTCCGCTATGAAGTGGGGCACATGCTGCTGATTGCCAAATACTTCAAAGACACCCAAGTGCAAAACCGGGCCTGCGGAAATGCCTTCTGGATCGAATTGGGGCTCCCCCTGTCGCACCCGCATCAGAAGCAGCAGGCGCAGTTGAGCCGGCCAAACTAGTTGTGTGGTCGATCTGATCAAAAGGGTTGCGCAGAAGAGCTCGGAAGATGCCTGCAGGCAAAGGAGGGCGAATGAAAGCCATTGATAAAGGAAGTCACCGGCAAGGAAGCGCCCCGCTTCGGAGCTTCTGTCCCACTGCCACCGCGAGGTAGGTTGACATTTACGAATTCGGGAATCTGTCGTGGAGCCCGAGGGCACGCCATGACTGGTCAAAGATTTTAGAGGAGGAAATAAAATGAGACGAGGGAAAAACGCTGCGCAGCGGATGGCGCCTGCCGTAACAGCCAAGGATGGGTTGATCAGGGAAACCAGCCGCTTACTCGCGGCAGTGAATGAAGGGCTGATAGAGGAGCGCGCCGCAGTGGATCGCTTCCGCGGCCGCGACCGACAAGTTCTTGAGGCGATTAACGCGCTCATGGACACCCTAACGGGGCCCTTGAAGACGACCGCCGACTACCTTGACCGGCTGGGGAAGGGCGACATTCCCGCTAAGATTACCGGGGAGCAGAAGGGGGAATTTGGCTCCATCACAAATAAACTCAATACGTGCATCGATAGGGTCAACGACCTTTGCTCCGAAATGGGCAACATGTATGCGGGTCAGGCGGCGGGCGACATTGACGTTTTCGCCTCCGAGGAGAAGTTTTCCGGGGCGTATCGCCAGATTGCTAAGGCTGCCAACGATGCTGTCCGATCGCACATCGCAGACATCCTGAGGATTCTTAACCTAGTGGGGGCATATGCGGAAGGCGATTTCAGCCAAGCCCTCCCGGATTTTCCAGGTAAGCGCATCATCGCAACCCAGAGAGTGAACCTTCTCCGCAACAATTTGTTGAGCGTGATCAACGAGATGGCGCAGATGGCGGAAGCCCAAAGGGGAGGCGACATTGAGGCGTACGTGCCTGAAGAGAAGTTTTCAGGGGCGTGGCGGCAGCTTGCGGCAGGGGCCAATGAGGGAGTGCGGATCCACGTCAACAACATCCTCAAGATCCTTCACATCCTCGCTTCTTACGCCGAGGGCGACTTCAGCCCGGTGCTCGAAAAACTGCCGGGAAAGCAGGTCATCGCCAACGAGAAGATGGAGCTGCTGCGAAGAAATCTCCTTGGCCTCACCGCAGAGATGGCCCGTATGGGGGAGGGCCAGAAGGCAGGCGACATTGAAGCGTACGTGCCCGAAGAAAAGTTCTCCGGGGCGTGGCGGCAGCTTGCGGCAGGAGTCAATGAGGGGGTGCGGTTACACGTCAACAACATCCTCAAGATCCTCCACATCCTCGCTTCTTACGCCGAGGGCGATTTCAGTCCCGTGCTCGAACAACTTCCGGGCAAGCAGGTCATCGCCAACGAGAAGATGAACCTACTGCGCAACAACCTCCTTAGCCTCATTGGGGAAATGGCGCGGATGGAGGAGGCTCAGAAGGCGGGCGACATCGAAGCCTTCATGCCCGAAGACAAATTCACCGGCGCATGGCGGCAACTGGCGACGAGCGCAAATGAAGGAATGCGGTTAGTTGTGAACAACGTCCTCAAAATGCTCCGCGTCGTCACGTCTTATGCGGAGGGAGACTTTAGCGTAGTCCTCGAGAAGTTGCCCGGCAAGCAGGTCATCGCCAACGAGAAGATGGACTTGCTGCGCAACAACCTACAACGTGTCTCGAAGGAAGTGAATGACCTAACCGAAGCCGTGTCAAAAGGCAGGCTGGCCAGCCGAGGAAATGCGCAGACCTACTCCGGGGACTGGCGCAAAATGGTGGGAGGCATTAACGCCCTAATTGAGGCTTTCGTGAAACCGATCAACGTCACTGCGGACTACGTGGACCGCATCGGCAAGGGTGTGATCCCGCCCAAGATTACGGACGCTTGCGAAGGGGATTTCAACAACATCATCAACAACCTCAACGCGTGCATCGACGGCTTGGGCGGGTTGGTTGAGGCTAACCAAGTCCTCCAACGTATTGCGGTGAACGATCACAGCAAGCGCGTTGAGGGATCGTACCAGGGAGTTTTCGCAGAGGTCGCCAACGCGACGAACATGGCGCTGGAACGGATCGTTAGTGCTGGGAGAATTGCCCGGAAGATCGCCGCTGGGGAATACATGGAGGAGCTAGACCATCTTCACAAGCGGGGCAACTTGTCCGACCACGATGAACTGACCCCGGCATTTCTTGGGATGATGGAGTCCATTAAAGCGTTGGTTAGCGACGTGGAGCAGCTCTCTGAAGGGGCCATCGGGGGCAAGCTCAGCGTGCGCGCCGATGCCAGCAGACACAACGGCGAGTTCCGAAAGGTGATTCAGGGTATGAACGATACGCTCGACGCGGTGATTGCTCCCATGCAAGAGGCCGGGGCTGTTTTACAGAAGATCGCGGAGGGTAATTTGACCTCGAGGGTAGCAAGCGACTACAAAGGCGATCACGCGTCCATCCAAAACGACATCAACTCCATGGCCGAGAAACTCTCGAACAGCATGGCCGAGATTGGGCAGAGCGCGCAGATGCTGGCCAGTTCGTCAGAAGAGCTTTCGGCGGTCAGCCACCAGATGAGCGCCAACGCGGAAGAGACCGCAACCCAGTCCAACGTCGTGTCGGCAGCGGCAGAAGAGGTGGCCAAGAACCTGCAGACCGTTTCGACCGCGACCGAAGAGATGACCTCCAGTATCAAAGAGATCGCCAAGAATGCGAATGAAGCTGCGCGGGTGGCAACCTCAGCCGTGAAGACCGCGGAAACGACGAATGCCACGGTGGCGAAACTGGGCGAGTCGAGCGCCGAGATCGGGCAAGTGATCAAGGTCATCACCTCGATCGCCCAACAGACGAACCTACTGGCCCTCAATGCCACGATCGAAGCGGCGAGAGCCGGGGAAGCAGGCAAAGGCTTTGCGGTGGTTGCCAACGAGGTGAAAGAACTGGCCAAAGAGACTGCCAAAGCAACGGAAGACATCAGCCAGAAAATCGAGGCCATTCAGTCAGACACCAAGGGAGCGGTGGAGGCGATCGGCCAGATTACGTCCATCATCAACCAGCTAAACGACATCTCGAACACGATCGCAAGCGCCGTGGAAAAGCAGTCCGCGACCACCAATGAGATCGCTCGCAACGTTCAAGAGGGGGCGAAAGGTGGCGCGCAAGTAACGGAGAACATCGCCGCCGTCGCACAGGCGGCAAGGAGCACAACCCAAGGCGCCAACGACACGCAAACCGCCGCAAGCGAACTGGCTCGCCTTGCATCAGAATTGCAACGGGTCGTCGGGCAATTCGATTATGACGGGGACGCGACGGCCAGCGAGGCAAGCGGCTTCCGAAGTATTTCCAAGCAGACACGCGACGCTCTGCGTGCGGGCCGAGGCCCGTCACCGTCCAGCATGGGGACTCGAGTCAACTAAGCGCGGAACTTTCGTGGCGCTGCGAACAGGGAGGGGGCATTTCTCATTCGGGTCCCCCCTCCTGCCCAGCCTCCGCCTCTGGTTGCACTTAGTGGGGTGGAGCATCATTATGAGGAAAAAAGGGTCTGAAACCTACTTGACAGGTAGCTTGTGGGGCAGAATTGGGAAGGTCGGCGGCGAGGACCTTCGGATTCTCTCAAGTGCGCAGTCGAACCAAATCGAGTCAAGCTTGACCCTGCGTTGGCCGATAGCTAAGGAAGAGCCTTGGACCTCACAAGCGGAGGCCCGCGCTCTCGGTTAAGGGGACGAATCGCAATTGGAGGGAGCCTTCGTGAAGGCATTGATTATCGACGACTCGAAAGCTATGCGCAGTATCCTGAGCAGGATGTTGCAGGGATTAGGCTTCGAAGTCTTGGAAGCAAGCAATGGCCGCGAAGGGATCGAGCGGTTGCAGGCCACTGGAAGTGTTGATTTAGCGCTCGTCGATTGGAACATGCCTGAGATGAATGGGTTAGAGTTCATCAGGACCGTTCGGGCCGAACAGTCGTATGACGGCGTGCTCTTGATGATGGTGACCACCGAAACCGAAATGGCGAACGTAGTGCGAGCCCTCGCGGCAGGAGCCAATGAGTACGTTATGAAACCCTTCACGCAAGAGATCATCCTCGAGAAACTCCAGATCTTCGGGATGGCAGGTGCGTAGTTGAACTCTAGAATCAGGGTTCTCGTAGTCGATGACTCGGTGGTGGTCCGGCGGATGCTCAGCGACTCGCTGTCAGCCGACCCCGAACTCGAGGTTGTCGGGTCGGCCGCAAACGGGAACATTGCGCTCGCCCGCATTCCCCAGCTCAACCCGGACTTGGTCATTCTAGATGTGGAGATGCCGGAACTGGATGGGCTTGAAACCCTGAAAAGGATTCGTCAGACGCACCTCTCTTTGCCGGTCATCATGTTTAGCACCCTGACACAGCGAGGAGCGGCTGCAACGCTCGACGCCCTGTCACTTGGCGCCAACGATTATGTGACCAAGCCGGCGAACGTGGGGGGCGTGCAACAGGCCCTCGAGCACATCCGCACCGAGTTGATTCCGAAGGTTAAGATCTTCGGCCGCAAGGCAACAGATCGCGACATAGTGACGGCGCGACGCATAGTCACGCCGGCCCCTTCGGGAAGCAAAAACATGGCCGTGCTACGGCGTCCGACACCCGGACGAGTCGAGGTAGTCGCTATCGGTATTTCCACGGGCGGTCCCAATGCCCTCAGCGAGCTGTTCCCGACTTTCCCGGCTGACTTTTCCGTCCCCATCGTGGTCGTCCAGCACATGCCTCCGGTATTTACGAAGCTTCTGGCCGACCGCCTAGAGGCGAAGTCTAATATTCAAGTTGAGGAAGGATCTCCTGGTCAGGCGGTCGAGGCCGGCCATGCGTTCATCGCCCCTGGTGACTATCACATGATCGTGCAAAAGGAGGATCGAGCCGTGCGCATCAGGACCAATCAGGAACCTCCCGAGAACTCCTGCCGACCCGCAGTCGATGTCCTTTTTCGGTCCGTAGCCGAAACGTATGGCGCAGGCGTCTTGGGGGTTGTCATGACCGGCATGGGGCAGGACGGACTGCGGGGATGCGAGCATATCCGGAAGGCGGGCGGCCGGGTCATCGTTCAGGATGAGGCAACAAGCGTGGTATGGGGAATGCCAGGGTACGTTGCCAGCGCGGGGCTAGCCGACCAGGTTCTGCCGCTCAATGAACTGGGCAGTGAGATTGTTCGAAAAGTACGAGCGGGCCAGACACTGGCAGCCTCGCTTTCTGCGCTCTCTCGGCAGCCATAGCAGGTTTTTCTTTCATCAGGAAGCGGAAGGAGCGGTCGTCAGTATTCCGGAGGTATTAAAGACGCGGGATCACCGCCACGACTTGACGCTGAGACCGTACCAGGATTAGGGGAGCAGGGAATGAGCTTGACCGCGGCGGAATTTGACTACATTCGGCGCCTGGTACTCGAGCAGTCCGCCATGGTGCTCGACGACGATAAGCAGTATCTGGCCGAGTCCCGGCTAATGCCCTTGGCTCGCCGCGAAGGGTTCGACTCGCTCAGTTCCATGGTCGCAAGCCTGCTGACGAAAAAACCCGACGGTCTCCACCGCCACGTCGTGGAGGCGATGACCACGAATGAGACTTCCTTCTTCCGGGATTTTCACCCCTTCGAAGCGCTGCGCAAGTCGATCCTCCCGCAACTCATGATCACGCGCGCTACGAGTAAGGAGTTGAATATCTGGTCTGCGGCGTGCTCTTCAGGACAAGAGCCCTACAGCGTTGCGATGTTGCTCGAAGAAGACTTCCCGGGTCTGGCCGGGTGGAACGTAAAGCTCATTGCCTCCGAGTTCTCGGCTGAGATGCTGGCACGAGCGCGGGAAGGTCGCTACAGCCAGCTCGAGGTCAACCGGGGACTGCCGGCAAGACTGCTGGTCAAATACTTTCGCCAACATGGGGTTGATTGGCGGATCGCGGAAGAACTTCGCAGCCGCCTGGAATTCGTATCCATCAACCTGGCGGGATACTGGCCCCCGCTTCCGCCCATGGACATCATTCTCTTGCGCAACGTCCTCATCTACTTTGGCGTAGAGACCAAAAAGAAGATCCTGCGCAAGGCGCGGCAACTACTCAAGCAGGACGGCCTGCTGTTCCTGGGCGGCGCCGAAACGACTTTCAACCTGGACGACTCCTTCGAGCGCGTCCGATTCGATCGCACCATCTGCTATCGTGCGCGGAAAGCCTCAACATCAACATGACCATCACCAGCGACGATCTCTGTAAGTTCACCCGTGCAATCTGGGAATCAACTCTAGGCCTAGAGGTGCAGCCCACCGCGGGATTGACTCCTGCCGAAGAACGAGCCTGCACACTCATCGGCAAAGTGCGGATTATAGGGACTCGGCAGCACACCGTGTGCCTGGAATGCACGGAAGAGTTGGCCGGAAAAGTCGCGCGTGCTATGTTCGGCCTGGATTCGCAAAAGCCTACCTCCGACGAAATGCGCGATGCATGGGCCGAAATAACCAATGTCACGGCTGGCAACCTCAAGTCGTTGGGGTGCGGTCACTGTCAATTGTCCACGCCGCAAGTCGCGGAGCGCGAGCAGGGCTTTCCCGACACGCCCGAATCGTCCGTGCTCGCTCGCCAGGCCTTTGTATGTCAGGGTGAACCGTTCGTCGTGAAGCTGCTTGAGGGTCAGACGCCTCGCCGGCCTGATTCTGACTTAGAAGAAATTATGGAGGTTCGATGCAATCCGAACTGATCACCGCCTTGCAGAATACCAATCAAGAGATTAGAAGCATCGTATCCAGATTGTTAGAAACAAATACGGCCTCGATTTACGCAGCCCTCCCGCCGGGAGAATTGCTCGCCTTGAACGGGAAACTGGCGCGCATCGCCGCAGGACTTGGCCAGCTTCCTGCAGGGCATCACAGAGAAGCTGCGCTCGTCTCTGAGTTGGGTGAGTACCTTTCTAACCTCGATTTACTCAAGACCGTCCTTGCAAGCATCCAAGACACCCTAGCTAAGCAGCGCGATCAACTTAAGAAGGACCTCTCGCATATGAACTCGGCACGCGCCTGGGTCGAGGCATTTCGAGCTACGAGTTCTGCCTAATCCGAAGTTCCAACAGCCTTCGAGGGATATCCTACTGATTCCTTGAGGGATACTGCCATGCTCAGTTTCCGGTTACTGGGAACGCACAGATCAGTTCGTACGCCCGCGCCTGGAGGGGCGTC
>JBEKLY010000303.1:0-10876 GCA_050010015.1 Terriglobia bacterium
GTCGATTTCAACGTGGCTCCCGACCTCCCATTGAAGACGGACAGCGTGGCCAAAATCTCGAGCTTGGGCCCGCTGGGCGACAACTACCTGGAACTTACCACCGGCACCCGCCAGGCCGCCGCAGCGGGTAGCGCGGAATGCCGCTCTTCCGGTCCGCGTCTTTTCTCTCGCCACCATCGCCACCGTGCCGTATTCTATCGCCGTGTCGAAACTCCGGCGTCCTTTCCTTTCCGATCGGTATTTCTTCATCTCGGTGCGCCTCCTCAAACGGCGAGAGAAACTCACCGAGCCTGACTTCGCCCTGCTGGCGCGCGCCTTCAACCGGGGGCGGGCGCTACATCCTTTCTACCTGACCGCTTGGGTCTTCCTCCCTGATCCGTCGGCTGACGGATATTGCATTTGCGCGCCGTTGCATCCGACCACGATCTCGCTGGCCATGAAGCCCGTAGCGCGGACCGCCGTTTTTGCGGTCCGCGGTTCTTCGATTGAAAAAGCCGTGGACCACAGAAGCGGTGGTCCGCGCTACTCGCTCCGTCAACTGACGGGCTGATGAAAACGCCGGCAGCGGTCCACCCCATAGGCGCTAGAATAAGCCCGTCACCGTATGCTAAGCCGCATCAGCGGCGCAAGAATGTGGCCCACGGCGCCAGCCGTGGGATCACGGGACACAGAGAGAGCACGCTGAGCCACGTAGTGGCGACAGAAGATCTGCGATCATCAAGACAGGTCTGCCGCCCCTCCCGGGGCTTTTCAGGCGAATCGGCCCTGCTTTCTCCCCACGGCTGTCGCCGTGGGCCACATTCTTGCGCCCGTCGGCTGACGGGCTCCGGAACTCGGGGCTGGCGCAGGGTGCAGCTATGCGGTCTCTGTTCATTCCGGCTCCACACAACGCAGGGCTTCGCCCTGCGCCAGCCTCGGTAGGGGCGGTTCGCGAACCGCCCGTACAACCTTACGTATCCGCGGCCGGCCAGACCCGCGCCGACAGCCCTCTCCGTTGGGGAGAGGGAGTGGGACAGGCACTCTTGCCTGTCTCTAGGGCTGGCGCATGCCGCGCCTCCTCGCAGGCAGGAGTGCCTGCGCCACCTCATCAACCGGAGCGTGACGGGTGAGGGGTCGTTTCGAGGATCATCCGGGCCAGTCGAGAGTCAGAACGCAGCCACCAAAGCCAAAAGCGAATCAAACGGCAAATGGCAAAGGTCAAATGGCAAATGGTTTAGGATTTGAAAAATCGGCAAATTGCAAACCATTTGAATTTTGGGTGCTGTCCTAATTTGGTCGTAGCGCCGCCATCTTGGCGGCTCCATTGCCGGCTGGAAGCCGGCGTTACGCGCCAAATTATCGCCCGGGGGGTGAGACTTTACTTCCCCGCTGATCTGCCGGCTGCGGTTCGGCGCACAAGTGCGTTTTGGCCGCCTCATAGCGGTTTGAACGTGTGGACGATAACGTTCCGTGCCTTCCTGCCCGTCGGTTTATCCCTGGCGCGCGCGCTGAGCAGTACTAGCTCCAATCCGGATCGATGGATTGGTCAAAGTAAATCCAGAGCACCCGGGAGAAGAAAGTCACCACGGAAGCCGCCGGCAGGAAGAGCACGAAGCCCGCGCCCACGCTTTCGGGAAGATCCCAGCGCAACACCGCCCAAACGATCACGGCCAGCAGCAGGATGGCGACCGTCGCAATGCCGTAGCTGAAATACATCGCGCCCAGGAAGTAGCCTTGCTCGCGTTCGAATTTCAGACCGCAATGGGGGCAGCGCTCATTCATGCGCGGGAAAATTCGAAAAATGGACGTACAGAAGATTCTGCCTGTCCGGCAACGCGGACACAGTTGGTGATAGATGGCCGCCCACGTGGAAGGTCTCGGGCAAGCGTCGATGGGAACTCTTTCCATTGGGTTAGTCCCGAAAGGGCGACCCCGTCGAGAATCGCCACAGTTATTTGATGTTCGTCCCGACCATGTGTTCCGCGGTCGTAGCCGGACAGCTTGCCCGCATGGTTTGTGCCTATGAAGCTGATCCGGAACTGCGTCGGGAGCTTTCGCAAGAAATCCATCTGGCGTTGTGGCGCAGCCTGGCGAAGTTCAACGGGCGGTGCTCGTTTCGAACCTGGACTTACCGTGTGGCGCACAACGTGGCGACGTCGCACGTCATCCGCCAAGCCAAGGGCAAGAGTGTAGGAACCTTTCTGACCTTGGAAGAGACCGAGGGCCACGCGGGTTCCGAAGACGTTGAACGTTCTGCGGACCGTGCCCAGGCGCTCAGCCGATTGTTCGCTCTGATCCAGCAGTTCGATCCGCTCGACCGCCAGGTGATCATGGCGTATCTCGAGGGTCTGGACGCGGAATCGATTGCGGAAATCACAGGCCTCTCCGCGGCGAATGTCTGGAGCAAGATCCACACGTACTTGCCGCCGGCGTGCGCTCTCTCCAGAAGACCGAGCCGCCTGCCGCGACGATAGGATCGATTCATCAAAAAGTGATATAAATGGCATGAAATTGCATCGATGCTGAGCGGCTACGATTGCTTCGAGGAGCACTGAGTCTACTCCTATGTCCCACGAATATGACGGCATCATTCTCGGAACTGGACACAACGCGCTGGTCTTCGAGGCTTACATGGCGCGCAGCGGGCTGCGGGTTCTTGCCGTGGATCGAGCCCCTGTTCCAGGGGGCGGCCTCGCCACTATTGAGAACCCTCGGGCGCCCGGCTTCCGGCACAACACCCACTCGTTCTTTCATCGAGCCCTAACCGCCGCGCCCTGGTACCGTGACCTTGAATTGGAACGCCATGGCGCTCACTACATCGAACCCGAACTGAACGTTGCCCTCATCCTCCCCGATGGCCGCGCCCTGGAGTGGTGGACCAATTTTGAAAAGACAGTTGAGTCATTCGGGGAGTTTTCGAAAAAGGACGCGGCCAGTCTGCGGCGGTGGGTTGAGGAGTTCAGACCCATTGTAGAACGCATACTCATTCCCGAGGCCCAGTCGCCTCCCTTACCTCCCGACGAGAGACGAGAACTGCTGGGGCGCTCCCCGTTGGGGCGCAGGTTGCTCGAGGTGGCGGCGCTGTCTCCTTTGGAGTTTGTCGTGCGGGAATTCGAGCACGACGTGGTTCGCGCCGGCCTCCTATTCTTTAATGGACTGCGTGAGATCGACCTGCGGCTGGCGGGATTCGGCCATTCCATTCCGGCTCTGCTGGCGGGACGGCATCTCGCACAAATGTGCCAAGGCGGTTCCGCCAATCTGGCGCAGGCCCTTGTCAAAGATATCCGCGAGCACGGAAGCGAGGTCCTGACGGGTGTCGAGATCGAAGGAATTCTAGTCCGTAATGGAAGGGTCACGGGTATTCGGCTGGCGGATGGAGACGCCATCGCCGCCAAGGCTTTTGTCGCCTCCGGCCTGAACCCCCAGCAGACGTTCGTGCAGATGCTCGACGCTGACGCCGTCCGTGCAGAAATTCGGGACAAGGCTGCAGGGTTTCAGTACAACACGCTCGCGCCCCTGTTCGCGTTGAATCTTGCCCTCCACGAACCTCCGCTTTTCAGCGCCGCCGAGCGGCGCCCCGAACTCACGAGAGCCTTCATGGTAATCCTGGGCCTCGAACGTTTCGCTCAATTCCATGATATTGTCGCCGCACACGAGCGAGGTCAGATTCCAGGAACGGTGATGTGGGGAGCGTGTCCGACCTTGTTTGATGCGAGTCAGGCTCCTCCCGGCAAGCACACAGCATTTATGTGGGAAAAGGTACCGTATGCGCTGCGAGGGTCACCCTCGAATTGGGAAGCTGAAAAAGAGACTCACGGTAAGACCTTGTTCAATGTGCTGGCAGGCTTTGCGCCCAACTTGAGTCAGCAGGTCGTGATCGATTCCTTTGCCCGGTCTCCGGTGGACACCGAGCGGACCTTCCCCAACATGAGATTTGGCGATCTGTTGGTTGGTTCATTCGCGAACAATCAAATGGGGGCCAACCGGCCGTTCCCCGGTGCAGGTACGTATAGGACACCCGTCGAAGGCTTGTATCTGTGTGGAGGCTCAACCCACCCAGGCGGCAACATCACCGGACTCTGCGGTTACAATGCTGCCCGGGTATTAGCCTCTGACTTGGGGTTGCCCGTTTGGTGGAATCCGCCTGAATTGAACTTTGAATCCATTTGACGCCAGTTCGCCTGCAAAGTCCAGCCGAATCGCACCTGCGGTTGTCTAACTTCGAGTAGATGGGCGATCAGCCGCATGCGAAGAGTCCGGGACATCCCCTGGCTCCCGACCGGAATGCTCGCGCCACGCGCTACGGAACTCCCACAGAGCCTCGCAACTTCGGAACTCGGGTTAAATCAATCAGTTTCGACCTGCCAAAAATGTACGCCCGTAATAAAACATTTCTAGCCTACTATTTTCCGTTGGACAAGAGAAAAACGTACTGGGAAAGAAGGCCCGGGATTGCCGCGTCGAATCGGCCGGCGTGCCGGACTTGGTTACCCCACGACGCCTGAGTGACGACACCGAGTCAAAGTACTCTTGTACCATGGGCGCCAGGGGTCTTCTCTGATATATCTTACGGCCGGCCGCCCCCCAAAAAAGCGCCGGTGACACGAGAATGAGAGTTTATGCGCATTATTATTTCAATTAGTCTTTTCCTAACTACTGTATTACTTCTGCTTAGCGGCTGCGGGGGAGGATCGGGCCCCGCAATCGTTCCGCCTCCGTCCGGCCTCACCTACAGCGACCGTGCGGCCGTTTACACCAAGGGCACAGCGATCGCGCCCAACAGCCCCAGCAGCAGCGGCGGAGCGGCCACCGGCTACAATGCGAGCCCGGCGCTTCCGGCAGGATTGGCCCTGAACCCCACGACGGGAGTCATCACGGGAACACCTACCGCCGTGACCGCAACGGCCAGTTACACAGTCACGGCTTCCAATTCGGCCGGGAGTACCAGTTTCACCCTCACCATCGCTGTGCAGGACGCGGCTCCAGCGGGTCTGGCATACTCGACGGCGAGCCCAACCTACACGATGGGGACTCCGATCACTCCGAACAGCCCCACGAGCACCGGCGGAGCGGTGGCCGCCTATAGTGTGAGCCCGGACCTGCCTGCGGGATTGAGCCTGGATGACGATACGGGCGTCATTACCGGAACCCCCACGGCTGTTACCGCGAAGGCCAACTATATCGTGACCGCCTCCAATGGGACCGGCAGCGCCGCCGCGACCCTGGGCATTACGGTGAACGCCGCGGCTGTGGGCGTCCAATTCATCCCCAACCTGAATCAGTGGATTACGCCGCTGGCGCCTCAGGGTTCGCAATTTCAGTCCTTAGTCACTCCTTGGCTCGTCAACAACAGTCCTTGGATGGCCGGACAGGCGGCCTCGAGCGTGGTCAGCGGGTCAACGCTGCTGGTTCTGACCTCGGGGTTTAACCGCATTTACGCCACACCCTCCATAACCGGTATGGCCTTCTGGCCCCAGGGATTCGTGCAGCCTGCTACTCCCGGCGATCCTCCCGCTCCCGGCGGAATGCCCGCCAACTCACCCTCAAGTGAGTACGTGTTCGTCTACGACATTTCAACGGGCGCACCGGTCTATAAGCAAGCCGTAATGATACCGAACTCTTACTACGGCATAACGTTCGATCCAACCCAGAGTGCTTTTTACGTATCGAGCGGCATGGGCGACTTCCCGTTTGGAAGCAATGGCCTCCCTGACAAAAATAATCCCCAATACGACAACGTCCACGTGTTTACTCTGGCCTCCGGCCAAACCACCTGGGCGCCAGCGCCCTCCACGCTGCTGCCCGGTCCTGAGCTCCCCTTGGGACACAGTACTGGGGGCGTCGGACTGGCTGTAGCGCCTGCTGCACCTACACCCTCGGTGAACAGCCTCACCTATGTGCAGCCTTGCGCCGCCGGGGTGGCAGTTTCGAGTGACGGCCAGAAGCTGGTAGTGGCGAATTACTACAATGACTCGATCACGGTGTTCACCGGAGGCTTGGGCAACTGGGCGCCGCTAAGCACGCTTACTGCCGAGGCGCCGAATGGGCTGCAGATTACAGGGGAACTCGATCTGCGCCCCGGCAAGGCCGCAAGCTCACCTCTGCCCGGCACGCCGGGCGGCGAATACCCGTTCTGGGTGGTCATTGCACAGCCGCCTTTGCCAACGGCCGGTAAGACAACCACTTGGGCCTACGTCTCCAGCCTCCGCGACCGCGAGATCGACGTCGTGAATTTGGACGGAGGGACACCGGCGGTTACATTCCGGATCGCAGTGAAAGGCCAGCCGAACAAGATGACGTTGAATGCGGCCCAGACACGGCTCTATGTGGCCGAAGACGAATCGGACACAGTTGACGTGATTGACACCAATCCGAATGACGAGAAGTGGAACACCGTACTCGAAACCATCCCAGTCATCGCTCCTCCGTCGGTGGTGTCAGTCGTTCCTGCTTTGCAACAGCAATTGACGGGCGCAAACACCAACAGCGTGACTCACACCTGATGGAACCGAGCTCTGGGTGACCAACGGCAATCTGAACAGCATAGCCGTTGTGGCCCTGACGGGGAAAGACCAGAACGATCAGGTGGTGGGCCTCATTCCCACCGGTTGGTATCCAAACTCCGTGAGCTTCAGCCCGGATGGTAAATGGGCGTACGTGGTCAATGGAAAATCTCCCACCGGCGCCAATCCTGATTGGTGCTACGTCTATGGACCAGCGGACTACGCAACTTGCATTACCAAGAATACGTATAATCCCCAATTGACGAAAGCCGGCTTGCAGAGCCTCCCCACCTCCAACCTCGCCTCCGAACTCCCGGCGCTGACTGCACAAGTCTTCTCCAACAACCGCTTCTTCGCTACCGAGAGCGCCAGCGACGCCGAGGTGATGAGGGCCGTGCGCCAGGGCATCCAGCACGTGATCTTCATCATTAAGGAAAACCGGACCTACGACCAGGTGCTCGGCGACCTGAAAGAAGGCAACGGTGAACCCGCATTGGTGCAGTGGGGGGAAACGATCACGCCGAATCAGCATAACCTGGCGCTCAGCTTCGTGACGCTTGACAATCTGATGGCCAGCGCCGAAGTCAGCAACGACGGCTGGCCGTGGACCACTGGAGCTCGCGCTCCTGACGTCATCGAGCGCCAATACCCCGTGGCCTACGCTTCGCGCGGCCTCAGTTTGGATTCCGAGGGTGTGAATCGCAGCGTGAACGTTGCCATCCCGACCCTCGCCCAGCGCATCTCCGCCGACCCGCGCACCCCAGACGATCCGGACGTGTTAGCAGGCCAGACGGACGTGGCCGCGCCGGACGGACCGAACGACGAGGTGAACACCGGCTATGTGTGGGATGCCGCGCTGCGTGCGGGCCTCACCGTACGCAACTACGGTTTCTTCGTGGACACCACCTGTTACAATGAGCCCTCGTGCGCCATCCCCCTGGCCGCCGACCCCGCTGCCACCGGCACGGTGGTAGCCACTCCCGCGAGTGTCTCCCTCTTCCCCTACACAGATCCGTACTTCCGGGGCTTTGACAACAACTTTCCCGATTATTACCGCTACGCCGAGTGGGCACGCGATTTCGACGCCAACTACGCCAAAGCTGGGCTTCCTTCCTTGAGCCTGGTGCGATTCATGCACGATCACACAGGATCATTTGGCACGGCCATTGACCTGGTGAACACCCCGGAGACACAGCAAGCCGATAACGACTATGCGGTCGGCCTGCTGGTCGAAAAGATCTCAAAAAGCATTTACGCCAACAATACCCTGATCTTTGTTATTGAAGACGACGCGCAGGACGGAGGCGACCACGTCGATTCGCACCGCACCATCGCCTTTGTGGCGGGCGCCTTCGTGAAGCAAAAAACCGTTGTGCCCACACCGTATACCACGATCAACTTCGTGCGTACCATCGAGGAAGTTCTGGGCTTGCCGCCCCTGAACCTGAACGACGCACTGGCCGCGCCCATGGCTGATGTCTTCAATACCACCGCGAGCCCGTGGAGTTTTACCGCTACGCCCTCAGCTTATCTCTACAATACCAGCTTGCCGCTGCCTTCGAAGTCCGCTGCTTTGCTCATACCCCAATCGACGCACAATGCGAAGTATTGGGCGCGGGTGACGCGCGGAATGGACTTCTCAGACGCGGATCGCGTCGATTCAGCGGTCTACAACCGCATTCTCTGGAAGGGGATGATGGGCAACCGGCCTTATCCCGCCGGGCCAACCGGGCTGGACCTGCGCAGCAACCGCAAGGAGCTCCTGGCGAATTACCAGCAGTCTTTGAAGAAAAAGGCACTGCGGAAGACGGAAGGGGAGTGAATACCCGACCGGTTAGGCCTGGTAGCGCAGACTCGCTGCCATTGCGAGTCTGCGGCTCTTACATTTGAATAATTCCCGTGCTGGTATTAGCATCTCGGATGCAACCCAAGGAAAAGCCGCAGACTCTCAAAACCAGAGAGTCGCGCTACCTGCTGCCTTGATAACCCCGAGAACGGAACGGGTTTTTGGATCCCTCGGAAGTAACCCCTCACCCGTCCCACACCGGCCGATGACTACGCCGGCTGCGGTCCACCCTCTCCCCAAGCGAAAGGGCGGTCAACGATGATTGATTTCAGCCCTCTCGCTTGGGGAGAGGGTGGCGAGAGTAGCGAGCCAGGTGAGGGGTTTCTTCCTACAGAGCCTCGCAACTTCGGAAATCGGGTTGAATCGAGGCATGCATGCCTGCGGCGAAGCCCTAAGCCACCAGCAAGAGAATGGCGCCAATTTACGTGTGCTCTATAGCGATGCCGGGAGGGTAGGGGCCGCCACCTCTACGGGGCGGGTTTCCCGGAAAGACCTTTCAGCCGCCAACACCACCGCAAGGGCTTGACGCCCGTCCAGGCCCGTGACTTGCGGTGCGCGATCCGAGAGAATCGTTTCCACAAAGTCCCGCATTTCGAGGACGTAGGCATCGGCAAAGCGCACCAGGAAATGACTCACGTTGCGCTGCCGGCGCTCGGAATGGACCAGGACCTGGACAGGCGTGTCGCCGAGAGACCCCACTTGGATTGTGCCCTTCGTGCCTACGATCTCGGTGCGGACGTCGTAGCCATAGCGTGCATCCAGAAAAGACTCGATGTTTCCAATCGCGCCGCGAGCAAAGCGCAAGTTCACGACACCCGAATCAAACAGGCCCAACGCGGTGAGTTGCGGAAGAGCGCGCGCTGCGGCGTAGGTGTGGACCTCCATGACCTCATCGTCCATGAGCCAGCGCGCCAGGTCGAAGTCATGAACGGTATTATCATGAAAGAGGGTCCCGTTCCAGCCACTCTCAAAGTAGGCGAGCGGCGGAGCCTCGGTGTCGCGCCCGATGGATTTAAAGATGACGGGTTCCCCGATCTCACCCGCCTCGATGGATTTCTTCGCCTGGGCGTAGGCGGGGTCGTAGTGTCGCATGAAGCCCACCTGGAACGAGACTCCCGCATGGCGGACCGCTTCGAGAGCTGCGTCGGCTTCTTCGAGAGTCAGCGCCAACGGCTTCTCGCAGAAGATGTGCTTGCCGGCCCGCGCCGCAACTTGAACAGCAGGGGCATGGAATTTAGCGGGCGTGGCGATAACCACCGCCTGCACGTCCTGCCGCGTCACTAAAGCCTCGGCGTTGTCATAGTAGTGCTCAACTTCGAGTTCCTGAGCGGCGGCCCGCGCGCGTTCCAGGTTCGTGTCGGCCACACCTATCAATCGCGCTTTCGGAACAAGACGCGCCAGGTTCTCGGCGTGACGCTTCCCCATTTCTCCCACGCCAATAACACCCACTCCCAGTTTGCTCATCCTTCGCACCTCATGGGTCACGCAATTTGGAGTCTTAACTTTTCGACCGCGTACTGCTTTTGCTTGCGCGCCGTCTCATACGGTGTGGTTCGAGGAGGGTCCAATTCCAGAATCACCCAGCCGTCGTAACCGGTTGAAATGAGGAAATCGGTCAGGGCGGGCAGGTCCACCACGCCTTCACCCAACTCTACGAAGCCACCCTTGAGCCCTGCCTTCGTGACATCGTCGTTGTGCCAGTTGAAGTCGAAATCTTTGAAATGCACATGTATCAGACGCGACCGGTACGTGCGGAAAATTTCGAGCAGATCGCCTCCGGCGGCGAAAAGATGCGCGGTGTCAGGGCAAAGAGACAAATACTCGGGAGCCGTCGTGTCCATGATTCGCCCGAGTTCGTCACGCTTCTGCCCGATCAACCCGACCTCCGGGTGATACGAGAGGCGCACTCCGTACTCTTCCCGAAGACGCTTGCCGAGTTCGTTCGCCACCTCCGCGAAAACCCGGAATTCTTCCGCGGTATTGCCCTGCGGAGCGAGTTTGCCCCCGGCAAGGTTGAGAATGCCGCCCCCAGCCTCGTGAATGAACTTGCCCACTCGCAGGCCCTCTTCGAGGTTTTCCTGGCGGCGCGCGGCATCGTTCAAGGGCAAAACGTGGTACAGGGCCGGCAATTGCATTTTGTACTTGGCCATCTGGTCACGGAATTCCTGGACCCGGTCTTCATAGGCGTCGCTCAGGTGGGCGAGCGTGTTGTCGGCTTCCGTGGCGTGGAAGCCGAGCGCGCTGAGATCCGCCACGCCCCTCCAGAAGGAAGCCGTGGAAGCTTCAGTGTATAAATGAGCGGTGGTCGCTTGTCCTACCCGGAACGGTTGGACGCGGCCCGACGGCCCCGCACTGGTTTCTGCAGCTCCAGCAGCCGCAGACCTTATCGCGTGTGAACTGGATTCGTTTTTCATTGTAACCTCACAGATCTCATTATGGTTGTCGCTCATGCCCGTCGGATGACGGCCACCCGGAGACCATGAAGTACCCGGGAGCGCGGGCATCCTGCCCGCAACGTGCGTGCGATTGCGGTACGAAAGGCGGGCAG
>JBEKLY010000304.1:0-10129 GCA_050010015.1 Terriglobia bacterium
CCTCTGAGGAAGGTGTTAGTCAAGCGCGGGAGCGGGCTGCCAAGCTGGGCCTGCACCTGCGAGCTCTGGTAGTAGGCGAGCAAGATTTCGATCTGGGAACGGCGCAGTGGGACCTGATCGTCGTGACATACGTCCGCCGCGTCCGTCCCGCAGATGCGGATCGTTTCGCCCACACGGACGAGGTGATAAAATCTGGTCATGTTGAGCTCACGGCGCAAGCTCCTCGTGATAGTTCTCTTTGCGTGCGGTGTCGTGGGCAGCGTGTGCTGGGGGCAGCAAGACGACAGCAACTTCTGGAACAAAGTATATAGCGCCGGCCAAGCCATCTTCGTGCACCACCCGACGGAATTATTGGTCAACGCCATCAAGGGCCGGCGGCCCGGCACGGCGCTTGACATCGGCATGGGCCAGGGCCGAAACAGCATCTTCCTGGCGCAACAGGGCTGGGACGTGACGGGATTTGATCCCTCTGAGGAAGGTGTTAGTCAAGCGCGGGAGCGGGCTGCCAAGCTGGGCCTGCACCTGCGAGCTCTGGTAGTAGGCGAGCAAGATTTCGATCTGGGAACGGCGCAGTGGGACCTGATCGTCAAGATTTCGATCTGGGAACGGCGCAGTGGGACCTGATCGTCATGACTTACGCCCGCCGCGTCCGTCCCGCAGATGTGGATCGTTTCGCCCGCGCCCTGCGGCCAAACGGCCTCTTCGTATATGAAAACAACAATGTTGGGAACCAGAATGAGATGTTGAAGTACTTCCTCGCATGGCGCATCCTGTGTTTCGAGGACTTGGACACCCGCTCCGATTGGCATCCGGAACGCACCCAGCGTGTCGAACGTCTGGTGGCCGAAAGACCCGCAGCAGAGTGAAGCGTTACGCCTCTGCCACATCCAACGCTGCACACGGACTAGGGTTCCGGCGTAAGAATCACCGCCACTCCCCCGCCCGGCGCCAGGTGAACGTCGAGCTTGTCGCCCGCTTTGACGCGCCTGGTGTTGATGCTCAGGCTGGTGCCCACTGTATCCGCATCGGGACCGTCCGAAAAGATCTGAGCTTCGTACTCTGACTTTCCGAGGAAATTCAGGGGCAACTCCAGGTCTCGAGCATCCCAGTTCGTCATGCTTCCCAGATACCAGGTGTCGCCGTGTTGGCGAGCAATGGAAACGTACTGAGCCGGCTCGCCGTTCAAGACCTTGGTATCGTCCCAAACGGTCGGGACTTTATCGAGGAATTCCATGCCCGGGTTGTGATCGTAGGCTTCGGGGTAATCGCAAAGCATCACCAGCGGGCTCTCGTACACGACGTACATGGCCAGTTGGTGCGCGCGCGTGCCTTGCGACATGGGCTCGAGGTTGCGCGCCACAAAATGGCCCCGGGCCGCATTGTTAAACGCTCCGGGGGTAAAGTCCATGGGCCCGGCCAGCATGCGCGTAAACGGGATTGTCACGTCGTGTTCAGGGGTGACGCGATCGCTCCATTTGTTGTATTCCATGCCCATCACGCCTTCGCGAGTGAGCAGATTGGGATAAGTTCGCCGCAACCCGGTAGGCTTGTAGGCGCCATGGAGATCCACCACGAGATGATGCTCTGCGGCCTTGCGCACGCAGCGCTCGTAGAAATTCACCATCTCCTGGTCGTCGTGGTCCATGAAATCGACCTTGATTCCTGCCGCTCCCCATTTCTCGTAGAGCGCCATCGCCTCGTCCATCTGTTTGTCCAGCGCGCTCCAGTAGAGCCAGAGCAGGACTTTCACGCCCTTTTGTTTGCCGTAAGCAATGATGTCGGGGATATCTACTTCCGGAACATGATGGAGAATGTCGAGGGCGTGGGTGTAATCGTCGGCCGGGTACCAACCCGCATCGACCAGCATATACACGAGGTGATGCTCCGCCGCAAAATCAATGTAGTGCTTCATGGTTGGCGTGTTCATGCCGGGCTTGAAATCCACACTCTTGGCGAAGCTTCCTGACCACCAATCCCACGCCGCCTTGCCGGGCTGAATCCAGGAAGTGTCCTCGAGAGCGCAAGGAGCGCTTAAATCGAGAATGATGTAGTTGCTCTCAATCAGCGCCCCCGGCCGCGAGTTGATCAGGAGAACCCGCCACGGAGTGCTTTTGGGTGTCGAGCCGGTCACCACCTGGTCCATCCGATCACGCGTGGGCGAGAGCTTGCTGAGCAAGGCATTCTCGACGCCCGAGACTCCGCCCACATACATTCCGGAATAATCCGTCAGGTCGGCCTCGAGCAATCCTACCCAGGGGCCGCCGGGACTGTGGACTAACAGAGGCAAGTTGATAATCGAGGAAGGCTTGATCTCATCCAAGCCGATTTGCCGGTATTCACCTTCGTTGGGCGTATTGAATTTCCCCATATTGAGCGCAAACGCGGAAGAGTCCTTGGCGAAATAGAAGCCCGTGTTCTCCGCTGCCAGAACGAACTTACCGAGCGACGCCTGTTCCGAAAGAAAGTAGCGGAAGGCCACACCTTCATTGAAAACCCTGAAGATCAGGTCGAATTGGCGATTCGGCGCCTGGCGCTCCCGCAAATGAATCGCGAGCTGGTTGTAGTGGTCGGGAACCCGCCGTTGCACATTGAAGACGTCTTCCCAAGTGTCGTTGTGCGATTGTCGATCCGAGCCTGTAATCTCAAAATCGCGATCCATGGCCCGCGATCCAACAAAGTCCAGTCCAAGGGGCGAGTCTTTGAGAACCGGGCTCCCCTTGTACGAAATTCGATAATAGGCTCGTACGCCGGGCAGATAGGGTTGCGGATTGGCTTTCAGTTCAAATTCAACCTTGAGGCTGCCATCAGGAGAGGCGACGAACAGCGGTTGGGAAGCGAAACTTGAGCTAGGATCAATCATGGATAGACCTGAGATTAGAGCAGTGGCGATAAGAGCCGCGATTCTTGTGCGCAATGGAACGACCTCCTGGGGGTTCTAGCAAGGGCTCCTATTGTCTGTCGGCGGCAGAGAACTTGCAAGGGCCGTGGCCGGGGCGGTAGATCAACCCTCTCCCATGGGGAGAGGGCGGTCCTTTCTACTAGGGGCGGAACTGCTTCAAACTCTTTCGAGCCTCTTCGTATTGGGGGAACTCCCGCTCTGCCTGGCGAAACTCCCGCGAATGCACCACGCGCCGGTGCCCGTTGCGTTCCACCGGGAACCGCATGTGAAGCATCTCGTGGAACACCAGGTATTCGACGACGTGGGCAGGAGCTTGCGGGGAGTCCAGCGCCCGATTGATGACAATCATCCCATGGCCGGCGTCGTAATGGCCAAGAGTGCTCCGTGACTTCTGCAGGCTCCAGCCCAGCCGAGTCGCGGAGAGTTCGCCGTTGAAGAATTGCTGATTCAAGCGCTGAAATACTTCTTCCAGATTGTGCCAGCGGCCACGAGGAGGTAGCAGGCGTTTGCTGCCTCGTTGGCGCCGCGCCTGGTCAATACGATGGCGAACTCCGGGGCGGAGAACGTAGGCCAAATAGCATTCGCGCGCCTCGCGAGAAGCGCGCCGGCGATAGACTTTGCAAAATAAAATCTCGGCCAGCGCTTCCAGCACCAATGGCGGCGCGTCCTGTAAGACGTCGGAAAGGCAAACTTCCAAGTGGTCCTTACGTAGACAGATGGTGCTGCGTAGACCTGCAAAGGGACGGTATTCAACGCGCAGGCGGGGGATGATGGAGCCCAGACGAAGCCGATTGAAGACCCTTCGGAAGGGCTCGACAGGCTCGACTGCGATGACTAGCGGAAGCGGCAATTGTTCAGCAGCCATACAAGCCTTCAGCTATCAGATTTCAGCTCTCAGTCCTCGACTCTCAGCAAGCAAGAGCTCAAGCTGATAGCTGAGAGCCGACCGCTGATAGCTCAGTTGTCGTCATCATCAGGAGGGTTTTGCTTCTGCTGCTTCTTGCGCAGTTTTTCCTCTTCTTTGGATTGCTTCTTCTCTTCCTTGGTACGCTCCTTCTCTGCCTTGGCATCCGCCTTCTCGTTCTCTCTGATTTCTCCGAAAGTCTTGATCTGCTCGCCGAGGGCCTTTGTAGCGCCGTCCAGAGCATCGGTGAAATCGTCCCTGGCGTCGTGGAGGGACTTGGCGTAATCGGCGGCGTAGGCATCGGGCGCATCCTGAATGCGGCGCAGGTCCTCGAGCTGTTTCGGGCCCATTTCCAGAGCCTTTTTGAGCCCTTTGCGCATGTCACCCCGGCGATCATACTGATCCTGAATCCAGCTCTTCAAGTCGTCCGTGAGCGAAATGTACTCGTCCAACAAGTGATCGATAAAGGCGCCGTTATCGTATTGGGGATCCATAGGCTTGCTGCGAAACGTCGAGATTCGATCCAGACGGTTTTGGGTCAGGGCAAGATAAACCTCGACGCGTTCGGACGGGTCCTGGGCGTCACGAAGCTTTTCTTCTTCTTCATCGGACACGTAATCCGGCTTTTGCGCCAGGGCCGTGGTTGCCGGCGCGCCTGCCAGTATGAAGAGCGCTGTAACCAGGATGAATGGTGATTTCACCTTTTCGACCTCCCCGCACTCCGGCAGACGATTCAATCCGTCTTGCCCGCAGGCTTTGTGGCTTCCGGCGCTCGCGCTGCAGGAAAGAGCGCCTGCAGAACTTCGGCCCGTACCCCCTCGAGTTCTTTCCCTGTCTGCTCGATGGGGGCACGGTCAAAAAAGGAGACTCGGCGCTTCAGGTCGTCGACGAATCGAGCGTCCTCCCGCAACTCGATATCGAGCTCCTTGAACCCGCGCGGGTCTCGCGCGGCGTTGCGCCCGCAATTTTTCAATAGCTGCCACGAGTCTTTAACCCTGCCCAGGTAGGCGCGGGCAAGCTGTACGCCCTGCTCGACATTCCCGTGCTCGTAAGCTTCGATGGCCTGCTGCAACTTGATCCGCGCCAATCGCGTCACGCACTTGGATTTTTTTATAGGATCGGTTTCTTTTTGAAGGCGCGCCAGCAGACGCTCTTCTGTTTCCGAAGAGGGGCCGGCGAGGGCGACCGGCGCGCCGGCAAGCAACAATCCCATCACGAGAAGCGTCCGCCAAACCATACCTGTATTATAGCTATTTCTGCAGTTGGTGTCGGAGCAGCTTAACGCGCTGTGTGGCCTGCCATTCGTGGTCAGGGCTTTGACCTTTCGAAAGCTGGAGGAAGAGATCGTAGTTCTCAAGAGCCTTCTTAATGACGTGGAGGTTGTCGTAAGAGGAAGCGAGGGCAAAAAAGAGAATAGGAGGAGGATTGGGCGCACGCACCAGCGCTTCCAGCATAGGGATCGCCTCCTGATAACGCTTTTGCAGATAGAGACTGGTGGCCAACCCCTGTGCTGCTTCGCGGCTCCTGGTATTGCCGGTCAAAGCCGTCCGAAATTCAGCTTCTGCCTGCTTGAGCTCGTCCTCCTCCAGCAGTGTCTCGCCCAAAGCCCTGTGCAGGTCGGGGTCGGAGGGCGCCGAGAGAACCGCCTGGCGGTAGAACTTCTCAGACTCGGGGTACTTCTTAAGAAGAGCGCAGACATCTCCCAGAGCAGCCGCCAGTCCGGGAGTTTCCGGTTTGGCGCGGTACACCGTCTGAAGGCTGTCGTAAGCTTGAGGGTTCTTGCCTTGCACAAGATACTGACGCGCCAAATGAAAACGAGTCTCGAGATCGTCCGGATGAGCGGCCAGGTATTGCTCGAAGTGAGTGACCGCGTTGGCCTCGTCCTTCAGCCCCTCCATCGCGAGAGCCATACCCAGTTGAGCCTGGGATAGCGCAGGGTCTAATTCAGCGGCTTTTTGAAATGAGCTGACCGCCTCCTGGTAGCGCTTCTGTTCGAGGTAGAGCTGACCCAAATCGTATTGCGTCCCGGCCAGCTTGGGATCGAGATGCAACACCGTTTGGTACTGTTTTTCGGCCTGCTCCAGTTGGCCGGTCAGGGCCAGCGCCCTTCCATAGTACAACTGGGCGCGGACATGATCCGGTTTAAGCGTCGCGGCCTTTTCCAAGTGTTCCAAAGCGGCCTGGGGATTATTTATCTGCATCAGGAGAATACCCAGGTTCAGTCGGGCTTCAAACAGATTGGGATCAAGCTCCACGGCCTTGCGGTACGCCGCGACGGCTTGGTCTTGTTGATGCAATCCGGTGTAAGCGAAGCCAAGGTTGAACCATGCCGCGGTCAAAGTGGGTCGAGCCGCAACCACTTGTTTCAAAGCGTCCGCCGCAACGGCAAAGTCGTTTTTGCTGAGCGCGTCCTGGGCAGTGTGCAGAAGCTTGGGTACGTCTGCATCGTGGGTTTGGGGCAGGCTTTCGTTGGCCTTCGCTGGCGATAGGAAAATGCAGCAAAGACAAAGAATGAGGGCGGCCTCTTCCCAATAGAGCCCCTTTCCTTGGGGGTTAGCTTCAGCCAAATCTTTTGCTGGCGGCCGAGCGCCAGGATTGAATGAACGGCCGTCACCCTTGGGGCTCACGCCGGCCGCTGCCCTGTAAGGGCAGGATTCGGTAGCCGGGGGCAACGCCCCCGGAAACTGCAAGCCGAAAGGCGGCCGACCCTGAAGGGGTCGTACAAGCTCCGACTCTGGCGCCCTCGGTTGCGAAGAGATCGCACTCGACCCTTTCAGGGTCGGGGGCACGCACTGCCCGATTCCGGGGGCGTTGCCCCCGGCTACTGTATGAATCCCCTTCGGGGATTTTGGGCGCATCCGCTACCCCCGGTGTTCAGCAAAAAATGTGGGACATGCCCAGCCCCAAGAAAGAGGGCCGTCGATTCAATTCTCGCTCGCGGGAAGGGGACGGCCAATTCAATTGCATCTCCCTGGTGCAGGGGAGCGGAGTCTTCTATGCATCACGCCTTCACCCCCTTGTGGCTTCCCAGGTACTTGGCAAGAAACTTTCCGGTGAAGGAAAGCGGATTTTTGACCAGACTTTCCGGGGGGCCGGCCACCACGACGTAACCGCCCGAGTCGCCGCCCTCCGGCCCCAGGTCGATGATCCAGTCCGCAGTCTTCAGGACGTCCATGTTGTGCTCGATGATGAGCACGCTCGATCCGGCGTCGTTCAACCTGCGAAAGGCGGACAGCAGCTTGCTGATATCGTCGAAGTGCAGACCCGTGGTCGGTTCGTCAAAAATGAAGAGCATATTTTCGACCGCCTGATGAGCCAGGTGCGCTGCCAGGCGCACGCGCTGGGCCTCGCCACCCGAGAGCGTGGTAGCGGACTGCCCCAGGCGCAGGTAGCCCAGCCCCACCTCGTCCAATACCCGAATCTTCTGGATCACTTTGGGCAAACCGGCGAAGAAGCTCAAGGCCTCCTTCACGGTCATATGGAGCACTTCATTAATATTTTTTCCCTTATAACGCACTTCCAGAACGCTGGGCTTATAACGGCGCCCGCCGCATTCCTCGCAAACCAGTTCGACATCAGCCAGGAATTGCATCTCCAGCGTGACGGTGCCGTCCCCCTGGCAGGTTTCACAGCGGCCACCGGGAATATTGAAAGAAAAATATCCAGGTGAATAGCCGCGCTTGCGGGCCTCAGTCGTCGCGGCAAACACTTCCCGAATGGCGTCGAAGGCCTTGATATAGGTGACCGGGTTGGAACGAGGCGTCCGGCCCAAGGGCGACTGGTCCACAAGCACAACCTCCGCCAGTTGCTGATCGCCTTCGATCCGCTCGTACTGGGCGCGCGGGGCGGCCACGCCGCGGCGCGAAAGCAGGGCGTTGTAAAGAACGTCATGCACCAGTGTGGATTTCCCGGAACCCGAAACACCGCTCACGCACACCATGAGCCCCAACGGAATATCCACATCGATCGATTTCAGATTGTGTTCGCGCGCGCCACGAATGCGCAGCCAGCCCTTTCCGGGTTTGCGGCGTTCCGCAGGCACCGGGATTTCGAGCCCGCCGGAGAGATAGCGGCCCGTAAGCGAGTGAGGATCGGCCATGAGGCCTGCCAAGTCACCTTCGTACACCAGGCGGCCGCCCTGCTCTCCGGCCCCTGGTCCCAGGTCTAAAATCTTGTCTGACTCGCGCATCATCTCCGGATCATGCTCGACCACGAGAACTGTGTTACCGAGGTCGCGCAAGGTCTTCAGGATTTCAATCAGCCTGCCCGTGTCGCGGGGATGCAACCCGATGGACGGCTCGTCAAGCACGTAGAGCGCGCCCACCAGATTCGAGCCGAGCGCGGTCGCTAACTGAATTCGCTGCGACTCGCCGCCCGAAAGCGTGGACGCCAGGCGGTCTAGCGTCAAGTACTCCAAGCCGACCTTGTAGAGGAATTTCAGGCGCGAGCGGATTTCCTCCAGCACCTTGTCAGCCACCGTCTGGTGTTCCGGTGAAAGCTGGAGTTCGTTGAAGAAGGGGTAGGCTTCCTGAATCGACATTCGGCAAACATCTGTAATATTTTTTCCGCCCAGGAGAACATGCATGGCTTCGCGCCGCAGGCGACCGCCCTGGCATTCCGGGCAGAGTGTGTATCCGCGATAACGACTGAGGAAAACACGCACGTGCAGCTTGTACTTCTTCCTCTCCAGATAATCGAAGAAACCACGAATGCCCGGAAAACTGTCGTCGCCTTCGAGCAGCCAAGTCCGTTCTTCCGCAGCGAGGCGGAAGTAAGGAACATCCAGGGGAATCCCTTTGGCCCGCGCCGCGCGCTTCAGGTCGTTATAAAGCATCCGGTAGCGCGGCTTCGTCCAGGGATCTATGGCGCCGCTGGCCAGCGTTTTGTTCTTGTCCGGAATAACCAGGTTCATGTCGAAATCGATGGTGTTGCCAAAACCCTGGCAGCGGGGACAGGCGCCGTAAGGGTTGTTGAACGAAAAGAGGCTTGGTTCAGGCGCTTGAAACGTGGTCTTGCATCGCTTGCACTCAAACCGCTCGCTGAAGACCAGGCGCTCCGGCGGCGAAGCAGGGTCCGCTGAAATAAACTCCAGCACCGCTTCGCCGGCTTCCCGGAAGCATAGCTCCACGGAATCGATCAGCCGCTGGCGGATCTCCGCTCCCACTGCCAACCGGTCCACCATTACGTAAACGGGCGCGGCGAAATCGACTTCGAGCAGCGATTCCGGGGTCGAAAACTCGAAAACGCGCCCTTCCTGGTACAGCCGGTTGAACCCGTGTTGGCGAAGCGCAAACAACCGTGGTTTGAGTGATTCCTGAGGTGGAGCAGGCGGGCGCGACGGAGGACGAGAGCCTGTGACTCTGGGTGGCGCCGAAGATGCACCCGAGTTCACTTGAAAGAGAACGTAGAAGCGCCGGCCGCCCTCCATGGCGCAGACTTGGTCGGCGATGTCGTCCACATGGTCGCGGCGCACCACTTGGCCGCATTGATAACATGTGGTGATTCCGACGCGGGCGAATAACAGCCGGAGATAATCGTAGATTTCTGTGGCTGTGGCCACTGTCGAGCGAGGATTGCGGGTGGTGTTTTTCTGGCGGATCGCCACGGGAGGAGCAATCCCCACCACTTCGTCAACATCCGGTTTTTCCATCCGTTCCAGGAACTGGCGAGCGTAGGCAGAGAGGGATTCGATGTAGCGACGCTGCCCTTCGGCATAAAGCGTGTCAAATGCCAGGCTGGATTTGCCCGAGCCGGAAAGGCCTGTCACCACGGTCAGCCGGTTGTGAGGTATGGAAAAATCAATGTTCTTCAGATTGTGGACGCGCGCTCCGCGCACGATGATGGAATCCCCTTCGCCGTTCGTGGGAAGCACACCCGCTGCCGCGCTCGTCCTTGGTAAAGGCGAATCACTAGGCATCCTGGATGTGTCGACGCCCAAAGCGCCTCCACCGTCTGCGGCCGCGGACGGCGCCATGCTCCTGCCTGCTTGGTTGTGGCTTATAGCCATGCATCTGGTCCCTGATGGAACGCACGCCCTGCCCGCACTACTTACAGCCGGCGCTCTGAGCTGCAACCCAAAACTACCATTATAAGTCGGCAGCGGAAGGGAAGCAAAACGCACTCTCCGTCTCCACTCCGGGGATAAGAGAGGTCGAGGATGATAGTGCCGATGTCCTTGCACCTCTACGCCCCACGCGGCTGGGCGACGTAGGGGTAGGGCTTGCCCTCATAAGCGTTCACTTAACGCCTCAACTGGTCAAGTGGTGGCAATTTGGGTCTCGTTCGCCACTAAATTCAGGCCCGGAGGGCCGACAGGGAGTAGCCCA
>JBEKLY010000305.1:0-9611 GCA_050010015.1 Terriglobia bacterium
CGACCCAACTCGCTGAGACCGTGCTCGTGAACGGCATCGACAAGCAAGCTCTCGTGAGGGGATACGGGAAGACAATTAAGTGGCTGGCGGCAGACAACCGCTCCGGGCGAATGGTCTTTGGCCTAAGCCGGGTAGCGTTCACACGGCCTTTGGTCAGCCGCATCGTGTACCAGGCATTTGCCACCGAGTGCAAGGTGCGGGAGGAGCGAAGCCGGCCCTTGAGCGAAGTGCTGTGGAAGATTGCCAGTGGCACCGCGGACTACCGGGAAGTGCTGCGAGATATGTGCGGTTACGGGGTACTACGATCTATTCTCGTCGGTGCGTCGGTCACCCTGAGGAACTTGGCCTTCGAGGGGCTCTTCGGGCTGAAGTGGGGGGAGTACGGCCGGTATCCGACCGTGGTGTTGCGCGAGAAGCGCGAAGTCCTCAAGGGGCAATTGGCATCGAGCTTGGGAGAGGAACTCGGCGAGTCGTCCGACTTCGAACGCATGTACACGATCAAGATACGCGGTTCCGAGCAAGAAATCATGGAGAAGCTCGCCGAGTTCGGCCGGCCGGCCGCAAGGTTCGTCAACTTGCGATTCGTCAACGTTCGACAAATCCGGGGAGTCCCCAACCAAATCGGATCGGTGATCCGCTACAGAATACCGTTCTTCGGATTCGATTCGGAAATGTACCTGACCAAGAGAGTCGGCTTCGAAACCCTGCTCTATCAGGTCGACGAGCGGCTCGTGAAAAACGGGAAACTTATTTTCAACGTCGCACCGACCAAGGACGGAAACCGCAGGCTCGCCATCTATACGTCATTCCAATACAAGAAGGGCAAGGGCGCTGCGAGTCAGCTTCTATGGGACGGAGTCAGATTGTCGTTTCCAGAATTCGTGCATGACATCGTGTGGAACCATGCCCTCTGCACCATCAAAGAAGATACCGAGCGGAACTACGGACAGCCACTCGGCCGATAGCCGGCCTTTCGGAGCCCACGGCAGGACATTCCCATCGCAGTTTAATCAGAGGAGTTGTTTGTATCGATACCCATTTTAGCGCGATTGAGACCGAAACGCCCTTCCCGAAAAACGGGATGACTGCGTCGTTTGGATTGCCAAGCTTTTATTCGCCTGTGCACACTCCCGGCACACACGCGCGGCTGAGAGAACAGGTTTAACGGGGCTTTGAAGGGGTGCCACTGATGGGGAAAGTCAGTGGTCAATACTGTCAAGCACTGCGGAGCGGGGGACATTTCCGCATAATTAATGGTTGCGGTTTCAGTTCTGTGCTTTGGTCTGACTTGTTGCGTTCATTGCACTCACTTGGCCCGGGAATCAGAAGCGCATTCAGAATGGTGATCACCCAATTCGATAAGAAACTCCCCTTCTGCACCTCGCGAACAAACCTCTCACCTCCCGCGACGGTGTGGGACTCCCGCCGGTGGCGCACGTACGACGACGAAGTCCTTGCGGGCCTGTCCCACTTTTAGGAACTTCCCCGCCAAGAGAAAACCCTTCCCCCTGGGGAAGGTGCGGAAGTCTTCTTCCTCAAGGAATCTCCCGACAGTGCTGCGGATCACCTTTTGACCATCTGGGTCACTCGCTGTCAGCACCGGGATAGGTTTGGGCAGGTGAACGCTCGACAAATTCGAGAAGTGGACTCGCCGGTCGCCTCGCCTGCGAAGAATCGACTTGGAGACTTGGCCACTTGCGTCCCGCTTGCGGATGTTTGTCAAAACCTTTGAGGCTGTTTCGGTTCCCGGGATCACCAATGGGCAGCGTGGTTTCCTGCAGGCCTTTTCGACCCAGGCAGCCTCGTTGCGCCAGACCCTCGGTCTGATTCCTGCATTTCACCCCTGGGCTAAATTATTGGTGCGAAAGGGGGGACTCGAACCCCCACCCCTTGCGGGACCAGATCCTAAGTCTGGCGCGTCTGCCAATTCCGCCACTTTCGCACGAAATCTAACTACTGTTGCTATCAATAGCTTATCTTTGGCGCTTTGTCCACTCCAGGCGGTGCTTCCTGCTAGCACCCGAACGGCGGGTGGGTGGTTCAATGCCGCTGCCTTTTCCGCACCCGCGCCCTATACTTTTGGCAATGCGGGCGCAATACCGTGGAGGGCCCCGGGCTGCAAAATGCGGATGTTGCCTTGTTGCGGGAATTTCACCTGGGGGAATGGCTGCACGTGCAGAGACGCGCGGAAATGTTCAACGTGTTAAACAACGCTGACTACGGCGCTCCCAATCGCTTTGTGAACGAGCCACAGTTTGGGGCCATCACCATGGCCATGCACGCGAGCCGCGAAGCCCAGTGCAGCGCGCGGATTACCTTCTGAGTCGAGACGCCCAGGGTTTCCTTACGCGATCACTCGCCCAAAGTCGAATTCTCGTGTTCGACTGCGGGCGGCTATCGCGTCATTTTGGGATATATCCGTGCATTGCGGTCCGCTTTCCGAACTCCCGATGGGCTTCTTTTGACATGACGTGCACGCCGGCGGCATCGATCCACCGGTTGTAGAAATTGAACAAGGCACAGACCGAGATGGCGTAATAGATGGCTTCGTCCGTCAACCCCACAGCGTACAACGGCTTCATATCGTCACCGTCGATTTCCCAGGCGCGATGGTTCACCTTCCTGATGAAGCGCAGCAGGGCTTTGTGCTTCTCGGGAAGAGCGGAGCTTTCCAAATCATCGATCGCCGCGCTCACCAACTCTTCGCTGCCCAGCAGTTCCGCCGCAACTGCGGCGTGGTACTTCTCTCAAAACGGGCAGTGGTTGCCCGCGGAAGTGAAGGCGGCGATAAGCTCGCGGAGCCCAGGGCTGAGCGGAGATTCACCGCGCATGATTTCCTGCGTAAATCCGCCCAGCAAATCCGTGGCTTTCGGACGGTATGCAAACAAGTGCCATATCTGCGGGTATTCTTTGCCGGAGTTGCGCATCTGGCGGATCATGTCGCCGCGGCCGCCTGCCTGCGGATTATTTTCCACCTCAGGAAGAAACATCGGTTTCATCTTGTTTTCCATTGTGCCGCGATCAGGCCGTCTTGCGGTAACCTTGTTTGCCTTCAAAACAGCAGCTTCAATGCGAATTGTATTTGGCGGGGCGGGGCAGCCGTCTCGACCTGGCCAAATGTGGGCGAACTGATGTCGTCGTTGGGCACGCCAAAGTTAACCCGGTTTAGCAAATTGAAGAATTCTCCTCGGAACTGTAGCGTAGTGGATTCGGCCAGTCGAAAATTCTTCGATACTCCGCAGTCCCATTCGGAGACGCCAGCCGCCTGCACGATATTTCGCCCGGCGTTGCCGAAGGTTCCCAGTTGGGTGTTCTGCTGGAAGGCTTTGGTGTTAAACCACTCACTCGCGGTCCTGGGACCATCGTTGGGATTGCCCACCAGATTCGGGCGGTCGCCCACGAAGCCCGAGATCTCGGGAGATTGTCCCTGCAGAGACGGGTCGCTCGAGTCATACACGGTGAAGGGAGTTCCCGTGGAGGCGGAAACGATTCCGTTCAACTCCCAATTGCCGAAAGCTCTCTGATACCAAGCGTGCGATTGTTTCCAGAAAGGCAGTTGCCACTGATAGCTGAACACCAGGCGCTGGCGAGCATCGAAGAGCGAGCGGCCATATTCCGCCTCGAGGTCCCAGGGGTTCTGCGCCAAGTCGTTTTCGCCGGCCACGAGTGTGGGCGCGGACCCCGTGATGTTGAAGCTCGAGACGTCGTCGAGTGTTTTAGAATAGGTATAGGAGAGGAGGAACGCCAGTCCATAGCCGACGCGTTTACGCAGGGTGGTCTGAAGCGCGTTGTAATTCGAGTTTGTAATCCCGGAAATCAGGCCGATTGACCCGTAATTGCAAGTATCGGGACTCGCCGGCGTACAGCCCGAATAGGGACGGTAAACGTTCACATCTTGTTGTTCGCCGCTGATGCAGGAAGCCTGCTCGCTGGCTGGCAGGGTCGAGCAGAGAACCGCAGGATCGCTCTCGATGAAGCGTGGCAGCTTTGTACCTTTGGTACCGACATACCCGACATCCACCAGCCATCCCTGGCCGAAAGAATGCTCGACCGTGAAGTTCCAATCTTGAGCATAGGGCAACTGCAAGTGGGGATCGAGAGTGAGGAGAGTTAGCCCTTGAGGTCCCCCCGCAAAATTTGGAGCGAAGGGATTGGACCCGGCCGGAAGTGGAGCGGCGAAGCTCGAAGGAAACGATTCCTGAATTGTCTTGAACCAAGGCGGAGCGCTTTCGGGCGCCTGCAACGGCCCGCCTTCACCGTTGTAATACGGGTCATAGAAGATGCCGTAGGCGGCCCGCACAGCCCATTGCCCGTTTCCCGTAGGATCCCACGCGAAGCCGACGCGAGGAGCAAAGGCGCGGTATTCCCGCGCGATCAGGCCGGCGCCCACACCGGGATCACCTGGATACAGCAGGCCCGGAGGCGCGCTCGGTATGGTGCGTGACTGCGCGTTGGGCACAAACAGCGCGTCCTGGTTGTGGATCTCGCTGTAAGGCTGCGGCAGTTCGTACCGCAGCCCAAAGTTAAGCGTCAGGCGCGAAGAGGCCTTGTAACTGTCCTGTGCGTAAAGATTGAAATTGCTGGCGCGCATGCCCCGCGGAAGCTCACCGCCGCCTTGCAGAAAGACCACCGGCTGCCCGATCAGGAAGTCTGCAAAGGCATCGCCCGTGATGGGTACCGGCGCAAACACGAAGAAGCCGTTCGAGGCAATCCCCAATAGGGTATTGAGTTGGTCGCGCTGGAATTCGCCCCCAAACTTGAGTTCATGCCTGCCCCGAATCCAGGCGAGTGATTCCGTGAGCGAGTAGGTGTTCTGATAGTCGTTCGCCGGCCCGGTAATGGGATTGCCGACGGAAGCGTAGCCGCCGACTTCGACGAACGGCGGCCCCAGTTGGCTCGCCAGCGTGGGCGCGTATTGGAATCCAAGTGACGAAATCGGTGTGTGGTTCGTCGCTTCGCCAAACAGGAATTTGCTGCGGAGAAAGGAGAACCTGAGCACATTGACGACGTTCGGTGAGAACGAGTGGGTCTCCTCGAGGGCGGCGTTCTGGGCGCGGAAATCCTCGCCTACGGGAAAGCCCGGCACATTCGCACCGGCGATCGAAAGCGGATCCAGTTGCGAGCCGTTGTTGAAAAGGTAGTGGAAAGAGATGGTGTCGCGCGAGGAGAGATAGTGGTCAAGGCGCAGGCCGAATTGATCGGACGTATTTTGGAGTTCCTGCGTGGTGCCGAAGGCATTGGGACCGTAATTGGGCTCATTCGGCAGCGGATAGAATGACAGTAAATTCTGTGAAACGGAATTGATCAGGCCCGGCGGCAGTTGGTTGAAGGGGAGCGGTTGGGGCGGCGAAGCGAACACGTTGACCAACTGCGTCCCGGTGGGATCGGTGCAGAATCCCTGAGGTGAATAGCTGCCGCACTCGGCGGAGAAGTCCCCCTGCCGCTCGGCCGCGGTGGGAACGGTCGTCAATTGGGTTTCGCCCTGCCGGTTGCGATATCCCTCATAGAAAAGGAACAGGAAGGTCTTATCGCGGCGAATCGGGGCGCCGAGCGTGCCGCCGAACTGGTTTTGCTTCAGGGGATCGACGCTAGTCGAGAAGAAGTTGCGCGCGTCAACGGCATCGTTTCGAAGGAAGTCGTAGAGGTCACCGTGAATATGATTCGATCCCGAACGCATCACGATGTTGGTGCTGGAGCCGGCGTTGTGGCCGAACTCGGCGGAAGCCGTGTTCGTCAAGATGCGGAACTCCGCAATGGCATCGGGGGGAGGACGAAGAATGAATCCGGCGTTGATGGTGTTGTAGTTCTCGTCTCCGTCCACCAGGAACTCGTTGGACTCCGGCCGCATGCCGTTTACGGCATAGGACTGGCCGTTGCGCAAGGAGCCGCCGGCCAACTGTAATCCTTGAGTGAGGGGCGCAGTACCGGGTAATAACAGGCCGAGTTGCGAGAAGTTGCGCCCGTTGAGCGGCAAGTCCAAGACTTCCTGGCCGTCCACCGTTTCTCCCAGGTCGTTGGTGGTGGCCAATAGCGACGCGTCCGCCGTCACCTCCACGGTCTGCTGCGGTAGGCCCACCTGGAGGTGCACCGCCAGCACCGCAACTTGATTGACGCTCAGGCTGATGCCGCCCTGAACATACTTACTAAACCCAGGCGCGGCAGCTTCCAGCCAATAGTGTCCGACGGGCAGCGACAAGAGCAGAAAATCTCCAGACTCATCGCTCTCCGTACTCCGCGTAAACCCTGTCTCCGCTTGAGTTGCGGTAACCTTGGCAGCCGGCACCCTCGCCCCGCTCGGGTCTAAGATGGCGCCTCGAATGCTTCCCGTCGTCTCCTGTCCGGTCAACACGGCGGCAAACGCCAGAACGGCCAGCGTGGACACACCAATCCCTCTGCCCCGCATACGCATATACGGTTGTTCCTCCTGTTTGGCGATATCCCTGCGACTAGACTTGACCCAAGGCCCAACGCACGACGCAAAAAAACTAGTAAGAACCGACCAGCCTTTCGAGTGCTACGTTCGGTGATTATCCGCGCGCCGAAATCCAGCGTCAATAACCGAACTTGAGAAGCGGGCTGCCTATTTTTGAGGTGAATTACGCCAGAAACTACTTACGGCCTGCTCAGACAGAAGCGGCCGGCCGCGCGCAGTGCGATGCATGAAATACGGGCGGGACGCGGGTCTGCGGGCTGTCCGAGAGTTTTCGGGCTGGGATTTTGCCGGGGGTGCAGCTGATGCGTTTCTGCAGGAAGCGTTAGCCTACATATTACAGCGTGATGTATGTACTGTGAGCGTCCAACTAGTTCATGCGTATTATTGACCAAGCGGAGCGGAACACCTAGCCTCCTTGTTAGGCAAATTCCGCGTGCAGCAATGGAAGTTCCGAACCGGCCCCCGAGACCGGTCAACAAGTGGCCCCGGTGGTGCCGGCCGTGTTTGTGGTTAGCCTGCCGCGCCAGTTCATTTCGGAAGACCGCCTACCAAGGAGGGGAAAAGAGGATGGAAGGCTCTGGGCCAAGGAAGGCGATAGGTTTTTGGATTCTAGTGGCTTCGCTCGTCACGTCGTTCGCCTGGTTGGCGTATCCGCTCTATGTGATTCGACCGTTCCGCCACCAGGGCGCGCGCGAACTGGCGGCTGCCCTGTCGGCGATTCAAACTCAACCGGTGGTCGACGCCATCTGCGTTGTTCTTGCGCTGGCAGGACTTGCCTGTTATTGGCGCGCTCAGCCGCGGCGGTCGCGCCGGATTCTGGCGGCTGTCGGGACGCTCGCCGTTGGTGCATTTGCGGCCCTGTCGCAGGTGAACGTATATGAATTGATGTTTCACCCCGACACCCATCCCCTCTTTGCAGCGGCCCGTCAAACCAAGATCGATGCCGATGATAAAGTCCTTGCCGTGAGACTGGGAGGAAGCGCTCGTGCTTATCCGATTCGAACTATCGCCTATCACCACATCATCAATGACGTGGTGGGTCAGGTGCCCATTGTCGCGACCTATTGAACGCTCTGCCACACCGGTCTGGTGTGGAATCGTGAAACCGGCGGGCTGGTTCTGACTTTCCATCTGGCAGGCATCAACAACCAGAATTTTTTGATGCGGGACGATCAGACCGGCTCCTATTGGCAGCAGATCACCGGGGCCGCTGTCGCAGGCCCACTAAAGGGCCGGCGCTTAACTTGGATTCCCTCCGATGAATTGTCCTTCGGCCTTTGGGAGGGGGAAGAGCCCGACGGTACCGTCCTCAAAGACGTCACTAAGTACACTTCGGACTACGAGAAAAAGGACTGGGAATCGAAGATGATGAAAGAGCCCACGGTGCTCAGCTTCGCCAATCCCGCCCTCGGGCTCAAACCTCGCAGCCTCGTGCTTGGCATCAAGGCCTTCGGAGCCAGCCGGGCGTTCTCGTACGACGAGGTTGTCAAGGAGAAGTTGGTAATGGACAACGTGGGGTCCCAGCCGGTGCTGCTTGTGGTGGGGCCAGACGGGCAATCCGTGCGCGCTTTTCGCGGCCGTATTCCGGGTGTCGAAGGCGAGCCTTCGTTTTACCGTACTCTTGACGAGAAGCAGTCACGGACCACCGACTTGGGATGGCTTAGGCAGGCGGCGAGCGCCGCGCTGCTGATGGACGACCTTAGCGGAGGGACTTGGAATTTCGAAGGCTGTGCTCTATCGGGCAAGGCAAAGGGGATCTGCCTGGAACGGGTCGATGTAATAAAAGACTATTGGTTCGACTGGCGAAACTACAACCCCGGTACGACAGTCTACGCACACAAAACCTGAGAAAACACCAAAGCAATCCATGTGAATCTAAAGGAGCCGTAGAGCTGATTATCGCGAGCGAGCACCGCCAAGGAATGCTGGACGGCGGAGGTTCGCCACAAGAGCCTTGTCAGTGCAAAAGGAAGTGTTTTGCCGGTTCACTCCGGCTGGGATGCGCGCACGATGCAGGCAGCGCATGATGCAGACGCTTGGCAAGCGCGACAAGGGCCAGTATAATCTTGTATCGTCAGAGCTGGAATTAACCCGCATCGGAATTTGGGAAATCGAGTTTTCATGCGATGAGCGCTCGCCGAGAAAACTGCAGCATCCGCTCTCCTCGCCTTGTAAAGCCCCAGGGCTTCACCTGAATGTCAGAAATTTAGACGTCCGGCGGCCGTTTCCATTAATCACTGAACCTTGAAATTCGAGAGCGTGAAGCGCGGGCTTCAGGCGTCCCAATCTTTTATGCTTAGGCAGAGATGAAGGAGCCTTTTATGGAAGCGCGGGTTGGCTTCGCGCTACTCGGCCTTCTGGTTCAATCAAGAGACGCTTAAATGGCGGTCGAGAGACGCCCAGCTTGAGATTCCTAGGAGCTGATCGTATGACGAAATCCGCTCAAGACCTTCTGGTAGAAAATGAGAAATTGGCAAAGGAGCTTCTGGCTCCCGGCGCTGACGAAATTGACCGTGAGCGGCGCTTTCCACGCCGAAACATCCAAGAGTTGGGGCGTAGCGGTCTGCTGGGGCTGGTTGTTCCTCTCGAGTTTGGCCGGGCAGGCGCCGGCATTCCCGAGATGGCGCAAGTCTTGGAGCGCATGGCGCAGGCCTGTGCCTCAACGGCCATGGTGACGCTCATGCACTACTGCGGGACGGCGGTCATCGTCGCCAAAGGCAGCGCCGTGTTGAGGCAAACCCTGCTTCCGGCTATAGCGCGCGGCGAACACTTGACGACGCTGGCGTTCAGCGAGGCAGGTTCGGGCGGGCACTTCTATATGCCGGTCAGCGCGGCGAGGAGAAACGGTCACGGCCTGAAATTGACGGCTCACAAGACCTTTGTGACGAGTGCCGGCGAAGCTGACAGCTATGTGGTTTCAACGCGCAAGGCGAGTGCCTCCGGGCCTACCGACCTGGACCTTTATCTCCTCGTCAGGGGCGCGAAGGGGCTTGAGGTTGGAAGGCCCTTTGAGGGCCTGGGCCTGGCCGGGAATGCCAGCGCGCCAATGAAACTTGAAGGCGTTGAATTGGAAGAGGAAAAGCGGCTGGGAAGTGAAGGCAGCGGTTTCCAGACCATGATGGAGGTTGTTCTGCCGCACTTCCAAGTGGGTGTCGCGGCGGTTTCGCTGGGAATTGCG
>JBEKLY010000306.1:0-9537 GCA_050010015.1 Terriglobia bacterium
GGCTCGCTACTCTCGCCACCCTCTCCCCGGGGAGAGGGACCGTTGATGGCGTTTGTTTTCAGCGCACAAAAATCCAGGGAACAAAGCCAGAATGTATATGAAAACAAACGAAGAGGTCAAACAGTCGCGAAACCCCTCACCCGGCCGCTACTCTCGCCACCCTCTCCCCCACAGGAGAGGGCCGTTGTTGACCTTTGTCTTCAGCGTACAAAAAATCGGGGAACAAAGCGAGAATGTCTATGAAAACAAAGGACAAGTACAAAATGTCGCTGAGTCAGAGCGCCAGGGTACTTTCTCAGGTCCCATGTCCATGTTTCACACGCTTCCTTAAACTTCCGCGGCGATGGCCTTCAAGTTTCTTAGGCCCTCGACGGCCAAGGCCTCACCGGAATCGGCAAACTTTCTCCAGATGGCGCAGAGGCGGTTCAACTCTTCAAAGCCCGGGTCGAAGGATTCGATCACCATCGGACCTGTGTAGCCTACTCCTTTCAAGGCGGTGAAGAATTCCTTCCACGGAACGAGACCAGTCCCCGGGATGCCCCGGTTGTTCTCGCACAGATGGATGTAGCC
Source organism: Terriglobia bacterium (assembly GCA_050010015.1). Taxonomy (GTDB): domain Bacteria; phylum Acidobacteriota; class Terriglobia; order UBA7540; family UBA7540; genus CAVROP01. The sequence goes on from JBEKLY010000306.1 coordinate 571, forward strand.
CAGGTATTCTTTCCCACAGGTATTCACCGCTCCCGTAAAGCTGGTCTCCTCACGGATCATGTGGAAGCTGTCGAGGTGCACCTTAACGTTTCCGGTCCCCACCTGTTTGCAGTAGCGCACCGCATCCTCGGCGATGTTCAGGAAGTGTGACTCGAATCGGTTGACCGTTTCCACAGTGATGATCAAGTCGGATTTGTTCTTGGCATATTCGGCAACTTCCCGCATGGCCGTGACGGACCATTCCCATTCCTGCTCCGTTCGAGGCTTCCCGGAAAGGCAACCCCAACCCGCATAGGTAACTCCCCCAATGATTTTTGATCCTAATTCGACGTTGACGTCCACGAGCTTCTTCAGCGATTTCACTCCAGCCGCCCTGACGCTCGAGTCGGGGGAAATGACATTGGTTTCTTTGGTGAGGGTCGTGATGGTGACGGGTTCGATCCCCACATCAGCAACTTTCGCCTTGACCTCGGCGGTCGGGAATGTTTCCGGATGGACAATGAAGATGTCAAGCGTCTCAAAGCCCAAATCCTTGGCCTTTGGAATGATCCAGAGATCTTTTACCGAAAAGTTCTCCGTCCAAATAAACGTGCTGACTCCAAAATTGTACATCTCGGTCCTCCCCACACTCGGATTTTTAACAGGATATACTATCGGTCACCATACAACCATTCGTTGGCACTGGCAAGCAGCTCATTGATCGAGTGCCGGCGTCTGGTCAAGACTCGCTGAGATCAATCATCACGGGGTGCAAACGGAAACCCCGCGTTCGGACCGCCGAGTATATCAAGCCCACTGCGAACCATATGGAGCCGACAATTTTCGCGAGCTTTCCCAGGCCCAGCCAAATGACCAGGCAAATGAGAAACCCCAAACCGGGCACAAGAAAATCCTTCCAGAAGCTCTTTTGCCGCCCGACCTGGGGGACAAAGTAGAACTGCCGGATGGTGGCGATGTTGACTCCCATGAACCCCAGGAAAGCGCCGAAGTTGAGCAGCTCTCCGATCAGGTCATAGCGTTTTCCCAGTGAACCCGCGAATGTGAATATCCCGATCAGCACAATGTTGAAAGTGGGGGTATTCCGTTTTGGGTCGAGGTAGGCGAAGAACCTTTTCGGAAGAACACTGTCCCGGCCCATCCCGAAGAGCAATCGAGCCGCGCCCACTTGCCCCGTGAGTCCCGAGCCAATGTTGGCGATAGTGAGGAGCACGACCGTGGCTTGGAACAGCCAGTTCCCACCCACCCGCCGCGTCACGTCCATGAAAGCAGTGGCAATATCCGGGAAGGTGCGAAAGTCAGGCCATGCCAGTTGTGCCAGGTAGACCAGAAATCCTCCAAAGATTCCAGTGAACAGGCAGACGATTACGGTGGCCAGGAGGATATTGCGCTTCGGATTGTGCGCGTCCTCGGCCAGGGTAGTGATGGAATCGAAGCCGATGTAAGTCAGCGCGGCAAAGGAGGTAGCGTGGAGGACCTCGCGCATGTCGAACTCACGCGGATTGTAAAATGGCAAAGTGGAAAACACGCCTCCCCAGCCTTGGTGAAAAACCAGGTACCGAACGCACAGTCCGATAAAGGCCACCAGCACGACTCCCATTAAGGTCATCAAGACCTGGTTGGCCCGCGCTGTGGCGCGGATCCCGCGCACGTTCAAGTAGGTCATTCCGCCGGCGAAACACGCCGCAATCACGACGTAAGGGACGTGCGGGATCAGCCGCTGGACAATGAGCGACCCGTAGAGGACGCAAAAGAGGGGGATGATCAGGTAATCGAGCAACATCGCCCAGCCGGCCATAAACCCCAGATGGGGATTGAGGGCGCGTCCCACATACGTATACGCCGAACCCGCCGAGGGATAGAGCGCCGCCATCCGTCCGTAGCTGATGGCGGTTAGAACCATGGCCACCATAGCAAAGAGGATGGTATCCAAGGCGTGCCCCCGCGATTGGACCGAGGATAGCCCATAAACAGTGACGGGGGCACTGGGGGTCACCGCCACTATCCCGTAGAGGATCAGGTCGGAGAGACTCAGAACACGCCGTAAGTGGGGGATGGGTGCGGCGAGGTTAGCGGGGCGGTCGGCTGGCGAATTATCCAGAAATACCCCCTTGAATGACACCCTGTGTCATCGCCGGACGAGATAATCTCTTCCCTGCGGTTGGGGATGAAGGGCAAACCTTCCCGGCAGCGAACTTATGCAGAGCGACATAAATGTTTGCGCATCCGGTTGTAGCGGCGGTCTCCGAGCCGGGCTGTCCTAATTTGGACAAGCTTGGTCCATCACCGCCGCCCCAGCGCCTGAACCACCGACCCCTAGCATCCTGAGTCAGAAGTTCGTTGAAGAATTGAGCCCGCGGAGCGGGCGCCAGCGAGTAGCCCACGGCGTAAGCCGTGGGTCGCGAGAGCCCCACCCTCACCCCCGTCCCCTCTCCCGCCCCGCGGGAGAGGGGTGCCGAAGGCGGGGTGAGGGCCATCAATCCCAGGGCTTACGCCCTGGGCTACTCTATGCCGCCCCTAACGGGGCTCTAAAGAACGGTCGAGCTTGAAAAAGACTTTGTTAACGATCTTCTGACTCAGGACCCTAGCAGCAATACTGCTTCAGGTAGTCGTAGGTCTCATCCATCTCTTGCAGAAGTTGGTCCTCCGGAAACTCGAAGGGGTGAATCAGTTCTGGAAACAGGTAAACTTCCTTGGCTCCGGATTCCTCCAAGGCTTTGATTACCTTATCCATCTCCACTACGCCCTCGGCGTTGTGGGCCTTGGTAAATGTCCAATGGCGATCCCAAACGCCATCCATTTGCTGGAGGTGGATAGCAGGGGAAATGCTCCCCAGCTCCCTCAACCACAAATAGGTGTCACGATCTTTGCCGGCCACCTCATAACTGCATTGGTGCCCCACATCGAGAAGGAAATGAATGGGAATCGGGCTATGGTGGTTCAACCGCTCGTGAAGCTGCTTGGCTTCATCCAAGTGAATCAACATTTCGCGGCCAATGGGTGTGGGTTCCCAGAAGACAAATTTCAGGTTTTGCTGGGCGGCAAAGTGGGCAAAAGCTTGCATCCCTTCCACCAGAGTATCCAGCAGGAACTGCTTCTTACCGGGATCGCGATAATCCTTCATGCTGGCGGCGGCAATGGGACCGCCCACTCCCTGCGCGCCCATTTGGCCGGCCGTATGCGAGGCCAACTCGCACCATCTCAGCGCGTCCTTTCGCATCGCCTCCAGGGGATGGAGCAACAGGTTATAAGAGTATGCGCCAAGACCAATGAAGGCGCTGTGAATCTCAAACCCATATTCCTGGGACGCTTGTTTTATCTTCTGGCACATGACCTGTCGCGCCTCATCGGTCGAGCGAGGGTCCAGCAGGTCAAAACAGAATTGTACGTATTTCAATCCCCATCGCTGGGTCACCTGCTTTCCCCATTCCGCAGGCTCCGGCCAGCGTTTTGCTGCGTAAATGTTGTTGATTCCCAAGTGCACTTTCATGAACTTTGCTCCTTCCTCTCCAGCCAGCGTCGGTTGCTGATGCGGAGAAACTTCAAAAGACGGCGAGCGGATTAAACAGCGACCCCGTCCCTCCCGGTAGACGCAAGGGCGCCGCCATAACCATAAACTCCCAGCGTCCTTCGGCTTCGCAAACCTCGACAACATCCTCAAACTGTAAACTGTCAGCGCAAGCCAATCCCATGGCGGCGATCTGAAGAGTATGGACGGGGTAGATAACTCCTTCCACCTTGCTGGGGACGGTTTCGCCATCTCCATCCGGGAAAAATGCCGCCACTTGACGCTCGTGCAACCAGGGCATTACCGTAGAATGAAGTCCTTCCTTACCCTCTCCGTCATACCCATTGTTCCACGGTCCCAGCTCCAGACGGCGCCGGTGATGGCCGGTGCGGAAAATGAAGATGTCCCCTTTGCCCAGCCGCACACCTTGAGCCTTCTCGGCGGCCTCCAGTTCTTGCGGTGTCACCGCCTCCCCGGGTTCGAGCCATTTAACACCGCGTAGTCTCGGAATATCCAGCATAACCCCCCGCCCGATAACGCCATGAGCATAGGCCGTGATGTCGAGGAGAGAGGCGCCGCGGGAGGTAACATCCGCAACGCCTTTTCCGTTGTAAAGTTGTCCCTTGTAGGCGATGTGGCACAGAGCGTCGATGTGTGTGTGGCAATCACCGTGGAATTCGCACGCCAGGTAATCCAACGCGATTTGAGGCTCTTGGCCGGCGCCCACATCGTAGCTCTGAACCATGTAGTGGACGGCGGGATGAGGGTTGTCCGGACCCGCCACTTTGTTGATCGGAATGGCCATCGAGACAGACTTTCCCGATCGGACCAGCGAGGCAGCCCGGCGAACCTCGGCGGGCGTGATGTAATTCAAAGTGCCTCGCTCATCGTTGGCCCCCCACCGCCCCCGATTGCTGACGGATTGGAAGAGCTTGTCAAATTCTTGTGCAGATATAGGTTCCGGCAAAGTCTTCATGGCTTTCCTCCCTTTTCATTTGGGCAGCATCTTGTGGCATGGCCATCTTGGCCATGTCGTGTTCATATGGGCAGTCTATTGTGACATAGCCATCTTGCCCATGTCCTGACACGGGCGGGACACCCGTGCCGCATACTGTCCGCTCAGGGGGCCAACAAACCTCCGTGGCCCGGCCCGCGCGGAAAAACCGGCCAGACATCCACCACCACCCCGTTCTCGACAACGTGGTACGCATCGTAGAGATTGACGGTGGTGGGCGCGTACCCAGGAGTCAACTCGGTCGCATCGCCGAGCTTCAATGGGCAGCGCTCATCGACATCAAACAACGCGTGTTCTTCCGCGAAGAAACGTGCTTTATAGAAGGGATAATCCACCAGGCTCGGCAACACGAAGTCGATCCCTATGGACTTGCGGCCCGAGTCCAGCACGATGGTCTGACCGTGGTGAATCACCACCGTACCGAGAACCGTAAGCGAGCGGGAGAACCCGGGAACAAGATTGCCGTGAAAGTTGTCCATGAAGACGTAGGAACCCGCCTGGATTTCGGTCACGCGCGGGTCATTACCGGTAATGTCGTAAGTGCCGGTCCCTCCCGCCGAAACCACCTCGCAGGGAAACCCCGCTTCCTTCAATTGCGTCACAACGGACCCTATATAGTCTAACGCGGCGTGGCACTTGGCAATCCTCACCGCACGGTCGGGTTCGAGCATGCAGTGGCCTTCATAACCTTGCACACCCCGGAAACGCAGCGCGGGGAGCCGGGCGAGAGTCTCGGCCAGCTCCACCGCTTCTTGGGGAGACCGAACTCCTCCGCGTCCCATCCCTAGGTCGATTTCGATCAAGACATCGAGCGTGCTTCCGGCCGCCACTGCCGCACTCGAAAGGTCCTGGGCGTTCGAGGCATCATCCACCGCGACGGTTAGACCACCCCGCCGGGCTGCCTCCGCCAGTGCTCTGATCTTTTCCCTGCCCCCCACCTGGTTGGCAATCAGCACGTCGGCAATGCCGGATTGGCGCATCTCGATAGCTTCCCAAACTGTTGCCGTGCACACCCCGATGGCGCCAGCGTCGACTTGCATGCGGGCGAGCTCCGTGCTCTTCTGCACTTTAGTGTGCGGCCGGAGCCGGGCCTTCATGCCGCGCAGTCGCTCCGCCATGAATTGAATGTTCCGGCGCGCCACGTCGAGGTCGAGAATCAATGCGGGTGTCACCAGCTCACGCCGCGGCCGACCGATGGCAGGTTGATAGATCTGACGGAGATTATCTCGTAACAGGTTCTTCATGGAATTGGGCACTCTCCTGTAGCACCGACCTTGATCTCGGCGCCTGCCGAGCTAATTTCGGCGCCTACCGGGATAAAGCCTGGCGCTACCTCACTGATACCATTCTCATAGGGTTCAACCCGCGCACTCCCACTCACGGCTTGCTTGCGCCGGGTTTAGCGGGAGCATCGCTGGCCGTTCCATATTTGTAGAGAAACCGATGTCGTTCCGAGCGCACATGCTCTTCCGGGATGGAGATCACCTCACCCTTGGCGGCCGCCGCCAGCATCATGAACGCGGCTTTCTCTAGAATCTCGGATGCCACAAAGGCCTCTTCCAGGTCCCGGCCGCAACACATCACTCCGTGGTTCGCGAGCAGCACGGCGTTTTCGTCGCCGATGGTGTTGGCCACCTCTTCGGCGATCCGCGTGTGCTGGCCAGCGGGAACGTAACGCGTGCAATTCACTTGGCCGCCAATAATTTGCACCAGGTCTTCGACAAAAGGGGGAATGGCCAGGTGGAGACAGGAGACGGCCGTGGCGTAAGGAGAATGCGAATGAATAATGGCTCCTACGTTCCCCTTCTTGTTCAAAACGGCGCGATGGATTTCGGTTTCGGAAGAGGGGAGGCGATGGCCGGCCACCACTTTGCCCTCGGCTGAAACCACTACAAAATCGCTCGGCTGGATGATGTCATAGCCAATCCGGCTAGGCGTCACGATGAAGCCCTCGGGAACGCGGACGCTGATGTTTCCCCACGTCCCAATGAAGTAGCCCATCTTTTCCAAGACCCGGCATTTCTCGATAATGGCGGATTTGAGCGCGTCGTAAGTCTCGGGCATTAAGTTTTTCGCTCCCCCTTGAGGATGCTGGCCCGGAGGTCCCACAGGTCCATCTGCCTCTCCGCCGTTTTCTGATAAACCTGATATAGTTCCTGATAAAGCCTTGTGTTTGAAAGGTTTGGTTCGTAAAGACGGTCCATCTTTACGGCGTGCTTCACGCCCTCCTGAGCGGACGAGTAGAAGCCTGCCGCGACGCCCACATTGATGGCGGCTCCTTTCGCTCCAAATTGCGATCCGGCGGGGACACTCATCGGTTTGCCCAAACAATCCGCCAGAATCTGGCACCACACCGGACTTTTTGCCCCTCCACCAGACAGGCAGACAACTTTGGGATCGATCGGCATGTGACGATAGCAATCCAGCGTGGCAAAGGCAACCCCTTCGTAAACAGCGCGCAAGAGGTGCCGGCAGGAGTGATCGAGGCTCAAACCGGTAAAGCTGGCGCGAGCCGTGGGCTTGACGAAGGGGCCACGTTCCCCTCCCGGAAACAAATAAGGGTGAAAAATGACCCCATCCGAGCCGGCGGGGACAGAATCCACGAGAGGTTCGATGACCTTATACTTGTCCTCGCCTGCTAAAGCCTGGTCACGGGTGAGGCTGCCGCCCAGTTCGCTCAAAAACCAATCGAGGTTCGGTGTGGCCGTCATCGCCGCTAACATACGCAGCCAGCGGCCCTTAACCCCATGGCAAAGGGTCATCCCCACCTTCTTGGGCTCGATGAGAGGTTCGGACATAACGACTTGGTGAATCCCTGCCGTCCCCAATATGGAGGAGGCCTGGCCGTGCTCGATCGCGCCGGTGCCGAGCGCGCACGCCGCTACGTCCATCGGCCCGGACCCAATTAGCGTGCCTGCGGGAATGTTTAGCTCCGAGGCGCAGGCATTCGTGGGGTATCCACAATTGGATTCCGTAGGCTTTACCGGTGGAAATTTAGAGTAGAGGTCGTCGATGCCAAAAATCCGAAACAGTTCCGAATCGTACTTGCGGGTCGACATCCGCAGCATGGTGAGAGATTCATCCGTCTCGTCGCTACTGATGATCCCGGTAAGTTTGTAAAAGAGCCAATCCTTGGCGTGAAAAATGATGTGAGCTCTTCGCAATGACTCCGGCTCAATCTCGCGCAACCACGCAAGCTGCGCGGCCTGCGAGCCGGTGAAGACGGAGGTTCCGCAAATCTCAAACGCCGCCTCCGCAACCCCCTGGGAATGCCACTTTTCGACGACGTCGCTGGCACGCCCATCGCACCACAAGATTCCGTTGCGAACCGGGCTGCCGTCGCGATCGATGATCCAAGTCCCGTCGCCTGTCGAGGTGATTCCGATGCCCGCCAGATCCTTTTTGGACTCGCGCAGTTTGCGAACCACTTCTCCGAGGCATGTCTTCACCGTCTCCCAAAGTTCGTTCATGTCCTGCTCGACCCATGACCGTTCCGGCCGGCGCAACTCGACCGCCGCCTCGTGGACGCAAACCTCATTGCCCTCAAAGTCAAATGCCACGCCTTTCACGACCGACGTTCCCGCATCAATTCCAATGAGACACCGGTTTTCGGTCATGACCTTTATCCCCGCCCCGTGATGCCGCTTTGCTCGGCCCGAAACGTGGAGGTCCGCAGCTTGCAGTCAAGTCTGCATTCAGTGGGCAGCCCACCGGATGCCACGGGCAAAGTTGATCAGCATTTCGTCGAAACGTGGCTCGCCAAAATTTATATCCCGCCAATTAGCGTCTGTCAAACTGAAGTTTAGAAGCGTGGTCGTATATATTCTATAACATTACAATGCTATTTTTGCTGGGAAACTACGTCCTCCCTTGTGAGCCCTCAGCCCCGCAGGGGCTGGACATGAGTAACCGGGGGCAACGCCCCATAAGCGTTAACTTAACGCCTCAAGTGGTGGCAATATAGGTCTCGCTCACCGCCAATACAGGCCCGGAGGGCCGACAGGGAGTAGCCCACGGCGTGAGCCGTGGGACCAAGGCGCCACCCCTGGTTATCTCAGCCCCGGAGGGGCGGCAGTGGCTCCCGCGCGAGATCTGTCGCCCCTTCCGGGGCTGTGAATATTAGCGCCATATTCCGTCCCTCGGCTCACGCCGTGGGCTACTTTCTGGCGCCGCTCCGCGGCTCTCGAAGTCCCGGCACCTTAGGTTAACGCGTAAGGGGCAACACCCGCGGAAACCTCGGCCCCTCACCCCCATTCCCTTCTCGCCCCCTGCGGGGAGAGGGGTGCCGAAGGCGGGGTGTTCAGCCCCGGGCAGCGCAAAAAGCATGTACGCGTCCGGTGAACCCATCTTTCGCGGTTTAATTTCAGGACCGATACTTCTCCATAGCTGAATGCAAAGATCGCATGTGCGAATGGCACATGGGAAGTAGAGGTGCGGTATGGGCGGC
>JBEKLY010000307.1:0-11872 GCA_050010015.1 Terriglobia bacterium
GATTCAAAGAGAAAACGAAAAAGGCACGTTCTTAAGTAAACGCTTATGGGGCAACGCCCCCGGAAACGTCGCCCCCCTCACCCCCCTTTCCCCTCTCCCCGCCTGCGGGGAGAGGGGTGCCGAAGGCGGGGTGTGGGGCCTGGTCCGGGGGTTTCACCCCGGCTACTCAATTTGCTCCCCTCCGGGGAGCACGGACGGCCCGCACTCAGACTTCGCCGTCGCTCCCGCTGATGAGAGCGCGGGCGCGCGACACCCTCTCTCCACGGGAGAGGGCTGCCGTTCGACGGTTATTGGTGTAAGATTGCGTCTGAACTTAATCACTGGAGGGTCTGATGTCTGGAACACCGGAGAATACGCTTAACCGCAGGTCATTTCTGAATCGCACGGCTTCGATGCTGGCGGGAACCGCGCTGGGAACCACGGCGGTTTCTTATGGGCGGATTGTGGGGGCCAACGATCGCATCTCGCTCGCGCACATTGGAATCGGAGATCGCGGCCGTGAACTCGACTGGCTCGCCTCACGCCTCAAGGATAAGCACAACGTGGAGATGACTGCCGTGTGCGACCTCTGGAAAGTGAATCGCGAGCGGGCGGTCCATGCCAACAGCACTTACTACGGCCGGCCGCCGCGTGAGTTCCAGCATCTCGAGGACCTTCTGCAATTGAAGGATGTGGACGCGGTGCTGATCTCGACGCCCGAACATTCGCACTCGCCCATTCTGAAGCTCGTGGCCGACGCCGGGAAAGATGCGTATGTCGAGAAGCCCATGGGCAATGTCTTGGAAGAAGTCCAGTCGGCGCGCGATGCGGTCGAGCAACAGAAGCGCATCGTGCAGGTAGGCACGCAACATCGCAGCGAGTTGTATCCACTGGCGGCGAGCCAGGTAATCCAGTCGGGGGCCCTGGGCGACGTGAGCAAAATCGAAATTGTGTGGAACTATCACGGGCCGCGCTGGCGCGGGCGGCGGGAAGTGAAACATCTCCGCGCCGAAGACACCGATTGGAACAAGTGGCTGATGACCAAGCCACCGCGGCCTTTCGACCCACAACTTTATTTCGAATTTCGACTCTACAAGGAGTTCTCGAGCGGCATCGCCGACCAATGGTTAAGCCACGCCATCGAGCTTGTGCACTGGTTCATGGATGAGAAGTACCCCACTTCCGTGGTGGCGCACGGCGGAATTTACGCCTGGCGAGACGGCCGCCAGAATCCCGACACCTTCCAGGCGCTGCTCGAATATCCCAAGGGGTTCATGGTCAGTTACTCGACGAGTTTCGGCAACGATGCGCCCAGTTTCACTCGCTACATGGGGAAGAAAGCTACGCTGATGAACATCGGGGGCGAAGGGAGTCCCAGATACAAACTGGTCGAGGAGAAAGGCAACCACGAAGATAACCCCGACATCGACCGGCAACGCGCCGAAAAAGACATCCTGCTTCCTGGGGACCAGAAGGTGCCGCCCGAAGGGATGGGTGACCTTGACCTGCACCACATGGAGAATTGGTTCGAGTGCCTGCGCAGCCGCGAGCAACCCCATGCGCCCGTGAGCGATGGCTACGCGCACTCGGTGGCCTGCATCATGGCAGCCGAGTCCTATTGGGCGGGTAGAAAGCTCTACTACAATCCGGCGACGGAAACGATTCAGGACCACCAGGCGGAGTCGTGAGGTTTGGAGTCCGCCAGCTTGCTGCCCAAACCTGAGTTAATAGCCCTCTCCCGAGGGGAGAGGGTGTCCCGCTGCCGGCGTTCTCATCAGCCGGAGCGTGACGGGTGAGGGGTTTCTTCCAGCCTGAACCTAACTTCCGCCCCACTCGCCTAAGCCTGCTATACTCGCCCCGTGGGCGTCCCAACCCAACGCGTTCGTGAACTCCGTTACGACCAGACTGAGGCCGAACGAACGGCGTGGTATCTCCTACGCGGCCGAAAGCTCGGCGCAAAGTTCCGCCGCCAATGCCGAATCGAAGACTGGGTCGTCGACTTCTACTGCTTCGAACATCGCCTAGCGATCGAACTTGACGGCGGGGTCCACTCGCAACCCGGCCAGATGCGGAAGGACGCGGCGAAAGAAGACTATCTCAGAACGACGGGAATAAAGCTGTTGAGGATTCAGAATGGGCTGGTGATACAGGATCCGCAGGAGTTTCTCCGTAAGGTGCGGGAAGCTATGGCTGGGAAATGACCCCTCACCCGTCTCGCTCCCGCTGATGAAAGCGCGGGCGCGAGACACCCTCTCCCCAAGAGAGAGGGCTATTGTTTCGTAAGCAGAAGCGAATATGCATGGCAACACAAATTGAAAGCGAATCTCTTCACCAATTGCGCGACGAGATCGAACTCTTCATCAACTCCCTTTCTCACCCTATTGTAATTGAAGACGAGGTCGAGCTTTTCGATCTCTCGGCGAGCCAGTGGCGGCTGACGGTGGAATTTGGAAAGCTGATTTTCACCGCCTGGAACGCCGCGCGCTCGGTGAGCCGGCGAATCGAGGAGATCGCCTACCGCGATCGAGAGCGGCTGCGCCCCGCCGGCCAGGCGGTCAGGGCCCCTGGACGCGCGGCCTTCGAGAGGCAACTGCTCGCCATGCTGGCGCGGCAATACCGGGGCTGGAGCTTCGAACGCGTCAGTCACCGCTCTGATCGGGAACACTCGTTTTCGGCGTGGTACACGAGAGGCGTGGCGAGGCAGGGCCGGACGGCCTGGGCTTTCCTCGGTGTGGGGGAGAGTGAATCACCCGCAGCGTCCGATGCCGCCTTGGCTTTCGGCTTGATCTGGCTGGATTGGCTGCGCAGCCGCTCCGAGCGCCTCACTTACCCCGGGTTGAAATTGATCTTTCCGCCCGGAACGGCGGAAACATGCGCACACCGCGCGGCCTGTCTGAACCATCGCGCCTTGCAGGTGGAAATCCTCGAGTGGTCAGCCAAAGACGACCGGCCGAGCGTGATCGACTGGAGGGATTACGGCAATGTCGAAACCCGCCTGTCGGCGCGCCGCGTGGGCGCGGACCTCCTCGAACGGCATAGCGGGCTGCTTGCGCGGCTGTTGGGCGAGAATCTTGGCAATGTCGACGTGGTAGCGGACGCTGCGGCCGCGGCGCTTTCCATTCGGGTGCTGGGTCTCGAGGTGGCGCGCCTCGAGGGACTCCTGGCGCCGCGCATCACCTTCGGCTTGCCCGGCAGCGCCCGCCGGCTGGAAGAAGATAATCTTGCGGATTTCCACCAGTTCCTCGAAACCGCGCTCCGTGTCCGTTGCGCCGCAAGCCCGGACCCCGCCGGAGACCTCTACCGACTGCAGTCCGAGCGCTGGCTCGAGAGCATGGCGGTGCGCGACGTCACCAAGCTCGACCCCGCTCTCTTGCCCGAATGCGTTTATCCACAGGTTCCTGCGTTTTCCGGAATGGATCGCGGTGTGATTGATATCCTGCTGGCTACGCGCGGCGGACGCCTGGCTGTGCTGGAGTTGAAGGTCCACGAGGACATCAACCTTCCGCTCCAGGGGCTCGACTACTGGCTGCGCGTCAAGTGGCTGCATCAGCGCCGACAGCTTCAGCAATTCGGATATTTCCCCGGAGTTGAGCTAGCCGATTCTCCGCCCCTGCTTTATCTGGTTTGCCCCGCTTTTCGCTTCCATTCCACCACGGGAAGAATGCTCCGCTACCTCGACCCGGCCATTCGCATCCTGCAAGTGGGCATCAACGACGGTTGGAGAGAGGGAATTAAGATCCTATTTCGACGGGAGTTCGAGGGGTAAGGATGATTTGCTGAAGGGCAATTTCAAACGGCGCATGACTAAAGACCAGATTTCTGATTGCCATTTGAAATCTGAGATTTGAAGTTGCCAGGCGGGGTCGGCGATGGACGTGGCATTAGTAAGTGATCGAACGCGGCCGGAGATTCAAACGTCTAACCCGCTCCGGCCTGCCGCGAATCACGGATGATCAAGCGATTCCAAATCCTTCCATCCGTCATCCACGGCAAGCCGAAAGCGGGCAACGAACCAGACCGCGTAGTGCTCCAACATCAGACCGAATGCTGTTCACGCAAGCTCCTCCGGCACCGCGCGTCCGCGATCGACGCTAGCCGAGGCCCTAGCCAGCCAGCGGCGAGTCGGTCGAGCCGGCCAACTGCGTGCTGTTTTGGCGGATCACACCCGACTGATCGGTGTAGTAAAAGTTGGTCCCAGTCGTGCCGGCGCTGACGGGGCTGGCGGTGAAACTGTAAAAATCAATCTTGCCAGTGGCATCCGTGGAGGCTGGGGCGTAAACGAATGTGTAACCACTCTTCGAGCTTGTTTGGGCTGTTTGGGCGGAACCTCCCGGCGTGCCGATTCCGGACAGAACCTCATCGATCAATCCTGCAGCGGAAGCGGTCGGGGTATTCTGCCCCGCAGCCGCTGGACCCAGATCGGACAGGGTCGCAGAGTAGCCGCTGTTATAGGTCGTGGAATACGTGACCTCTGCGGTGTTAAGCGTGCGCAGCGATCCTACCGCCGAAGCCTGGTTAGCTGCGATTCGCGAGCGCAGCAAGTTCGGGATCGCAATTGCCGCGATGATCAGAATGATCGCAACGACGATCAACAATTCAATTAGTGAAAAACCTCGTGGACCTTTCTTCATTCTTCCGTCCTCCTTGATATTTTTAGTGCTCTCGTACTGTCTGCCCGCTTTAGTGCAGTTTGCCTGCCATCCGGGACTTCAGATTGTTTCTTCCTTACAAATAACCACTGTCTTATCATGGTGTTGAAAAACCCCCTCGCGTGGTATGGTGAGCCGGGGCAAAAAAGAAGCTTTCGATTGCCCTATTTTGTCGAAACAGCATGACGAAATGTGTCATCGGTCGCCCCGTCGGTTTATGGTTTTCGATGCACGCTCTCGAGAGTCGCGAGAGGGTGAAATGACGCCAATTTGTCACTTTAAGCTTGAAAACAAATAGCTTGACATGAAAACTGCACACAGATACGCTATATACGACTTAAATAGTCGGATATCTCTATGCTGAGGCTCGGGAAGAAGGCCGATTACGGGTTAATAGCTCTCCGGCATTTGGCCGCCCAACGACCCCGCGCGTCTTCGAGCGCCAAAGAGATCGCCCGAACGTATGGGATGCCGGCCGAACTGGTCGCCAAGGTTCTGCAGAAGCTGGCGAAGATCGGCCTGCTGGCTTCACAGCACGGCACCAATGGCGGTTACGCATTGGCGAAGGACCCGGCACAAATCAACGCGTTTGAAGTGATACGAGCGCTCGAGGGGCCGCTTTTCATTACCTCATGCGTAACCGACCGCAGCGAGTGTCATCAGATGACCAAGTGCACAGTGCGCGAACCTCTGCGCAAGGTGAACGAGGCGATTGCCGCGGCGCTCCGCCAGGTTACTGTTGCTAGCCTCGTAGTAGAGCCTCACAGCTTGATTCAGATACAGGCGGATGGAAAGCGGACGTGAAGGTAGAGGCGGAATCTTGACTATACAGTATAGATTTACTAGAATGGGTTTGTTGGTTCGGGCGGTGCTCGAGATGCCGGCGCGACGGCGCGGTTCGAGTGCCGCCATCCAGGACTGATCCCCAAGAGGAGGTTTGATGCCTACGCCGCAATCGGAAGTCGAAATCCTGGCAACGCAGGAATACAAATACGGCTTCGTGACCGACATTGAACAGGAAACGGTTCCGCCGGGATTGAACGAAGACGTCATTCGTCTTATATCGGCCAAGAAACAAGAGCCGGAGTGGCTGCTCGAGTGGCGGCTGAAGGCCTACCGCCACTGGCAGACGATGAAGGAGCCGACGTGGGCGAACGTCAAGTACGGTCCCATCGATTATCAGGGCATCCGGTACTTTGCCGCGCCAAAGAAGCAGGAAGTGAAAGGGGAAATCGACCCTGAGCTTCTGAAGACATACGAAAAGCTCGGCATCCCGCTGAAGGAGCGCGAACTGCTTGCCGGGGTGGCGGTGGACGCGGTGTTCGACAGCGTCTCGGTGGCAACGACGTTCAAGGAGAAGCTGGCCGAACTGGGCATCATTTTCGGTTCCTTCTCGGATGCGGTGCGCGAGCACCCTGAACTCGTCCGCAAATACCTCGGCTCGGTGGTGCCTTACACGGACAACTTCTTCGCCACGCTCAATTCCGCTGTCTTCAGCGACGGGTCTTTCGCTTACGTGCCGAAGGGCGTGCGCTGTCCGATGGAGCTTTCCACCTACTTCCGCATCAACGCGCGGGACACGGGCCAGTTCGAGCGCACTCTGATCGTTGCCGACGAAGGCGCGTACGTCAGCTATCTCGAAGGCTGCACGGCGCCCATGCGCGACGAGAACCAGCTTCACGCCGCCGTGGTCGAGCTTGTAGCATTGGATAATGCCCAGATCAAGTATTCCACAGTTCAGAATTGGTACCCTGGAGACAAACAGGGCAAGGGCGGCATCTACAACTTCGTCACCAAGCGCGGCAAGTGCCAGGGTGTGAACTCGAAGATTTCCTGGACTCAGGTCGAAACCGGCTCGGCCATCACCTGGAAGTACCCCGGCTGCATTCTTCAGGGGAATAACTCGATTGGCGAGTTTTACTCGGTAGCGGTCACCAACAACTACCAACAGGCCGACACGGGCACGAAGATGATCCACATCGGCAAGAACACCAAGAGCACCATTGTCTCGAAGGGCATCTCCGCCGGGCACGGGCAGAACAGCTATCGCGGCCTGGTGAAGATCCTGAGCGGGGCCGCGGGAGCGCGCAACTACTCGCAGTGCGACTCGCTGCTGATCGGCGATAAGTGCGGCGCGCATACCTTTCCTTATCTCGAAGTCAAGAACTCCACCGCGCAAGTGGAACACGAAGCCTCGACATCGAAAATCGGGGAAGACCAGATCTTCTACTGCCGCCAGCGCGGCATGTCTACGGAAGACGCGGTGTCCATGATCGTGAACGGATTCTGCAAACAGGTTTTCAAAGAATTGCCGATGGAGTTTGCGGTCGAGGCGCAGAAACTGCTCGGGGTGAGTTTGGAGGGAAGCGTGGGGTAATTCTGGGTGGTAAAGGATGAAGGTTAAAGGATAAAGGCTAAAGGGTAAGGCGGCCAAGCCATCGAAAACGATACGGTACTTCGATAAAGTACGAACCGACCCCCACACCCGTCACGCGACGGCTGATGAAAGCGCCGTCGCGCGACACCCTCTCCCCCAAGGGGGCGAGGGTATTAGTCAAACTAGGGGAGAGGGCATTTGACCTAGTGCGAGAGGGCTGCGACGGACGAGACCGAGTTTCGAGTTTCGAACTTCGAATTTCGATTTTCCAGTTTCCAGTTTCCAATTTTCAACGAGGAGTGAGGATGCTTCACATCAAGAACCTACAAGCAAGGGCGGAGGGAAAGGACATCCTGCGCGGCATTAATCTGGAGGTGTGCACGGGCGAACTGCACGCCATCATGGGGCCCAACGGCTCGGGCAAGAGCACGCTCGCTCAGGTACTGGCGGGGCATAGCGCTTACGAAGTGACGGGCGGCGAGGTGACGTACGAAGGTAAGGACTTGCTGGCGATGCCGCCGGAAGAGCGCGCGCGGGAAGGCGTATTCCTGGCGTTCCAGTACCCGGTGGAGATTCCCGGGGTCAGCAATACGTATTTCCTGCGTTCGGCGTTGAACGCCATCCGCAAGCATCGCGGGGAGCCTGAATACGACGCCATGGATTTCCTCGGGCTGGTGCGTCAGAAGATGAAGCTGCTGGAGATGGACGAAACCTTGATGACGCGCTCCGTCAACGAAGGCTTTTCGGGCGGCGAAAAGAAGCGCAACGAGATTTTCCAGATGGCGGTGCTCGAGCCCAAGCTGGCTATACTCGACGAAACCGATTCCGGCCTCGACATCGACGCGCTCAAGATCGTGGCCAACGGCGTGAACGCGCTGCGCAGCAAGGATAGCAGCGTTATTGTGGTGACGCACTATCAACGCCTGCTCAATTACATTGTTCCCGACTTTGTGCACGTTTTATACGAGGGACGCATCGTGAAATCGGGGACGAAGGAGTTGGCGCTCGAACTCGAAGAGAAGGGCTACGGGTGGCTGGAGCAGTCGGCCGCGTAAAGCAGGTGTCGGGTGTCAGGTGACAGGTGTCAGGCGTAGCGCTGACCTTCAGGTCAGCACCGTGGATGGCGCGGCTGGCGCAGAGCGAAGCTCTGCGGTTTGTAAAACCTGCAACACCGTGATACGCAGAGCTTCGTTCTGCGCAAGCCACGCGGGGGACGGTGGCACTCGAAGTAACCCCTCACCCGTCCTGCTCCGGCTGATGAAAACGCCGGCAGCAGGACACCCTCTCCCCAAGGGAGAGGGCTCGCGATTCAAGGGCGGGAGAGGATTGTGATGATTTAGGACGTATGCTGCGGTGCGTGTCATCCTGAGCGAAGCGAAGGATCTCCGCAGTTCGTGTCCAAAGAGGGAGAAAGGCAACTGCAGAGATCCTTCGCTTCGCTCAGGATGACAAGGTGGATGGACATTCGCTCAGCTTGACAAGGCGAATGGAGAGCGGGCGACTTAGACGGACGGAGAGATGATGATAGCTACAACGGAAAAAGAAGGTCTTTACCTTTCAAGCTTCAGAGAGCTCGAGGGCCGTCTTGCCGCGAACTCGCCTTCCTGGCTGCATGAAATACGCAGGGCGGCGATGGCAGGTTTTGCCGAGAAGGGATTTCCGACGACGCGGCAGGAAGAGTGGCGGAACACCAACGTGGCTCCAATCGCGGCGGTGCCTTTTCAGCTTGCCACCACCCCCTTGCCCCCTCCTCAGCGAGGAGGGGAGTCCGCGCCGGCCTCCTCGGTCAACGCAAGAGGGGAGTCCGGAGGCCCCTCCTTAATAAGGAAGGGGGAGGGGGTGGTTGAGCAATTAGCTCAGCATCCGCTTGCCGACCTGGGATGCCCCAAGCTGGTCTTTATTAACGGGCGCTTTGCGAAGCAGCTTTCTACGCTGGACGGCCTTCCCAAGGGAGTGAAAGCCGGAAGCCTCGCGGAGGCGCTGGCAAGCGACGCGAAGACTTTGGAAAGCCATCTGGCTCGTTACGCGACAGATTACAGGGAGCACGCTTTCGTAGCTTTGAATACAGCCTTCCTCGAGGACGGGGCATATATCGAGATTCCCAAAGGCGTTGTACTCGAGAAGCCCATTTACCTGCTTTACGTATCCGACCCGAACGGGCTGCCCACCGTGTCCTACCCTCGCAACCTGATTGTTGCGGGGCGGGAAAGCCAGGCCAGCATCGTGGAAGCGTACGTATCCATTGGCACAGACACTCCTGACTATGCAGCCGGGACAGGCAAGAGTGCCTGTCCTACTGGCGATGTGTACTTCACCAATGCGGTGAGTGAAGTGGCGGTAGGTGAAGGTGCGGTGATCGCGTATCACCGCCTTCAGCAGGAAAGCGACCGGGCGTTCCACTTCGGGCGCCTCGTATTCCACCAGGAACGCTCGAGCAACGTCGCCACGCACTCAATTGCCACGGGCGGGGCACTGGTCCGTGAGGAAGTGAACACGGTTCTGGACGGCGAAGGGGCGGAAGCGCTGCTGGCGGGCCTCTATGTCATTACCGGCCGCCAGCACATCGATAACCAGACCACTCTCGACCATGCCCAGCCGCATTGCAGCAGCCGGGAAGTCTATAAGGGCGTTCTGGATGGCGAGTCCTCGGCGGTCTTCAACGGCAAGATCATTGTGCGCAAGGACGCGCAGAAGACCGACTCGAAGCAGAGCAACAAAAACCTGCTCCTATCGGAAAAAGCCGTCATCGATACCAAGCCGGCGCTCGAGATTTACGCTGACGACGTCAAATGCACGCACGGCGCCACGATCGGGCAGATCGATGCGGACGCGGTTTTCTATCTGCGTTCCCGCGGGATCGGACTGCAGGAAGCGCGTGACTTGCTGACTTACGCTTTCGTCAACGACATCCTGGGGCGCATCAAGTACGAACCGCTGCGCGAGCGGCTTAGCGAGGGTTTATTCGCTCGCCTGGCGAACGGCCAGCGAGCCGACGCCGCCGGCGGCGGCGTCGCCCAGAAAGCATGAAAGCGGTTCCCCTCCTTTGTTAAGGAGGGGACAGGGGTGGTTGACAGGCATGCGGCCACCACCCCCAACCCCTCCTCCTTCGGAGGAGGGGATTCGAGTTTCTGCATTCCTGGGAGCGCGGGCTTCCAGCCCGCTCGTCCAGATGCGAGATGCGGGCTGGAAGCCCGCGCTCCGAGGCCTTCCGGGCATGAAATGGCCACGGACTCACAAATGTAGAAACTCCAGACGCCTCCTCCTTCGGAGGAGGGGAGCCATTTGCAAAGCCGAGGAGGCATGATGGCCACCACGCACCAGACAATCCAAGCGCCGGCACGCACAGTACCTGCGCCAGCCTTCGACGTGAAGCGGATCCGGGAGGACTTCCCGATCCTGAAGCAGAAGGTCCATGACAAGCCCCTGGTGTATCTCGACAATGCTGCCACCAGCCAGAAACCGCAAAAAGTCATCGACGCGATTGTCCGCTTTTACACTGAGGACTGCGCCAACGTGCATCGCGGCGTTCACCTGCTGAGCGAACGCGCCACGTACGTTTATGAAAACACCCGGAGGAAGGTTCAGAAATTCCTCAATGCTTCCGACCAGCGGGAGATCGTTTACGTGCGCGGGACGACCGAAGCCATCAACCTGGTGGCGCAGACTTTTGGAAAGCGTAACGTGCAGGCCGGCGACGAAGTGCTGATCACCGGCCTTGAGCATCACTCGAACATTGTGCCCTGGCAGATGCTCTGCGAGGAGAAAGGCGCCAAGCTACAGGTGGGGCCCATCAATGACCAGGGCGAACTGATTCTGGAGGAATTCGAGAAGCTCTTGAACGACCGCACACGCCTGGTGGCTGTGGCCCACATTTCCAACGCCCTCGGCACCATCAATCCGGTGCGCCAGATCGTCGAGATGGCGCACGCCAGGGGCGTTCCAGTCCTCGTGGATGGCGCGCAAGCCGCACCGCACTTGAAGATTGACGTTCAGGAGCTCGGCTGCGATTTTTACACCTTTTCGGGCCACAAGGTTTTTGGGCCGACGGGAATCGGCGTGCTCTATGGCAAGTTCGACCTGCTGGAAGCCATGCCTCCTTATCAGGGGGGCGGCGACATGATCAGCTACGTGTCTTTTGAGAAGACGCTGTACAACGCCGTTCCCTACAAGTTCGAAGCGGGAACGCCCGATATCGCCGAGGTCTACGGCCTGGAGGCCGCCCTTAAGTACGTCAATCACGTGGGCATCGCAAACATCGCATCCTACGAGCACGCGCTCCTCTCTTACGCCACGGAAGCCATCCAACAGATCCCCGGAGTGCGGATCATCGGCACGGCGCGCGAGAAAGCCGCAGTCGTTTCATTCAATCTCGAGGGTGTACACGCCCACGATGTTGGGACTATACTGGACCACGAAGGAATTGCGGTCCGCACCGGCCACCACTGCGCTCAACCGGTCATGGATCGCTTTGGCGTGCCGGCCACGGTGCGCGCTTCGCTGGCGTTTTATAATACCAAACAGGAGATCAATTCCCTGGCCGCAGGCATCCAAAGAGTGAAGGCAGTACTTGGATAGCGCTTGCGCGCCCTGAAAGGGCGCAAGATAGTAGCCGGGGGTAACGCCTCCTACGAACGCCAACGCTATCCCACGACCCCGAAGGGGTCGCGTTGCTTTCCGGCGAAGGGAACGACCGCCGTGGCGCCATGGGGTTCGACCCTTGCAGGGTCGGCCCGCTGAGCTGATGTTTTCCGGGGGCGTTGCCCCATAAGCGTTTACTTAAGGCGCCGGGACTTCGAAAGCCGCGGAGCGGCGCCAGAAAGTAGCCCACGGCGTGAGCCGTGGGACGGAACGTGGCGTTAATATTCAC
>JBEKLY010000308.1:0-9495 GCA_050010015.1 Terriglobia bacterium
AGCAAGGCTTCGCCAGTAGGATTACTCCCCCTCGCGCTTGCCGGGCTACATGTTGAACGGGTAATCTACAAGGTGAATTCCTTTCAGTTCACAAGATCAGCCAGGCTTGTCCTGGCACTCCAAAGGAAGGCAAAGCACGCCTACCTCTGCTACCCGCCGGTGCTGGGGTCGTTCGAATCCGCCCCGGAGACGGGCGTGGCCGCATGGTCTTTGGCGGCTGATGCCCGCCTCGAAACCTGGAAGGTTTTCCCGCCCGCAGCGCGCCAGCACCTGATGGAGAGAATGCGTGACCGCCGCATCTGCACCGCTGATTTGAAGAGTGAAGATCTCACGCCACGGCGGTTCGTGGCATGGCCTGTTCGCATTGAATCACGGCGACGGCGGGAGCGAGCCCAGGCGACGTGGACCGGACCTTGATGTCGCCGGCTGTCTTCTGCGATTGAATTATGGCAACGCAGAGACCGTTGAAGGCGCGGCGCTGGTGTCCTTTATCCGGCTCATGGCTGCTGGGATCGCCATTACCCACGCCGATCAGCTTACCGCTACCTGTAACCTCAAAGGTAACCAGATTATCAGCCACGGGAACCACGCGGCCCTGCTCATCCACCACACTCACCGCGACGACGGAAACATCTTCGCCGTCAGCATGTATTTTCGCGCGGTCCGGCTGGAGCATGATACTTGCCGGTGCGCCGGTGGTTTCCCTCCTGGCCGTCATTGCCAACTGTCCCCCCTTGTAGCCCCGGGCTTCGAGATTGCCGGGCGTGTATTTGACTTTCCGGGCCACGTGCGAATCCTTCTCCATGGGTTGGATACCCAGGCTCTTGCCGTTGAGGCAGAGCTCGATCTTATCCAGGTTACTGAAGCACCAGACGTCGATTTCCTGGCCTTCCTTGCCCGCCCAGTTCCAATGGGGGAAGAGGTACAGCACCGGCTTGCCGCTCCACCAGGCCTGATAATAATAGGCAAGGTCTTTGAAAAAGCCGCAGGTATCGATAACCCCGAAATGCGAGCTGATGCACGGCCAGCCATATGGAGTGGGCTCGCCGCGATAATCGAATCCGGTCCAGATAAAGCCGCCGACGAGGAAAGCGCGTTGATTATACGTTTGCCACCATTCTTCGGCGGTGGAAGCCCACTCGGGGAAATTCACGTCGTAAGCGCTGACGTAACCTTTCTCCTTATCGGTAAAATAGATGCCCCGCGTGGAGACGGTACTGGCCGTTTCCGTGCCGACGCAGGGCTGATTGGGAAACCGCTTGTGAAAGTCGTCGATCTCAGACGCGTGGTGATAGTTGAATCCCATGACGTCCAGGACGGGTGAGAGTCCTTTCCCCCAGTCTTCGTTCACCGGCTGTGTGATGAGCCGAGTCGGGTCAAGCCGCCGCTCGAGCCGCTGCATGGAGGCGCAAATCCGCGCTCCGGGGTCGGATCCTTGCAGAGGTTCTTCGTTGCCGGTGGACCAAAACACCACGCAGGGGTGGTTCCGGTCGCGCCGAACCATTCGCTCCAATTGGCTGAGACCTTCAGGAGAAGATGAAAATATGCGGGTCTCGTCGAGCACCACCATTCCCAGCCGGTCACAAGCGTCCAGCAGTTCCGGCGTGGGAGGGTTGTGCGACGTGCGGTAGCCGTTTGAGCCCATTTCCTTAAGCTTCTCGATGCGGTAGTACTGGAGCCGATCGGGCAAGGCGCAGCCCACCCCGGCGTGGTCTTGGTGGTTACACGTCCCCTTGATTTTGACGGGCTTGTCGTTCAGAAAAAAACCCTTATCGGCATCGAAGCGCACGGTGCGAATGCCGAAGGGAGTTTCGTAATGATCCACTACTCGACCGCTGGATTCGACGGTCGTGAGCAGGCGATAAAGGTTGGGTTGCTCAATCGACCAAAGCTTCGGATCCTCAACCTCCAGGTGCTGAGCGAAGCTGCGCCGTTCCCAGCCGGGAATACTAACGGAATCCGAACGGCCGCTTACTACCTCCTTGCCGGTCTCATCCACAATCGTCGAAATCACCTGACAGGTCGCGTCAGCATCAGCTTCATTGGCCAATTCCGTGCGCACGGTGACAACGGCTCTGCTCCCGTCGACCTCGGAAGTCACGAACGTTCCCCACTGCGGAACGTGCAGCCGATCTGTTTTCACCAACCAGACATGGCGGTAAATGCCGGCGCCCTCGTAAAACCCGTCGCCCACGACAAAGCCGCCTTCCGCCTGGGTGGCGTCTACGCGCACCACCAACACATTCTTGCCCCCATAGTTGGCTGCGTCGGTGATGTCGTACCGGACCGGCGCATACCCGCTCATGTTTCGGCCCAGAAAAATCCCATTTAGTGCCGTGATCGAATCGCGAAACACGCCGTCGAACTCCACGCTCAGCCGCTTGCCGAAGTCGGCCTGCGGAATGTCGAAGATGCGCCGGTACCACCCGACGCTGGTTGCGGGATACTTGCGGCCCAGGGGCTTGGCGCCGTGAAAGATCACCGACTCGTCGTCCGGAACAAACGGCAATTCCACCCCCCAGTCGTGTGGAAGGTCAATGGCATGCCAGCCGGCGTCGTTGAAATCCGGTTGCGAGGGCCGGAAGAAGACGCCTGTTTTCATGTAGCCTTTTGCGAGCCCATAGCCGAAGTCACGTGCGGGGTCGTCGGAATGGCCAAGATGAAAACGCCAGCCGAAGTCGAGCAACAGGCGTTCACGCGAGGCCGCGACTTCCTCTGCGCCGCTGGAGGAGGCCTCCTTCAGGGCATCCGCGCCTCGTGCTACCGCACCGCCGAGGGGTATCCCCGGCGCCCCCGCTGCGGCGGCAACACTGCTCTTCAAGAAATCACGTCTCGTCCATTTGGACATTGCAGGCCTCCTGGGGTGCCCGCGGGGCATGGTCGTTGCGGGTCAAAAACGAACGGGCAATTCTTTTCCAGATTTGATTGGCAAAGGCAAGATGAGAACGTTCGCGCTTCATCATTTCCGATTGCGATTTGATTTGGCGGTATGCTGTGAGACAGCGGGGAGTAACACCCCCCTAGGCGAACGTTTTCACCAGCCTCCACCCAGCTTCAACGGACTTTCTGAGGGTCCGCTGGGTGACTCCGTTGCCGACGAATTCACCCGGCGTCGTACCCTCTGGCTCGTATGAAAAGAACGACACGCATCTTGACCTGACAGGTTTAACGATGTCAAGACAAATGCGGGGAGACTGTGACATCAACTGTCGGGATCAATGAGCACGCGAAATTCCCTCTCAAGGATAAGTTGAGTAAGAAGACGACCTCCCAGTGTGAACGAACGACGGCTGTCCGCAGCTCGTTCAGCATTTTCAGACTGTGCGGTCTAGACTATAGCTTCCGAGGGGTCGATGCGTAGCCAGAGCAGTGCCCCGAGGAAGAAGATGACGCCTGACACAAGGATAGGCAAATCCCAACGCCCAAACCACTGTATTAAGAATCCGGTTACCAGTGGGAAAAGGAACCCGGCTATGTTTCCAAACGTGTTCATGCATCCGGAGACGGTCCCCGCCAACTCGCGGCCTGCGTCCATGCAGACGGCCCAATTACCTGCCAGGGTCAAATCTCCGAAGAACGAAGCCATCGAAATGACCCACACCGCCGTCAGTGGATTCTTCACCCAAACACTTCCGAGCATGAAGAGTGATCCTATGAAGAATCCTGTAAAACCGATATAGCGCCGGCTCGTTAGTTTCCCAGTCTTCCTAACCACATAGTCCGTCAACATACCTCCGGCGAACGCGCCGAGTCCTCCCATGAACAAGGGAAGCCCACCGTAGATTCCTGCTTGCATCATCGTGGTGCCTCTTGCTTTCAAAGAGGTCGGCAGCCATGTCGTGTAAAAGAACCAGCCATACGAGACGCTGAAATACATCAGGCAGATGGACCACAGGTTTCCACTCTTGAGGAGGCGTAGCCACGGAACCGTGCTGCGACTTTCAGTTGGAGAAATGGCCTGGGGCCAACCACGCCGGATGATCTCCAGTTCCGCGTCGTTAATCCCGCGCTTTTCTTCAGGTGTATCGCGGAACCATATCCAGAAGAGGGTGGCCCACACGATGCCGACCGCCCCCAAGATCCAAAAGGTGGAACGCCACGCCATGCGCGTGATCATGAACACCACCAGGGCAGGTGTGAATGCCCCTCCCCATCTTCCACACGTCCACATGGTGCCGACGGCGACGCCTCGCTCGGCGCGCGGCATCCAATTCGAGAAGACCTTTGCGGCGTTCGGATAAGCCCCTGCTTCCCCCATGCCGAACAAGAAACGCACCACTGCCATTGTCCAGAAGCGGCTCATGAATCCGGTCAGGGCGGTGAAAAAAGACCACCAAACCACAATACGGGTAATAACCTTTCGCGGACCGATCCGATCTCCCAACCAGCCCGTGGGGACTTCGAAGAGAGCATAGGCAATGGCAAAGGCGCTGAATATGGCGCCCATCTGCACCGGCGTGAGGTGGAGGTCCGACATGATGAAAGGTGCGCTACCCGCGATACAAACCCGGTCAAGGTAAGTGACGACAGATAACGAACAAACGACGCCGAGAACCTGGAAACGCACCCGTGTGGTCTTGGGGTTTGACATCATCTTGATCTCGAGCAGCGTTGCGGCACGATTCCCGGGCAACTCCCTGCGGAAGGCCGATTCCCGGCAGGCCGCGCCTGCTGTGTGGAAAAAAACGCTCCGTTGGGCGAACAAAGAACCGGGCAGCCCTTTCAGGGGCGTTCGGCTGACAATTTAAGGGCACATTCGAGCTAATCGATCAGTAAACGGCCGCTGGCACCGGCATCCAATCCGCCTATAGCGAATCGATCCGAACAATTGCGTACGGCCGCAAGAGTATCTCAATCCAGTCCTTCTCGATCTGCGTCAAAGTCCCCGGATCGGCCCGAAAGGACTCGGGCGATACCATGGCCTGTAGCGCAGTGGTTTCATCGAGGTACTTCACGCGCACGGCTTTTCCCAACTCGGCACTCATCACTTGCACGACCGCTGGTTCCGGCCCCAAGTTGCCAAGCACCACGCGGCGTCGTGGACCCTTGACCAGGAAGATGCCGGTGATCTTGAGAGGGGAAGTGGATGTGGAAAGAAGCACATTGCCGCCCGCGAACTCGCAGACGTCTGCCAAAACGTGGTAAAGCGGAAACACCGAGCCCGGCAACGACCGAAACCTGCTGGGCAGCGTTGAGCCGCCCTCGGTTTCCATCACGCCCTGCCAGCCGGTTGTTTCGTAGTAGGTGATGCTGCGGACACCGGGTTCCGACACGAACTTGCTTTCACTCAGGGATTTGAGGCTGCCGGTCGTCCACGCTGCACCGAACAGCGACATCTGGCGCACGTCAACCTGTGATGGGAGTTCGCCCAAACTCGGTTTGAGCGCGGGGCCTGTCGCATCGGGATTGAAGCGCGGCTTCAAGGTGACGGGCGAGACGGCTATGGAGCGGCCATCCAGGAACTGGCGGGCACTCTCTACCGTCGCGGCCTGGCCCTCCAGGTTCTCGACGAGCGAGGTGTTGTCGAAAGCATGAACTTGAGGATTCACAGAGTAGACCGCAAAATCCATAGCTACTAGCGGGGGCCGATTCCGATTGAGTTCGGCGAAGTAGACATTGGTGCCGCCGCCGATTTTGGCCTTCGTGTTGTACTGGGCTAGGTGGCTCCTTGCGAGCTCGAGCCATTTCTCAGTGCTGGATTTCTCAGAGATATGGAACACCAACCACCTGCATACGGCCGGCTTCAAGCGCTCCAGTATCCGGCGCAGCAGCTTCAACTCCTGCTCCGCCGCATCGGAGAGAAAGAGTGCTACCTCCAGAGGAATTCGCAGTTCGCGTGCCTCAAGTGTCGCGCGCTGCAAGCGAGATTCATACTCGCCCTGGAAAAGTTCCAAGTCCACCCGCAAATGACTCGGGTTCAAGGCACGGAGCCGTGCGACCTCCTTGGTTCCGAGCGGCTGATCGTAGCTTGCCTGGCCGAGACCGATGCGCGGAAGCGGGCAAGGCGGAAGCCCGGTGGCCGAGAATATGACGGGCTTGTTGGACGACTCAGGGCTCGGGCTCGGAGTCAGGCCGCGTAGCGTCAGGGTAACCGTCTGGGAGATTGCTGTTCCAGCTCGCACTTCGACCGGAAAGGGTAGGCCCAGTGGTGTGCAGTAGGTCTTGTAGGAGGCATCCGTCCAATTTCGCTGGTCTTCCATCTCGAACGTGTCTCCACTGAAACGGACTTCGGCCCAGACGCCGGACGTTACCTCGTGCCATATCGCCCGCATATCGAGGAAGGGCTGATGAGGTGCGATATATCGCGGGAATGTGCCATGAACCTTCGACCCATCTACCTTCTCCACGGTGCATGCCTGTCCGGCGCACTCCCTAATCGGATGCAGAACGCAGAAGCCTATCCGATTTCGAAGGAAGGTCGACCGCGCCCTGCCCTCCATGGCAAAAGTTATTCTACCTTGAGGATCTCCAGTGATCGTTCCCGTCCAGAAGAAGTCGATGTCGCCCTGCTTGTTCTCGACATCGTAGGAGATACGAAACGAATCGCCGGATATCTCCTTCTGAAGGTTAAAGAGAGTGGGTGCCACCGTGCCCCAGTTGCGGTCACGAATGGCGACGTAGACGCGGCGTAGAACCTCCCGATCACCGAGTCGAATGTCTCGAAGGTCACCCTGTTCGTAAACCAGCACTAAAGGCCCCGCCCGAAGCGTGATCTGTTCGGGCAATGCCTCATCGCTTCCGTAATACAGGACACTCCTGGGCAGTTTCACTCAGTCTCCCGTCCTGGTGACATACCCCTTGGGGGTTATGGTCGCCGCAATCCGCCGTCGTGGACTTGGCGAGTGCGGTTCCTGCCGTGTTCACGTCCAAGCTAGGGCATCCGCTATCTGAGGAACATCCCGCATACGTTCAGCTTGCTTGCCCCGTGGAATCCTCATGCAGCATGACGCGTATGGCTTCCTGCAGCACTTGCGGCTCAAATACCTTCCGCCAATCCGGCCGGACGATCTCCCGGGTTCCCCATTGAATGGCGATCTTGGCGGCGTCGGAAAAGGGAGAACCCTCAGCCCCGAAGCAAATTGCCATCGCGATCCTGGCGTGGCCTGCCATGAAGGCTCGCGCCGCCTCAGGCGGGACACCCTTTTCGATAGCCGCATCCAGAGAGGCCTTCATGAGGGTGGCGGCGGTGGCCACCACGATTTCGGCCATCGCGGGCTCGAGCAGGGCGAATTGCTCCGGAGTGACGCGGTATGCCTTGCGCACCGGCGCAAAGATGGCCTTGCAGAGCTCTGTCCCCGCAAGGAACTGCGATTCCGAACCATGGGCCAAGGACACAAGAATGTCCTGGACTGCAGTCCCACCGAAATAGTCGCACCTCGCCTCCTCAGTTGCTTGCTCCGTGAAAAAGGGAGGGTGGCAAGGATGGGTGATCATAAAGGTCAGAGTTCCGGGACTAGGCAGCTCATTGATGTATTCAGCGGCAGCGTCCAGCATGATCAATGTTCCATCCCGTTTCATCTGTGGAACTAAT
Source organism: Terriglobia bacterium (assembly GCA_050010015.1). GTDB lineage: Bacteria > Acidobacteriota > Terriglobia > UBA7540 > UBA7540 > CAVROP01. The sequence continues at coordinate 7,532 of JBEKLY010000308.1, forward strand.
TGATGAGCAATGCACCCAATCAGAGCATCGGGCACAGCCATGACCACGAAGTCAGCAGTCGCGACTCCCACCTCCACCGGGGTCACTTCGAACCCCTCCTCCGCCAGCACCCGGGCGCGCTCGGAGCTGCTCTCACACATGAGCACCTTGTAACGGGAGTCGCGGCCGATTTTCTGCGCGGCGCGCTTTCCCATTTTACCGCCCGCTCCTACAATAACCACAGTCTCCGTCATGAGGAATCTCCTTCTCCCGAGATAAGCCGTCAGTCGGGTATGTATTGCCGCAGGTAATGAATGCTTTCCTCCGCCCATGCCTGCTCCACAGCGATGGTCGCTTCTAGCTCAGCTTGTGGGGGCGGCCATAATTCCAGGATGGCATTAGCAGTTGACCCTGCGGCCCTCAACTGCTGCAAGATCCAGGGAAAGTTCATCTGGCCCTTGCCTGCCGCCCGTCCCTCGACGGTGAACCCCATTAAGTGCCAAGCGCGCTCGATTACGAAATCTTTCACGTGAAAACACATCGTGTGCCTGGCGAGCACTCGCACCACCTGCTCGGTCCCTTCCGGAATGGCCAGGGAGTTAACGGTGTCCAGCGTGATTCCCAGCCAGGGGCTTTGAAGGGAGTCCAATACCTCGGATAGTTCCTGGGCAGGGATTCTTCCGTTTTCCAGCGCCAACCGGATCTCTGCTTTCTCCAGGTCCTGGACAATCGCCCCGAGGTGATCGCGAATCTCCGGCATGGTGGCCGTCCTCCCATTCTCCATTTCCGGGATGGACCTCAAGAGGGTCGAACCCACTTCCCGGGCCAGCTCCATTTGACCCAGGAGATGGTCCCTCACTAAGCCACGGGTTCCGATCTCGATTTCAATGCCCCAGGCTCGGGAGCGCTGCTTTACTGCTTCCAGGTCGCGACGCGAAAGTACTCCCAGCGAAAGATTCGGACCGTACTGAACGACCCTGACTCCTAGGTGCTGAGCCTTTTCCAGAAGACCGAGCGCATCTAACGGGTGCTTGGGCGCGGCTCCCGGAAAGCCGATCGACCACATATAGGCATAGGTGCCAATGCCGAGTTTCAAAGCTGAAATCCCTCTCCGGTCGGCCGGGGAAAATCCAGGGCTAGCCGTTTCCTCGCGAGATCACGACGATGGCCAGGATCAGCAAGGCCAGTCCTGCCACGGAATAGGCGTAAGCCCTGCGGCCAGCTCCAACCCACTCTCCAGTGACCGCCCCTAGAACGCTGGAGGTAATCAGACTCATTGACATGAACAGCGGCCACCCCACGATTCCCCCCAGCGGTCCAAGCGCTGTCGCGCCCATGCCATAAACCAAAAAGCTCCCGAAGCAAATTAATCCCATTAAGCTTCCACCGGACCAATATCCGGAGGGTGAGGCTACAGAAGAAAAAACTTGCCAGGTGTGGTTCTTTCCCAGCAGGTACGCACAGTAACCCGCGTTGACGACAAAGCCTGAGGTAAGCGTAAGGCACCAGATCGCACTGGAAGCCATGCTGGACCCGGCACCGAACGCCAGCGCGCGAGTTTGCAGTTCCTGTCCAAACACAAAACTGAAATTGAGCATGGGCGAGAAAACTCCGGCCAGGATGCAGATCACCAAGCCCACGAAGAAACCGGACTTGACCATGGGGGACAGTGACGTGGTTTCCCTCTCCCGGCGCTTGCCCGCCACAGCCAGGAATGCGATCCCAACAAGCACCAGAAGCATGCCCAACATTAGCGTGTATCCCTGGCGGGTCCACAACCTCTCCGGATGAAGCACCACTAGTGGAAGGAAGGTCCCGATGGGAGCAATAAGACCGAGGATGATTCCGTAACCAACCGCGAGACCTAGTACTACTACGTTAAGTTAAGGTGATCGGTTTCGCTTGCGAATAATGCTGCCACAATACGCACACTCTCCGGTCCAGGTGAACAACAGGCGTTGGATCTCACGGCGCGTCTGTGGCAG
>JBEKLY010000309.1:0-9444 GCA_050010015.1 Terriglobia bacterium
GGTTATTCCGCGCCAATACCTTGGTGATCGCCGCCGTCAGCGTCGTCTTGCCGTGATCGATGTGCCCGATCGTCCCTATGTTCATGTGCGGCTTCGATCTGTCGAATTTTTCCTTGGCCATGTTATCTCTGCTCCGTTGTACTAGCCTGAAAGCCCGCGATTCGGGCTCGCACAGATTCCGGAATGGGTGCATCCCACAAGACTGCGTCGATGAGTTTGCACTTCATCAGAACCTCAAAAACTCTGGAGCCGATGAGCGGAATTGAACCGCTGACCCCGTCCTTACCAAGGACGTGCTCTACCAACTGAGCTACATCGGCCCACTTCGAAGCTATCAGCCATCAGCTCTCAGCTTTCAGCCAGCCCAGAAGCAAAAGCTGAGTGCTGATAGCTGACGGCTGAAAGCTCCTTGGAGCGGGAGACGGGAATCGAACCCGCGACCAACAGCTTGGAAGGCTGTGACTCTACCATTGAGTTACTCCCGCTACTTCAGTGACGAGTGAAGAGGAAGAAAGTCCAACGCTTTTGTTTCGCTCATCACTTGTCACTCGTCACTGCTCTCTGGTGGACAGGGGAGGGTTCGAACCTCCGTAGACCGCAAGGGTCGGCAGATTTACAGTCTGCTGCTTTTGACCACTCAGCCACCTGTCCGCAACTCGTTTCGGCGTGCGCCGACACGGACAATCACGCCCCTTCGCTCCGTGTTCGGGTCCCGTCAGTTTGAGCCAAGTAGTTCGTGTCTGCGGTTGGACGCGGGCACACCCCGATCCCCGCGCAATACTGAGTATTTTTCAGATTTGATAAAATCGCTCCCGATACTTCGACCACCGCCCGCCGGTAATTCTTATGGCTCTGCGCGCTCAAGCTGGAGCTGGCGAAGGGATTCGAACCCCCGACCCTCTGATTACAAATCAGATGCTCTACCGGCTGAGCTACGCCAGCCGCGCAAACCAAACAATTCTACCTGAGCGGACTCAGAATTGCAAGGGAAATTTTTCAGGGCTTTCGATTAGCCGTGCAGGTATTTTGTTGGGTTCACCGGGGCATCCTTAACGTGTACCTCGTAATGAAGGTGTGGTCCGGTAGTCTTGCCAGTCATTCCCACCGCGCCGATGACTTGCCCGCGTTTGAGGACTTGGCCGACTACTACGAAGATCCTGCTTAAGTGTCCGTACTTGGTTGTCAAACCATATCCGTGGTCAATCAAGATTTCGTTGCCGTAGCCCGACTCCGGCCCAGCCTCGAGCACGATTCCATCCGCCGCAGCCTCCACTCGGGTGCCAAACGGAACCGAGATGTCTATGCCTTTGTGGATCGCATCCTCACCACTGAATGGATCCTCGCGCTGCCCGAACCCCGCCGTGATCTGCCCGCGCACGGGCCAGATGGAAGGTACAGTCGGGGTAATGAGGGGATTCGAGAACATTCCCCGCCCCAAGTCGCTCGAGTCCGGATCGAGTGAAGCCCTGCGAATCAGGTTAAATGCGTACAGTGAAGCGCGGAAACTGGAGTCCATGGTGGCATTGGTTTGAGTCGCCAGGGCGAGAACCGCCGCTGGGAAACGTGGGCGGCGCTCGTCACCAAAACCGTAAGTCAGCGCCACTTCCGCAGCCAGCGATTGCAGTGAGTCCAACTTCGCGTTGTTGCTGGTTACCGCGCTCTCCAGCGTCCGGTATTGCGTTTTCAGGGCTTCCCGCTCGCTGCGCAGGTTATTGTAGTTCGAGACCTTAAGGAGCATTCTGGCATAGCTATTGGCCAGCGCCGCGACGGTCATGATTCCAACCGCGCTAAGAGCCAGAACCATGTGAATTATGTAGAATGGCAGTTGCATCTTGTGGAGCCTGCCGTGGGCCCCTGGAAAAATGAGGAAGGCGTAGAACTTCTTCTGCATCTATAAATTCTCCCGTCGAAAGATTATTTCGTGCTATGAATTCCCTAGCGGCGCGCAGCTAAGGTCTCGGGAACGGACGGACTAAGAAAACTCTTACTGGCTGGCAAATGCATTATTACGTGAACATTACGGAAGTGTCAAGTTCTAATTCAGTTCTGCCCTCGTGGGTGCCAGTGCGCAATCTAAACTCGCATGGGCACTTTGATGCGAGCTCACATAATTAGTCTGGCTGGACTAGAATCGTTTCCACCAGCCTGGTGGCGTCAATCTTGTGATACTCGGCGCGACAGATACTCCGAGATTGCGGAGAGCAAAGCGGACAGCAGTCATGTTCAAAACTGAAAACGACTTCGTGCATTGGCTTCGGGCACTCTCGGCCTCCCGCGAGCGGAGGCACACCCGTCATGTGAGGCGGGGACGAGGCGTGAAGCTCGGCATTGGCGATGACGCTGCCCTCGTGGACGTCGCAAACGGAAACGAACTGATCCTGACCACGGATATGTCCATCGAGGATGTCCACTTCACCCGCGAACTGCATCCGGCGCGGGCCGTGGGCCACCGCGCCTTGACGCGCTCCCTAAGCGACGTCGCTGCGATGGGCGGCGTCCCGCGCTATGCACTGGTATCACTGGCTCTATCGGATCGAACCCGGCACGATTGGATCTCGGGCTTCTACGGTGGCTTGCAGGCGTTGGCACGCCGCTTCGGCGTTCGCTTGGTCGGCGGGGACACCGCCGTGGTCCCGGATCGGACGTTCATTGACGTGCTGGTGGCGGGCGAGGTGCCGCGCGGCAAAGGACTGCTGCGGTCGGGCGCTCGCGCCGGGGACCTGATCTTCGTCAGCGGCCGCCTGGGGTTATCGGCGCTCGGCCTGCGCCTCCTCCGGAGCAAGCGGGTGGGAAAGCCACTCTTGGCTGTCCGCGCCAAGGCAAAGGCAAGAGTGCCTGCGCGACTGGCCAGGGAGGCCGTCGAGGCCCATCTTTACCCGGAGCCTCGCTGCGCTCTGGGACGGTTTCTCTCCTCGCGCGGCTTAGCCTCGGCGCTGATTGATTTGAGCGACGGGTTATCCACCGATCTCGACCGCCTCTCGACGGCAAGCGCAGTGGGCGCACGGGTCTGGGCTGCGAAGGTTCCCGGCCCTGCGCTGCCCGAAGCCGCGGATTCGCTCGAATTGGCGCTCCACGGCGGCGAAGACTACCAACTGCTGCTCACAGTCCCCCCACGAGCAGCTTCGCGCCTACCCTCGAAATTCCAAGGCCAACCCCTTTACCACATTGGAGAGATTGAACGGGCACGCGGCGTCAGGCTGGTCACGCTGGATGGCAAAGTCCAAACCCTCGGTCCAGGAGGTTGGGACCATTTTCGATCGGGTCTCGGCCGGCCATGACTCGGATGTACAGGGCGGGGTTCCTCGGCACGGGCTTATCGACGAACGCAAGGCTGGCGATGCAAACCAGTACGTCTAACCACGCCTCGGGAAGGGCGGGGCTGAAGAGTCTGTGTGAGATCCTAATTCGGAGTGTCATTCCGAGCGAAGCGAGGAATCTCGCTCTGAGTATCTTCAAGGCAGTCGCTCATACCCGTCTGCTGACGGGCACCCAGAAACCATGAAAAGGCGATCATAGGGGGACGACTTGCCGTCCCTTGGCTGGATGGATCTCACACCATCCGGGGTAGGGCAAGCCCTACCCCTACGCCTTTTCAGGGCAATGCGAGATTCCTCGCCGCCTGCGGCCCCTCGGAATGACAGCAAAAACGAGTATTCATATCGACTCTGAAGCCCCGCCCTTCCGGTCCGCTCCGACTACGCCGAGATCGGCGGGACAAGCAAGCGCTGAGGCGAGACGGCGGCTCAGGGCGCAGCAGGATTCGCACTTCGTGGAGCACCCGCACCAGCGCGGGGTTCGGACTTGACAGCTTCCGGAGTGGATGGCGCTTTGGCGGGGGCAGGTTCGGGCGCAGCTTTGGTTTTCTCTTTGGCCGGCGCCGCCGTTGCTCCGACCTCGGGTACGGTTGCCGCCGGGGCATGGACGGATGAGCCTGGCCCGGGCGGTATCGCAGAAGTGGCGGCCCTTGGCGCCGGAATGGCTGCGGCCGCCCCGGCAGGCTGCGAAGAAGGCTTAGCGCCGGCCTCCGCCACCTCCGGCGTCCTCCCACCCAGCAGGATCTCCGGCCCGGCGCTGGCGAGTATCTGCTTCACCTGTTCCGGATTCGTAAGCAGCGGCGAGTGCGGGAATTCTTCGACCGGCCGGCCCTTAAGGTACTCGCTCATGAATTGCATCCAGATGGGCAGCGCCACCTTCGCTCCTTCTTCCTTATCGCCGAGAGACTGGTGATCGTCAAACCCCACGTAGACGCCGCAGGTAATCGAGGGTGTAAATCCGAGAAACCAGGCGTCGGAGAAATCGTTGGTGGTGCCGGTCTTGCCCGCCATGGGATATTTCTGGGCGAGCGCCTTGGCGTGAACGGCGGTCCCCGAGTTGAAGACCTCCCGCAGCATCGACACCATGATGCGCGCGTCCCCGGCCGGAAGGACGTCGGCGACTTCCGGCTGAAAGTCGTCGATCACCCGGCCGTCGTAGTTGGTCACCCGGGAGACCATGCGCGGCATGATGTGGACTCCGTCGTTGGGGAAAGTGGTGAAGGCGGAAGTGTGCTCGAGCAGGGTCAGATCCGAGGCGCCGAGCGCCAACGGCAGGTTTGGAACCAACCGCGAAGTGATGCCAAACTTGCGGCACAACCGGATGACGCTGTCCACCCCGACTTTTGCCAATAACTTAACCGCAGGAACGTTGCGCGATTCCGCGAGCGCGTGCAGCAGGGTGATGGTCCCTTCGTATTTCTCGTCGTAGTTGTGCGGGGCCCACCAGCCGGAGGAAGTGCTATAGCCTACCGGGGCGTCCACAATCGTGTCAAAGGGCGACATGCCGTCCAGCATCGCGTCCGAGTAAACATAGACCTTGAAAGAAGACCCCACTTGCCGTTCCGCCTGCGTCGCGCGGTTGTATTTGCTCACGTTCCAGTCGTAGCCGCCCACCATGGCCTTGATGGCGCCGGTGGCATTGTCAATCACCAGGACGGCGCCCTGAACGTTGGGATACTGGTCAAGGGCGACGACGGGCTTCGTTCCCTTAATTTCCTTGACCTCGAACAGGTCGACGTCGCCGGGAGCAAAAAGCTCCAAGGGCTCGGTCTTCCTGGTCCAGGCGAAGTCGGGAGCGGTGACGTGTGCAGTCGAGTCGCCGAAGCGCACGACGGCGTGGTCCCCGGTTACCTGCATCACCAATCCGTGCACCAGGTCGCCCGGCTGCACGGCCTGCTTCCAATCATTGTCCGTGTAGGTCTCGAGCGTGGCAGGCAAGCCGTCGGCAAGGGTCACGTGGTTCTTCAGGATATTCTTCTCGGGGCCGCGCCAGCCTCGGTGCTTATCGTTATCGCGCAAGCCTTGGCGCAGGGCTGCTTGCGCCAGTTTCTGCACCTTGGCGTCGAGCGTCGTGTAAACCCGCAGCCCGCGTTCGTCCACCGCCTCCGGGCCGTACTTCTTCTCGAGGAACTGGCGCACCTCCTCTACAAAGTAAGGCGCGACGTTGTAGTTCCATTTCTGGATATTCAGGCCGAGCGGCGCGGCGACGGCAGCGCGGTATTCGTCATGGGAGATTTTCCCATTTTCCAGCATCGCCAGCAGGACCTGATTGCGCCTCCGGCGGGCAGACTCGGGGTGCGAGAGCGGTGAGTAACCCGTCGGCGACTTTGGAATCCCCGCCAGCGTTGCGGCCTCGGGCAGGCTCAACTGCCACACGTGCTTGCCAAAGAAGAACTGCGCGGCGGCTTCGTAACCGAAATTCCCGTGCCCCAGGTCAACCTGGTTTGCGTACATGGTGAAGATCTGCGACTTGGTGAAGTACCGCTCGATCTGAATGGCCATCAGGGCTTCCTGGATTTTGCGCCGGAAGCTTTTCTCGGGCGTCAGGAACAGCTTTTTGCTGAGTTGCTGGGTGAGGGTGCTGGCTCCCTGGGCTCGCCGCCACTCGGCGAAGTCCGTAACTGCGGCGCGCACGATGCGCAGCACATCGATGCCCCAGTGGCTCTCAAAGTGCCGGTCCTCGATCGAGATGACCGCGTCGCGAAGCACCTCCGGAATCTGGTTGTAAGTCACGATGACCCGCCGCTCCAGGGCGAAGCTGCCAATCACAGTGCCGTCGTCCGCGTAAAGGTCCGTCATCACGTCCGGCCGGTAATCTGCCAATTCGCGGATCTGCGGCAGGTCGGACGAGTAGACAAAGACCAGCCCGGCCAGCGCGCCCACCCCTGCGGCGAGCAGCAGAAGAATCAGAAACACAAATTGCCCGAATACCTTGCGGCTGCTCACCTGCGGAGGCGTTGGCCGCGAAGGCGGAGCAGGAGAGTCGGTAATGGAAAGAAATGTGTTAGGCATAATACTTTGCCAATGTTATTGTAGGTTGCCCGAGCCTCACAGTCAAACCACGCAGGAGTTGTGACTCACCTTGACGTGGCACGGCCATCTTGGCCGTGACCCTACACGTGCAGAGCCTGTCCTGAGCGCTGCGAAGGAATGCCCCTGCCACCGCAGCCATTCCCCTCCTTGGATAAGGAGGGGTCAGGGGTGGTCGATTGCTGGGAGCGTCCTTTGTTTTCTATAACATTCTGGCTTTGTTCCGGCGATTCTGGTGTTTGCATGGCGTTCTCCGCTTTCGGACTTGCTGTCTGAGTAGCACTGCCTGGCTGGCGCAGACCCCTGCCGTTTGGGGTCTGCGTTTCCCGAAGGGAAGGTGGCGCTTCACTAACCTGCCTTGAATCGCAGCCACTGGACGGCGTGTCTGCCATAGCCTCGAGCCCCACGAGCTTGCTCAGTTCCTCGGCTTCCCGGTCGTTCGACTCATTGTCGGGAGGGCTGGCCTCCTGTTCCGTAGGGGCGGTTCGCGAACCGCCCCTACACTCGCGCGCATTTTCCCTACGCATGGTCAGCAGAATTCTCACTTTGCGGTCGATCGCCCGGTCGAGCCCCGCTTCCAGCCGCAGCACCATGTTCGCCGTTTCGTCCTCCGGAGCGAGGCACGAGTCTCGCGCAATCGCGTCCTTCTCCTCCTGCGCCTGCATCTCGTCCGCGAACGCCGCCTCCACCGCCGCCGTCTGCTCCTCGAGCAGGAGCAGCAATTCCTGGTAGCGCGCCTCCACCCCCGCCTCGCTCCCGAAGCTTTCCTTCACGTACTTGTCTAGCTCTGCCTGGTCCTGCTTCTCGCGCAGGGACGCCCAGTTCATGAGGAGCCCAAGTAGGTGCCCGATCTGCCGGGGCCGCCACCCCAACTCTCCCTGGTAATAACGTTCGATCTGGTTCTGCTGGGCGAGCGTAAAGATCCGCCGCCGCACCTCGTCGCGAATCACTCCCCAAAGCGAAATCAGCATGCGCAACCGCACCAAAGGGTGGGTGGGCTTGGGCAGGCCGAGCGCCACCGCCTCGCACTGGGAGGGTTCGAAGGTAACGTCGGCGAGGGCCCGGGCGAGCCCGCGCCGCCCCTCCTCGACCTGCTCGAGAGCCTCCCGCATCAGGCCTGTCTCCATGCGCTCGATCCGCTGGCGCCGCCAGTAGAGCCTCGACAAGTCATCGATCTGCCGGTCCCAGAGCGCGTCACCGGGTCCGTAAGCCGTCGCAAGCTCGCGCTTCAGAGCGGCGAACCGCTCGGGGTCTTCCCCCAGCGCCCGCATCACGGCGGCTTCGTTCTCAGGCGCCGCATCACAGCCGTGCTTCAGGGCGTTCATTCTCATGCGCTCTTTTCCGGCCTCGCTGCGAGGACCGGTCGAGCGCTCGGAATTGTGCCGTGCAGCGTCGACACGCCGGGGAGTCAAACAGGTAGCTTTGCGTAAAGACATAGTATTCTCCATCGTCAGGAATGTTCAGGGGCAGGGGCGGAAGAGGAGCCGTCCCCACAAAAGGTGAGTAAGACGTTCAAAGCAATTCACCCTACCACAAGGCGACGACTGTTGTCAATAGCTAACTAGTTAACACACTGCCAGCCCATCTGAACAGACTGCCCTCTCCCCAAGGGAGAGGGCTGTTGGCGTGGGTTTGGCTGGCGCACAGCGAAGCTGTGCGTGTTGCTGGGCTTTGACACATCAAGACCGCAGAGCTTCGCTCTGCGCCGGCCCCGCCGTGGCTCTACCCGGATGCTCAAACGTCCCCGCGCTGACTGAGGCTTGCCTCGGTCACTGGAGGTCGGCTTCGGCCCCTACTGTGCAGCCTTTTGCCCACCAAGGATTCCCCGTTGTCCCCATTGACGGAACGCGCCGCTTGTCATAGTATTCGGGCAACAGCTAACTCTCGGACCCGGCCTTAGTTCGGTCCTGTCCCGATTTGCGACCGGGGAGGAGGGGCACAAATGTTCTGCAATCACTGCGGCGCAGCGTACCCGGATGGTTCTAACTACTGTCCAGCTTGTGGACGCGGTATTGGTGGCAAAGCGCCAACCCACGAGGTTCCAATTTCACCTGGACAGGAGAATCCCGCTGGCGCGGAATCGGAAGCCGGGCCAAAGCGTGAACCGACCAGAGAGGACTTGTTTCGCCGGATTGAAGAAGTAGAAAAGAGAATTCCGCAGCGTGCGGCTGAAACCCCCCAACCCGTCCAGGCTCCCCGGCCAGAGAATTTCGGATTGCCCCCCCACGAGGACCGGAAGGGGTTCATACGGCGCGTTAGAGAGGCAATACATGGAAGCACTTGTCGCATGAAACTTGAGCTGCTGGCGCTGAACCGGACTACTGAGCTGCTACGACGAGGAATGGCCAGAAATCTTGCCGAAGAGCAAGCATGCAAAGAACTCGGCCTTTTCCTGGCACTCTTGGAAAAGCGGGACATTGATACCAGTACCAAGCAGGGCATTCTCTTTGTAGAAGGGAACTTTCCCGCATTCACAGGGATGCTGGACTCAACGCCTCGCGGTGGTGGTGGTGGGGAAGACTCCACTCGTTTGAAAAATTCTGAACTCATCTCGCGGGTTCGTGAATCAGAGCCTGAGAAGAGGTGAACTGTGAAAAATGGCGGCATCGCCCTCATGCTATGCCTAGCGGTTGTTGGCGTCGTGGGCTGCAACAATGGGGAGGCAGGTATGCCCTCAGCCGAGCCCGCCTTAAGGAAGATTTTCCCTGTCGGGCCTTACAAGCTGGACATGAGTATTGCGAACCTCCAGGGCTTGGTGGAACTTTCTCCCAGCGAGTATGCGGCACTGTCCAGAGGAATTGTGTTCGCTGGCGAAAAGGATTTCCACGCACGCACAACAAAGTTCTTAGGATATGACTGGGACATAGCGATTGGCGTAGTCGGACAGAGAATCTACAAGATTTCTCCACTACTCGAATTCGGGGATGTGGCTTCCGAGGATAAAGCTTATTCGGCCATTTACAATTACTGCCGACAGCAACTAGTATTACTATGTTAAGTCGTGTCATTCCAAATTTGCTTGAACTTCGTTCCGCAGCAGGGACAGAGTCCGCTCCATCTCACCAGCCAAGGCTGGATCGTGCGGAGAATCTGTTCCCAC
>JBEKLY010000310.1:0-9442 GCA_050010015.1 Terriglobia bacterium
AAAGTTCGTTGACCGCGTTCCTGCATTTCACGAAAGTCATCCTCGCTTGAGAACTTTACTCAGTTCTTCCCGCAATCTCAGGCGGCCCCGGAAAAGCCGCGCCTTCACCGCGCCGATGCTCAGATTCAGCAACTGCGCCGTTTCCTCGGTGGAAAGACCCTCCACATCGCGCAAGTAAAAAACGGTGCGGAAACCCGGAGGCAGGGCCTGTATGGCATTGCGCAGGATTTGCTCCATCTCTTCGCGTGCCAGTGTCTGCTCGGGATTAGGCTTCCAATCGGCGTAATCACGAATCAGAACCTCGCCGTCCTGGTCTTCGGTCTCTTCAAAAGGAACTTCCTTGCTGGACCGGCGTTTGCGCAGCTTCATCAGCGCTTCGTTCACCGCGATGCGCACAATCCACGTGTAGAAGCGTGAATCCTCCCGGAATTCGGAGAGGTGCTCAAAAGCCTTAAGGAAGGTATCCTGAAGCACGTCTTCCGCATCTTCCGGGCTGCCGGTGATATTCATTCCGAGCCGGTAGATTTTTTTCTCGTAGCGGTTGACGAGCTCTTCGAAGGCGGCATAGTTGCCTGCCTTCGCCTCACTCACAAGGACAGACTCGTCTCTGGCCAGCGTGGCTGCCTGAGGTTCACTCATTGCTGCGTCCTGCCCCACCCCGGCCCGCGCTCGTGTGTGAGACCTTCGCTGACCGCCGCCGTCGCACGCCAATTCTGCGCTAAAACGCCACAGACAGCACCGACGTCCGCATCAACTGTCCCAACACTATGGATGCACAAGGCCTGATATAAGATACAACCTGGAACCGGGTTTCGCAAGCGCTAGACGCCGATAATCGCCGCCAACTCCCTCACCGCCGCAGCAGATTTTTCGAGCGCCGCCTGTTCTTCCGCCGTGAGCATGATTTCCACGATCTGATCGATGCCGCATGCCCCGAGTTTCACGGGCACGCCTACAAACACATCGTGGATGCCGTACTCACCCTCAAGATAAGCGGCGCAGGGCAGGATTCTTTTGCGATCCTTGAAGATTGCGTCAATCATCTCGACCACGGCTGCGGCAGGCGCGTAATAAGCGCTGCCGCTTTTGAGCAAATTCACGATTTCGGCCCCGCCGTTGCGCGTGCGCTTTAAGATCGCCTCGAGCTGCTCCCGCGGCATCAGGTCGCCAACTGGGATTCCGGCCACCGTCGTATAGCGTGGCACAGGCACCATGGTGTCTCCGTGGCCGCCTAACACGAACCCCTGGACGTCACGCACTGACACGCTCAAAGCTTCCGCGATAAACGTGCGATAGCGGGCCGTGTCCAGGACGCCCGCCATGCCCAGCACCCGATGCTTAGGAAAACCGCTCACTCTGAACGCCGTCTGAACCATCGCATCCAGCGGGTTGGTCACCACGATCAGGATTGCCTCCGGCGATTGTTTCGCCGCCTGCGAAATAGCTCCGTTGACAACCTCGTAGTTCGCTCTCAGCAGGTCGTCGCGGCTCATGCCGGGTTTACGGGGAAAACCGGCCGTCATCACCACCAGGTCCGAATCCGCGGTGTCCGCGTAATCGTTCGTTCCCGTGATTTTGTTGTCGTAATCATCGATGGGCCCCGCTTCGTGCATATCCAATGCCTTGCCTTGCGGGATGCCTTCCAGGATATCAATCAGAACTACATCGGCCATTTGCTTGATCGCCAGCCGCATTGCTACCGATGCGCCAACGTTGCCTGATCCAATCACCGTCACTTTTTTGCGTGCCATAGCCCCCCCAAAAGACAATTCGTATTTAGATTTTGGATTAGAGCACTCAGCGACCACTTCTACCTATCTTTCGTCGCAGTCCCGCCCCTCGCCTAGTGTCGCTACATGCGTGTGGAGGCAAACGGGCCGCGACTCAATCCCACAACTAAAGTCGATCTGCCCGCTCACAGAAGCAATCAACAAGCAGCAGTAGGCAAGGCGAAGCAAGTTGCTCTAATCCAAAATCAACAATCCGAAATCCAATATCACTGCAGGTTCTCAATAATCGCGCTCGCAAAGGCGCTCGTAGTCAGCTTCTCGACGCCCGTGACGCCGTCCATGGTCATCAACCGCTCGAGGTCGTAAGTGACGCGATGCTGCGCGACGGTTGCGGCCAAGGCGTCCTCGATCAGCTTGCCGGCCTCAGGCCAGCCCATGAATTCAAACATCAACGCCCCGGAGCGGATGACGGCACCGGGATTGATCATGTCCTTGTCCGCGTATTTGGGCGCCGTGCCGTGCGTGGCTTCAAAGACTCCGAAACCATCGCCGATGTTCGCGCCGGGCGCGAGACCCAGCCCGCCGACCTGTGCGGCGCAGGCGTCCGAAAGGTAATCGCCGTTCAGGTTGGGCGTGCAAACCAACTGGTATTCATCCGCGCGCGTCAGGATCTGCTGAAGCATCGAGTCGGCAATGCGATCGTTCACCAGCGTTTTGTTCTTCCATTGGCCCTGGCCATGCGTACCGTAGATAGACTCCAAGCAGTCGTTCACTTCCTTGTAGACAGTCTGCTTGAAACTCTCGGTGGCCATTTCAAGTCCAGGTTCGAGCAAGGCCGCGAGCGCTTCGACCGAGGCATTCGGGTTCTTGTCCTTGCCCTCGAGCACCCAGCGTTCCCGTTCCGTGACGACGTGCTGACGGAACTCCTGCTTGGCCAACTCGTAACCCCAGTCGCGGAACGCACCTTCCGTGAACTTCATGATGTTGCCTTTATGAACGAGGGTCACGGTCTTTAAGCCGTGTTCGAGAGCGTAGCGGAGGCCGCGCCGCACCAATTGCTTGGTACCCGTGATGGAAATAGGCTTAATGCCAACCCCAGAATCGAGGCGGATCTGCTTTTTGGCGCCGCTGCTGGTGAGAAGCGAGTTCAAAAACTCGATCACAAAACTCGCCTGCTCTGATCCCTCTCTCCACTCGATACCCGCGTAAACATCCTCCGTGTTTTCGCGGAATATGATGATGTTCATGCGCTCCGGGTGCCTGACCGGAGACGGAACGCCCGGAATGTACTTCACTGGCCGCCAGCAAGCGTAAAGATTCAAGAGTTGCCGCAAGGCCACGTTCAAGCTGCGGATGCCGCCACCTACCGGCGTGGTAAGCGGGCCTTTGATCGCTATCCGGAAAGTCTTGATCGCCTCGAGCGTGCCCTCCGGCAGCCATTCGCCGAACTTCTTGAATGCCTTTTCCCCCGCAAATACCTCGTACCAGACAACCCGGCGCTTACCCCCGAAGGCTTTCTCGACAGCCGCGTCAAACACCCGGCGCGACGCCTTCCAGATGTCGCGGCCGGTTCCGTCGCCTTCGATGTATGGAATGATCGGGTTGTCGGGAACTATGAACTTGTCGTTGACAAAGTCGATGCGCGCCCCGTCTGTTGGGACGGGAACGCCGTTAAATGAACTCATTGGGAGTATTGCCCTCCATAACCATTATAAATAGTAAATTGTAAATAGTAAATTGCAGAAGGATTGAACAAGTTAACAGCCGTTTGAGCATCCTAATCACTTTGAATCTGTCATCCTGAGCGAAGCGAAGGATCTCTGCAGTCCCATGAAAGTACACCCGCCGAGATCCTTCGCTCCGCTCAGGATGACACCGTGCAGAGCTTCTCCCGCGGCGGGCTAGACATTCCCCCCAGCACCGGCTCTCAGGAGGCTTCGCAGCATGGCGGGCAGAATTCCGCCATTTCGATAATAGTTAACCTCAATCGCGGAATCCAGCCGAGCAACGGCCTGGAAACTGCGCCGTGCCCCATCCGGACTGACGGCTGAGACCGTGACCTCGGAGCGGGGGCGGATGTCGTCGCCGAGTCCGGTGATGTCGAATACTTCCCGCCCGGTCAGAGCCAGCGTAGCGGCGTTCTGGCCCTCGATGAATTGAATCGGCAGCACTCCCATGCCCACCAGGTTACTGCGGTGGATGCGCTCGAAGCTTTCTGCCAGCACGGCCTCGATTCCCAGCAGCAGAGCCCCCTTGGCCGCCCAGTCGCGGGAAGAGCCCGATCCGTATTCCTTTCCCGCAATAACCAGTAGCGGCACTCCTTTTTGCTGATAGCGCATGGCGGCATCGTAAATCGACAGGCGTTCACCACTCGGGAAATGGATGGTGACGCCTCCCTCGACTTCCGGCACAAGCTGATTTTTAAGGCGGATGTTGGCGAAGGTGCCGCGCACCATGACACGGTCGTTGCCGCGGCGCGAGCCATAGGAGTTGAAGTCTTTCTTGGCCACGCCGTGCTCGATCAAGTAGCGTCCCGCGGGGCTCTCTTCCGCAATGCTGCCGGCCGGCGAGATATGGTCGGTGGTGATGGAATCGCCCAGCAGGGCGAGGACGCGTGCGCCGTGAATATCGGAAATCGGTTCGAGTTCCGGGCTGAGGCCGGTGAAAAAGGGCGGCTCCTGAATGTAGGTGGAATCGGGCCGCCATTCATAGAGTGCGCCGCCCGCCACGGGAATGGCGTTCCAGGTGGGGTTGCCGTCCCAGACGTTGGCATATGACTCGCGAAACATCTCCGGGCGAACGGCGTGGTCCATCGCCTGCCCGACTTCCGCCTGCGACGGCCAGATGTCGCGCAGGTAGACCGGCGCCCCGGCGCGGTCCTTCCCGAGCGGCTCGCTTTCGAAGTCGATATCCACAGTGCCCGCCAAGGCATAAGCAACGACGAGGGGGGGAGAAGCCAGGTAGTTGGCTCGCACTTGCGGGTGGACTCGCCCTTCGAAGTTGCGATTCCCGGAAAGAACTGCCGCCCCGACCAGTTGGTGCTCTGTGACCGCCTTGGCCACTTCCGGAAGCAGCGGACCGCTGTTCCCAATGCAGGTGGTGCAACCGTAGCCCACCAGATTGAACTGGAGCGTTGCCAGCGGCTCAATCAGTCCCGCGGCCTTCAAGTACTCGGTCACCACCTTCGAGCCTGGCGCCAGGCTGGTCTTTACGTAGTGCGGGACTCGCAACCCGCGATCCGCAGCCTTCTTCGCCAACAACCCAGCACCCAGCATGACAGACGGATTCGAAGTGTTGGTGCAGGAGGTGATGGCCGCGATCAGCACCGACCCGTGCTTCAAGCTGGCGCTCGGCTCCCCACCCCTCGCTCCCCTCCCCAGTTGGGAAGGGGAATCAGGGGCGGGGTGATCTCCATTAAAGGTAATGGTCGCCGCACGCCCCATTTCCTCGGGCGAGAGGCCGAATCCGCGCTCTTTCACGGGCGCGGCGAGCGCCTTGCGGAAAGCGCCTTTCATGGCCGAAAGCGGCACGCGATCCTGCGGGCGCTTAGGCCCGGCAAGACTCGGCACCACAGCCTCGAGATCGAGTTCGAGTGTTTCGGTGTACTCCGGGTCTGGAGTTTCGCGGCTCCGGAAGATTCCCTGCTCTTTCGAGTAACGCTCGACTCGTTCGACTTCCTCTTCGGTGCGGCCCGTCTGCCGCAAGTAGTGCAAGGTTTCCGCGTCCACGGGGAAGAATCCCATCGTGGCTCCGTATTCGGGCGCCATGTTGGCCACGGTGGCGCGGTCGGCGAGCGTCATTTGTGCGAGGCCATCGCCATAGAACTCGACGAACTTATCCACCACGCCTTTCTTCCGCAAGATCTCGGTTACGGCGAGCACAAGATCGGTGGCCGTGACTCCGTCGCGCAACCTGCCTTTCATCTTGAAGCCCACCACTTTCGGAGTAAGGAAGTAGTAGGGCTGACCCAACATCGCCGCCTCGGCTTCGATACCGCCCACTCCCCAGCCCAGTACTCCCAGCCCGTTAATCATGGTGGTGTGGGAGTCCGTGCCCACCAAGGTGTCGGGAAGCCAGACCGCGTCGCGCCCACGCGGTTGTTCGAGAACAACCTTCGCCAGAAACTCGAGATTAACCTGATGCACGATTCCGGTGGCGGGAGGAACAACCCGGAAGTTATCAAAAGCCTTCTGACCCCAGCGCAGGAATTCGTAGCGCTCACGATTGCGCTCGAATTCAATATCCGTATTGCGCTCCAAAGCCTTGGGGTCGCCGAAGAAATCCACCTGCACGGAGTGGTCGATCACCAGGTCCACCGGCACCGACGGGTTGATCCTCGCCGGGTCCCCGCCCAAGCGCTGCATGGCCGAACGCATCGCCGCCAAGTCAACAATGGCGGGCACGCCCGTAAAGTCCTGGAGAATGACGCGCGCCGGCTTGAAAGGCACTTCGCGCGCTGCCGGATTCATCGCATTCCACGCGGCCAGCGCCGTAACATCCTTCTCGGTTATGAGCGCCCCGTCACAGTTTCTCAGCACCGATTCAAGCAACACCTTGAGCGAAAACGGCAACTTGGAAATGCCGCCCAGCCCGCCTCTTTCGAGACTGTCCAGCCGGTAAATAACAGCACTGCCGCCGCCGGTGTTGAGCACCGCTCGCGCCCCAAACGGGTCGTGCCTATTCTTCTCTATCACGATTCAACCTCCAAAGCCCTGTTCTTATCATAAACCCTGCAAGATACCCGGTGAGAAAAAAGTGGCGCTGACCTTTCGAGACCCGTTATAGTTCTAAACGGAGCGTGTGGGGGCGCGGTGCGTTCCGTGTCTCGTTGAAGCGGTCGCACGCGGTCCGATGTCGACTTTGGCTCCGCTTTCCCGTTTCTGATTTCTACTTTCTGCTTTTGCAAGGAGTTCCCATGCCTGATCCAAAACCTGGCAAGTATGCTGTCTTCGAGACCAGCCTCGGGGAAATAACCTGCGAGTTGTTCCCGCAACACGCTCCGGAAACCGTAGAGAATTTTGTTGGCCTGGCGACTGGAACAAAAGAGTTTACTGACCCGAAGACCCGGCAGCGCGTTCGGCGGCCCTTTTACGATGGACTGGTCTTCCACCGCGTCATTCCCGATTTCATGATTCAAGGCGGCTGCCCGCTGGGGACAGGAACCGGCGGCCCCGGCTATCAATTCAAGGACGAATTCGCCAAAGGGGTTGGGTTCGACAAGGCCGGCAAGCTGGCCATGGCCAACGCCGGCCCCGGCACGAACGGCAGCCAGTTCTTCATTACACTTGCGGCCACAACTTGGCTGAATAACAAGCACACTATCTTCGGCGAAGTCGTGAAGGGCCAGGAAATCGTTGGAAAGATCGGCGCGGTAGCGCGCGAGCGGAATGATCGGCCGAAAACTCCTGTAGTGATCAATGCAATGAAGATTGTGGATGTAAAGTAGAAAGGCTCAACGGTAGACTTCGCGACGATGGTCGACGTGAAGGACGCTGACAGTATGTTGTTGGTCGTCGATTTCGTACACTACACGGTAGTCTCCCACTCGGGTGCGCCATCCTTGCCGGCCGGTAAGCTTGAGGCATCCTCGAGGCCGCTGGTCCTCTGCCAAGTCACGTATTGAGTCGCGGACACGCTCGTAAAATGGCGTTGGGAGTTGCGCCAATCCCTTCTGCGCGGCGCAGGATGAGGAGAGTGTACGTCACTTGCGAGCCATTTCAAATTCACGAACTGCCTTCTCAAACAGGATCGTCTGATCCTGCGATCCCTTTGCGGCATCGTACGCACGGATGCACTCAAGTTCTTCCAACCGGTCGAGTAGTGCTTGGTAGTCGGCTATATCCAGGACAACGCTGATTCGGTTTCCCTGCTCGTCCACTACGAACCGTTCCTTAAGCTTCGCCACTACCATTTCACCTCTCGAACAGCTTAGCATGTTGATCGCGCCAGGTCCCGATCCGCTCAGAAGGTTCCAGGGCGCGAGTTTTGCTGCTGCCGTGCAAAGGCGGTCTTGCACCCTCCGGTGTGGCTAGGGCACAATAGCTTTTATGCTGGTAAGGCCCCGTGAGCCCTTCAACTTTGCCCGCACGCTACGTTTCATCCTCAGTCCGCCCGAGCTGTTAAATCAGCGGCGCTTTGATCCTTTGCTCGATTATTTCGAGGAGGGGGAATACCGCCGCGTGGCGGATATTGGCGGCCAATTAGCGCTGTACGGAATCCGCGAAGAAATTGACGGCGGCAAACCTGCACTGCGCGTACGCATTCTGGCCGGCGCGGCGGATGAGACCGTCAGGCGTGCAGTCGTGACCCAGATCGAGGGCCAATTCTCGACCCGTCTCGACCTTTCTCCTTTTTACGAAAAGGCTAAAGCTGATCCCGTACTCGGCCGTCTCTCGGCCCACTTCCGGGGCATGCGCATTCCCCAGGCACCCACGGTGTTTGAGACCGTGATCTCGGCCATCCTCGAGCAGCAGGTGAACCTCAGCTTTGCACACCAGGTGAAGAAGGCCTTGATTGAAACCTATGGCGGATGCGTGGAATTCGAGGGTCGCCGCTACAATGCCTTTCCCGAGCCTGCCGCCCTGGCGATCGTGACGCCGCAGGATTTACGCCGCCTTAAGATTTCCGGCCCCAAGGCACGATACCTGATCGCCATATCGCGCGCCACGCTGGACGGCAGCTTAAACTTGGAAGGCCTGCGTGGACTCGAGGCCGGCTTGGCCCATGCTCGCCTTATGGAGCAAAAAGGGGTGGGCCCTTGGACGGCCCACTACGTGGGCCTGCGAGCTCTGGGGCATCTCGATTGCCTGCCTGCCGCCGACGTGGGCTTGCGGAAGGTGATTCGGGAACTCTACGGCCTGCGCAAACTGCCTTCTCCCGCTCGCGTCGAAGAACTGGCAGCGCGCTGGTCCGGTTGGCGAAGTTACGCTACCTTTTACCTCTGGCTCACCTACTGGGAAGACAGGGCGTGGAAGGCCAAGCTGCTTGAGAGTCTCCGGAGGCGCGGGAAGACTTCGTCGCGGGCACACTGAGCGAACCCGGACCCCCTCACCCGACCCGCGCCGGCCGGTGAAAGCGCCGTCGCGGGCCACCCTCTCCCCCGAGGGGGAGAGGGCAATTCTCTGACAGGTGGTGAGCCGAAGGATCATGAAGTCTTCGCTCAGGATGACAGAATAGGTTGTTGCGCCGCTTCTCCGCACCGGAAAGAGCAGAAAATGAAACCCTCGAATCTTGCCCGGCCGTTTTTGGATCAAGCCGGACACCTGCTCGCACAAGTTTATTTGCCGCGCATCGCAGCCTGTCTGCGCGAGCTCACCGCAGAACAAATCTGGTGGCGTCCCAATCCTGCCTCGAATAGCGTGGGCAACTTGGCCCTGCACCTGGAGGGAAACGTCAGGCAATGGATCGTTTCGGGCTTGGGCGGCGCGCCCGACCGCCGCGTGCGCGACTGGGAGTTTTCCGAAGCTGGCCCCATCCCGCCTCGTGCGCTCATCGCGAGATTACGTAGGACAGTCGCGGATGCGGCCCGTGTGATGGGTAAGCTCGAAAGCGAGGCCCTCGCCAGGATTTACTCCATCCAAGGTTTTCGTGTTAGCCGAACTTTCGCAGTTGAGGGGTTAGGCGAAGGGTAAGTGCTTTGTTTTTAGCGAAGGGGTCTTAAAGGTCGGCACTACATTTTCAATCTCGGTGGCGGGGTTTGGGCAGCCTCCTGG
>JBEKLY010000311.1:0-9382 GCA_050010015.1 Terriglobia bacterium
ATATTAACGCCACGTTCCGTCCCACGGCTCACGCCGTGGGCTACTTTCTGGCGCCGCTCCGCGGCTTTCGAAGTCCCGGCGCCTTAAGTAAACGCTTATGAGGGCAAGCCCTACCCCTACACAATTTCAAAGACCCATCCACATTTCGGAAAATCTTCGTTACGCATGATCGCACCCGCGAGACGGTGAGCCGTCCCTCGACAAGCTGCAACTACTTATAAGTTCACAAAGACGTGTAGAATAGTTCCAAAGAATCATGAGGAGGGCCGGCATGACATCCCGCACCGCTTTGCGTTGGTTGCAGTCCTCAGGTTGGCTAATGTTCTGTCTTGGACTGGCTTCGTTCACTCCCCGGCCGCTTCAGGCACAGACTGGGGCCGCCTACTTCGTTTCCTCAACCGGCAGTGACAGCAATCCCGGAACTTTCGCCGAGCCTTGGTTAACCATCCAACACGCCGCCGATACCGCTACGGCGGGCGCTACGGTGTACGTCCTGGGAGGCGTTTGCCCCCTGTTGTAACCCCTCCGAACCACCCGGAGGAGGAACGCCGCTTCCCGTCTACCCCAGCGCCACCTCAACGCCTATCACGGTGACAGTGCGATAGGTCGGCGCTGCTATCACGATCCTGCAATGACTCGGCGAACGATGGGCCTGGGCTCCGGCGGCGCATCGCCGATTTGGAAACTCTGCTCGATGAGCGGCCGCGCGCGGTCCAAGCGTGTCTGGGAGTTGTAGTGAATCGTGCAGAGCGGCTCGCCGGCTTTTACCGGCTGCGCAACTTTTTTGTGCAGGACGAGCCCGACGGCAGGATCGACTGCATCGCCTTCTGACTCTCGGCCGGCACCTAGGATCACACTCGCTTTCCCGATTTCTTCGCATTGTATCGAAGTGATGTATCCGGTCTGGGGGCTCGAAATATCCAACTTATAGTGTCCTTTTGGCAGGAGGCTCAGGTCGTCCACTACATTCACGTCTCCGCCTTGCAGCGCGACCATCTGGCGAAACCGATCAAATGCCTTGCCACTGCCGATGAGCTCAGCACCTAATCGTTTGCCCTCTTCCACCGAGTCGACTCGACCTCCCAGGTAAAGCATCCATCCTGCCAATTCCAGGCACAACTGGCGCAGGTCTTCCGGACCTCGGCCGCGCAAGACTGAAATAACTTCGTCGATTTCTAACGCGTTGCCGACGTTGCACCCCAGCGGCTGGTCCATATCCGTGATAAGCGCCACGATCCTCTTACCCATTCGCCGGCCGGTCTCGACCATCAGGTTTGCGACGTGCGTGGCATCTTCGTCGTTTTTCATAAAAGAGCCGGAGCCGGACTTGACGTCGAGGACCAGCGCATCGATGCCCTCGGCCAGTTTCTTACTCATGATGGAGGCGCAAATCAGAAACGGGCTCTCCACCGTGCCCGTGAGGTTTCGCAATGCATAGAGTTTTCTATCCGCGGGGGCAATTTCCGCTGTCGCGCCGACAATAGCGCAGCCACAGGTCTCGAGAACCTCGCGAAAGCGGGGCAATGTGAGGTTGACCGAAACACCCGGAATGGCTTCGTATTTGTCGAGCGTGCCGCCGGTATGGCCCAAGCCGCGGCCGCTGATCATGGGCACAATCAGTCCGCCGGCGGCGGCGAGCGGCGCTAATACAAACGAGGTCTTGTCGCCGACTCCGCCCGTCGAGTGCTTGTCGACCTTGGGGGCCGAGAGCGCGGAGAGGTCCAGCACTTCGCCGGAATGCAACATGGCGTCCGTCAAGTCTGCCGTCTCCCGGCGAGTGAGACCGCGCAGCACGACTGCCATGAGCCAGGCTGCCGCCTGAGCGTCCGAAATCTCGCCCCGCGTGTAGCCGCGAATAAAGAAGTCGATCTCCGCGGGCGAGAGCTCGTTTCCATCCCTCTTCTTGCGGATCACATCGAGAGCCGAGATGTTCATAACCCCATTTAACCACTAAGACGCAAACATACCAAGAAGAGCTCCTCTGACTGTCTTCTTGGCGCCTTCGTGCCTTTGTTGTTGATGCGCCGGCGAATTGTGAGCATAATGCGCAGTGCAGTCGTCACGCTTCACATCCGAGGAAACCACATGAACGCAAAGCGCTGGTTATTCGCAGGCATTGTTTCTCTGCTCCTGGCATCCTGCCTCTGGGCGCAGGACACGAGATTTGAGCCTCAAGGCGAGCAGATCCCGGGTCCGGACAACGCCAAGAGCGACACGGATCAGTGTTGCTATCGCAGTGATGAGATCCAGGATCCCCTGAAGGCTTTCCAGACCTGGATCACCGACCTCCGCCACTGGCGGACTGAGCGCCGGATTCGAATCGGCTACGACAGCTCTCAATACGCAAGGCCGGAGCTCAAATGGACGCAGTCAAGTTTCATCCAGCCGCAGATGATGATCGAGGACCGCTACTTCTATGACCCCGTCGCGGGCAGGTACACCGTGGACCGTTACCTCGACGATCTCGAGAAGCGCTACGGCGGCATCGATTCGGTGCTGATCTGGCACACCTATCCCAACATCGGCATCGACAATCGCGACCAATACGACCTGCTGCGCGATATGCCGGGCGGGATCGAGGGCCTGCGCCAGATGATCCGGGACTTCCACCGCCGGGGAGTGCGCGTGCTCTTCCCGGTGATGCTCTGGGACCAGGGGACGCACGACCCCGGACTGCCCAACGCGGCCGCCACAGCCCAGGCCATGGCGGAGATCGGCGCGGATGGCATCAACGGCGATACGCTGGATGGCGTGCCTCGCTCCTTCCGCACCGCTTCCGACGCGAGTCAACACCCGATTGCGCTCGAACCCGAGGGCGGCCCCGCCGACGAAGCGCTCGCGTGGAACAACCTTTCCTGGGGCTACTGGAAATACACTTTTGTGCCCATGATCAGCCGCTACAAGTGGCTCGAGCCCCGCCACATGGTGAATGTGTGCGACCGCTGGAACCGCCGCAAGACCGACAACTTGCAATTGGCCTTTTTCAACGGCGCAGGCTACGAAAGCTGGGAGAACATCTGGGGAATCTGGAACCAGATCGCGCCGCGTGACGCCGAGGCTTTGCGCCGCGTCGCCAAGATTGAACGCGCCATGGCGGCCCTCGTGATCAGCCCGGATTGGGAGCCTCACACTCCCACACTCCGCTATGGTGTGTTTGCCAGCAAGTTTCCGGGCCAAGGCCGCACGCTTTGGACCCTGGTCAACCGCAATCAGTATGACCTCGGCGGGCGCCAGATCGAACTCCCTTATCATGCCGGGGAGCGCTTCTACGACCTCTGGCACGGCGACGAACTGAAGCCCGAGGCCCGGGGCGATCGCGCCGTGCTCAGCTTTGAGATCGAAGGCGACGGCTTCGGCGCCCTCCTCGCTCAGGACCAGGAGCCTGAAGGAACCGTTGCCGCCTTGCTCAGCCAGATGCGCGACCTTTCGCGGACGCCGCTTCGGAGCCTCTCGACCGAGTGGAAGTTCATGCCGCAGAAACTCGTCGAGATTCCTTCCACTTCGCTTGCCGCCTCAGCGCCGGCAGGCATGGTCAAGATTCCGGAGGGAGAATACGAATTTCGCACCACCGGCATCATGATCGAAGGTGGAAATGACGTGGGCGTGGACGTCCAGTTTCCCTGGGAGGACGCACCCCGCCGTTATCATCTTCATAAGATGCACGTAAATTCTTTCTATATCGATAAATACCCTGTTACAAATGAGGAGTTCAAGAAGTTCCTGGATGCGACCCGCTATCATCCCAAAGACGATCACAATTTCCTGCGCGATTGGAAGAACGGCAACTACCCTGTCGGCTGGGAACGCAAACCCGTCACCTGGGTTTCGCTTGAAGACGCGCGCGCCTACGCACAATGGGCGGGCAAGCGGCTGCCTCACGAATGGGAATGGCAATACGCCGCGCAAGGCGCCGACGGGCGCACTTATCCCTGGGGCAACGAATGGGACGCCGCGCGAGTTCCCTCCCCCGACAAGGGCCGTGACATGCGGCCGCCCTCGAGCGTGGACGCAT
Organism: Terriglobia bacterium; assembly: GCA_050010015.1. Classification (GTDB taxonomy): domain Bacteria; phylum Acidobacteriota; class Terriglobia; order UBA7540; family UBA7540; genus CAVROP01. The sequence goes on from JBEKLY010000311.1 coordinate 4,013, forward strand.
ATCCCCAGGGCGCAAGCCCCTTCGGAGTGACGGACCTGGTCGGCAACGTCTGGCAGTGGACGGATGAGTTCGCCGACGAGCATACGCGCGCCGGTATCCTGAAAGGCGGCAGCTATTATCAGCCGCAGGGCTCGCTGTGGTACTTCCCCCAGGCTTATAAATTGACCGAACACGGGAAGTATCTGTTGATCGCGCCCAGCAAGGACCGGGCAGGAACTCTAGGATTCCGCTGCGCCGTGGACACGAAGTAGGGCTTGCGCAAAGCGCCTTGGAGCGCGGCAGCGAAGTTGCCGCCGTGGAATCCAAGCAAGAAGGCGGTAGCTGTCGCTACCACACTCCAAGGCGCCTGCGGCGCAATAGATCAACCGCCTGTCATCGCAGTTTTCTTTGGCCGTCTTTGAGGAACGGAGACTGTTTTCATGGTGGCCGAAAAACACCGTCTTAACTGAAAACCACCAGATCGGCTGTTATCGGCGAAATTCGATAATTCCCCGCGATCCCACCCATTACCTTAAATCCAGAGCACATAGCTCACGGGCCGGGAAACTGCAGTTTGGCATCTCCATTGCCTCGTACAAGGTTGAAGTTTGAAAGGGCTCTTCGGAGCCAAGGAGGTATGAACCATGAAAAAGCTAATGCTACTCAGCTTGCTTGGTGTCGGTTTGATGGCAGCGCCTTCCGCTCAGGCTCAACCGGTGGTTTTCGGAGTCGGAGTGGGACCGGTTTACGTCGGAGCGCCTCCCATGTGCGCGTACGGCTACTACTCGTACTACCCCTACGCGTGCGCGCCTTACGGCTACTACGGATCGAACTGGTTCGTCGGTGGGGTCTTTATTGGCGCGGGGCCCTGGTTCCACGGCGGGCATGGAGGCCCAGGTTATTGGGGCCGTCCAGGCTACTATGGCCGTGGCTATGTTCGCCCGGGCTATGCTGGACGAGAAGGGTTTAGAGGAGGCCCCGTGGCACGCGGACCGGTGGCTGGCGCACGCGGTCCAGTGGGCGGCGTGAACCACGGCGGCTTCACCCGAGGAGGCTCAGCAGGCGGTTTCCGCGCGGGTGGAGGTTTTCACGGCGGCGGACACCGGTAGAATACATCCCTGAGCTTCTCCTCAACGGCCGGCAGTTGGCGCTGCCGGCCGCTTTGTTTTTTGCGGCAACTTCCAGCGTGTCTCAATCATTCACGATGTAAGTCGAGATGATTCGGCCACGCGTCAGCAGCCCCGTCAGGGGCGCCATAAAGTAGCCCAGGGCTTAAGCCCTGGGTTGGACGGGCCTCACCTCGCCTGCGGCACCCCTCTCCCGCCCGAGCGGGAGAGGGGACGGGGGTGAGGGAGGTCTTGCAGACCCACGGCTTACGTCGTGGGCTAAACTCTTGCGCCCGGGCTACGCCAACGGCAAGCCCTCAGTCATTGTCCTCATCTGGCGGCAGCCCAACGCAAACATCATCGACACGGTGGATCACATCCGGGCGATGCTTCCTTATTTGCGGGCCGCGATACCGCGCTCCATCGATACGGAAGTGGGAAAGGATGGAAAGGTCACCATCCGCGCCTCTGTGCATGATGTGGAAGAAACCCTCGTCATCTCGGCACTGTTATTCGGGGTCGGTGCGGTGGCGGTCATCTTGAAAGAAGCCTTCCGGTTCGCGTGGGCACACGAAGCGAGGCACGAGATCGTGCGGCGTTACCGAACACGGAGGTAGTCCTTACCTGATCGGGCCTGCACTTTCGGCCTCTAAAAGCCTCCCAGACATTTATAACCTCCCTTAAAATCACATAGATAAGTCACACATCCGGCGGATTGGTGAGTTAATTGCCCCGCCTTGGTTGGTGGCTCCAGCTTAGAACGGGGCTGGCATCCTGGGGCGGGCGCGCAATTTTCGAAATGAAACCCGGATTGACCATTACGAGGCGATGCATGGTCTTGCCCGGGCAAAAATCAAACACGGAACGCCGAACAGGACAAATACAGAACCACACAAGGAGCGCATTATGAAATCAGAGGGCAACCTGGAACTATTTGAGAGTCTAAGGACGCCGCACCAGAACTTCCCTAGAAACCCATGCGGACGCGCCCTGAGCGACAGCTCAGAATCGCGACTGAAGAACAGGCGCGCCTGGCAGGCGGCGGCGTGCTCTGTAATAGGTACGTTGGTATTATTGCTTGTGGCGACGGCGGTGGTAGTTCCCGCCCCGTCCTATGCCGTGGATATCGGGATCTCGATTCGCGTTGGCCCGCCTCCCCTGCCTGTCTATGCTCAGCCGCCGTGTCCCGGCCCTGGCTATATGTGGACTCCTGGCTATTGGGCATACGACCCCGCCGACGGATATTACTGGGTTCCCGGCACGTGGGTGGAGGCGCCTGAGCCAGGCTTTCTATGGACTCCCGGCTATTGGGGTTGGAATGGTGGATTTTTCTTGTGGCATGGAGGGTACTGGGGCCCGCATGTCGGTTTCTACGGCGGAGTCAATTACGGCTTCGGCTACACCGAGGTGGGTTACGACGGGGGTTACTGGCGGGGCCACGACTTCTTTTATAACCGCTCGGTAAATAATGTTAACGTGACAAACATCAGAAACGTATATAACCGGACTGTAGTGAATAACGCGACGCGAGTCAGCTACAATGGCGGCCCGGGCGGCTTGAACGTGCGGCCTAACTCTGCTCAGTCGGCGGCCGAGCACGAACGGCACATCGCCGCCACATCCGCGCAGCAACAGCACCAGAACTTTGCCCGCCAGGACCGATCGCAATTCGCTTCCGTCAACCACGGCAAGCCGTCTGTAACGGCCTCCGCGCGGCCGGGCGATTTCCGTGCGGGCAGCGCCGCAAGACCGGCTGGCAGCCAGGGTATGACGCAGCATGGCCCGACTCATACGCCGCCAAACAACGCTCGGCTTGAACACTCAAGCCCCGCCGGCGGCACCGCACATCCGTCCAGGGCGGCGACGCCTCCCGCCAACCGCAATCTTGAAAGACCGCAGGCGAGGACGCCAAACGTGGAACCGCGGCAGTCGCACGCGCAACCCTCGCACTCGGCGCCAGCCCACAAGCCTGCAAATGCTCCTCGCCCTCAGGTTCACGAGGAACATAAAGCGAGTCCGCCCGCAGAAAAGAAGCCAGAGGGCCGCGAACCCGAGCACCATTAGGTTGCTTTCTCCCTCCTCTGACGTAGACTCCCCTCCTCCGGCGGAGGAGGGGCCAGGGGGCGGTGGTCACTTGCCGATCAACCACCTCTGGCCCCTCCTTGCCAAAAAGGAGGATCATTCTCGTGCTTCCCTTTTTCCAAGCCGTTCCCGCGGTCTGATCGTGGCCCAGTTTCAACGTAGCGCTGGCCTCCAGGCCAGCAATGGCCGACTCTTCGCTCAGCTCAGGCCAGGCTCTATAGGTCGGCGCCACGTTCAGATTAGAACCGTGCCCGCCGTCTGGCAACATTTGACTTCGGTTCACAACTGCTTGCTGAAGCCAAGGCAGGCGCTGCGCCGCGTATCCGATCGGCACCATTCCTTCCCCGGCGGCATCCAATCACATGGGGTTACCCGCGAGAGGAGAACATCCATGAAACCGAGCCATCGACGCTTTTTGCGCGACAATCTGTTAGGAATCAGCCTGACCCTTATCGGCCTGCTGTGTGTGGCAGCCGTCACGACGGCCTACATCGAACGCAGCGGCCACTCCCGATTTGCAATGGCGGACGGTCGAGTACTGGATGGGCCGGACATCAATGCGCTGCGATCTCTCAACAAAGCTTACGAGCAGATCGCCCAGTCCATGACGCCGTCGATCGTCTCGATTCAATCAACGCAAGTTGTTAAGACGCAGATGTCCCCCTTTTCCTCTGACCCGCTTTTCCGGCAGTTCTTTGGACCGCAGGGCCAGATTCCGCGCGAGCAACGAGAGCACGCGCTCGGCAGCGGAGTGCTGGTGTCGTCGGACGGGTACATCCTGACCAATAACCACGTGGTTCGGCATGCGACGTCGATCAAGGTGATGCTTTCGGATACGCGTACCTTTGACGCGAAAGTGGTGGGAGCGGATCCCCAGACGGACGTTGCCGTGGTCAAAATCGCGGGCACGAAACTGCCGCAGGCCGCTTCCCTGGGCGACTCATCCAGCCTGCGAGTGGGAGACGTTGTGATGGCTTTCGGAAATCCCTTCGGCCTCAATTTCACTGTGACCCGCGGGGCGGTCAGCGCATTGAACCGTACGGAAGGCGGCATTGAAGACATTCAGAACTTCGTTCAAATAGACGCTCCGATCAACCCCGGCAACTCCGGCGGTGCGCTGGTGAATGTCGACGGCCAGGTCGTCGGCATCAATACTGCCATCTTGAGCGGCGAGGGCGGTATGGGAGGGGAAGGCGGGTTTATCGGTATCGGCTTTGCCATTCCCATCAACATGGCCAAGCACGTGATGGACGACCTGATCAAAAACGGTAAAGTGACGCGGGGATACTTAGGCGCGAGCATCAAGAGTCTGGACGAAGGCGTGGCGCGCGCTTTCAAAGTGCCTGACACCTCGGGAGCCATCGTTGAGGACGTCAGTCCCGGAGGACCCGCCGCCAATGCAGGTTTGAAGAACGGCGACGTGGTCCGAAAGTACAACGGGCAGCCCGTCGCGGACTCCGGCCAGTTGGTTGCTATGGTGACCGACACGAATCCTGGGACCGCGGTGAAGCTCGACATACTCCGGGACGGCCAGCCCATGTCCGTCCAGGTGAAGTTGGGCGAACGTCCCGCGGACTTGAACGTTCACGCCGGTCTCGGCTCGGCTCCTTCGCAAGGCACGCTCGAAGGGATCTCGGTCCAGGCTCTGACGCCCGATATTCGCCAGCAGTTCGGCCTACCGCCGGACCTGCAAGGTGTGGTCATCAGCAACCTCGATCCGGAGTGCCCCGCGGCCCAGTCGGGTTTGCAACCAGGAGACGTAATCGAGGAAATCAATCACCATCGCCTAAACTCGGTAGCGGATTTCCAGCGCGCGGCGGCTGAGGCGAAGGGCGATACGCTGCTGCGCATCAATCGGCAAGGGAGTGGGGCGTTCATCGTCGTCTCACCGAACGCAAGCGGCGGCGACAATCAACAGTAACACGCGATCGTCCCGCGACGGCGAAAGAAGGCGCTGTCGCGGGACACCCCGACCCAAGGGAGCCTGTGTTAGAACTTTGTTTTGCCGTCACTTCGGGTAGTGTCCCAAATTTGTGTTGCCCGGTGCCTTAAACTCGAAGCTGGACTTCGCCTGCAACTCACAGGTAGAGTAGGAGAGGAAGTGATACCGTAGGCACGACAGCCTCTCCCCTCGTCGAACCGGACGTGAGGATGTCCCTCATCCGGCTCTCGCAGAAGCGTTCAGCCGAAGGCATGCACAGGC
>JBEKLY010000312.1:0-9379 GCA_050010015.1 Terriglobia bacterium
ATTCTCCCTACGTGTCGGGCTCGGCAAGTGACCCATCACCCGTCTCGCTCCCGCTGATGAAAGCGCGGGCGCGAGACACCCTCACCCCAAGGGAGAGGGCTGCTCAATCTACAAGTGCACTATTGAATCAGTTTCGGCTGCGGGGACTCACTCTCGCCGTTTTCTGTGCTGATCAGGCAGACAGCGGCGACCTCGTCGCCCTCTTCGAGGTTAATCAGCCTGACGCCTTGCGTGGAGCGGGCCGATTCGCGGATGGTGCCGGCATCGAGGCGAGTGATCTTGCCCTGCTGGCTGATAATCATGACCTCCGACTCTTCGGTCACGCTCAGCACGCCGACGACTTTGCCATTGCGGTCGACGGTCTTGAGGTTGATGACGCCTTTGCCGGCGCGCGACTGCAAGCGGTATTCGGTGATGAGCGTGCGCTTGCCGTACCCTTTCTCGCTGACGGAGAGGATCAACTCCTTCTCACCTACAATCTCCATGCCCACGATGTAGTCGCCCTTCTCGAGGTCCATCGCATAATTGCCATAAGCCTGCCTGCCCATGTCGCGCACGTCGCTCTCCGGGAAGCGGATCGCCATGCCCTCATGGGAGGCGAGGAAAATCGTGTCGCGGCCGGAGGTCATAGCAGCGCGGATCAGTGCATCGCCTTCCTCAATTTTCATGGCGATGATTCCGCGAGATTGCGGATTCGAGAATTCCGCGAGGCGCGTCTTCTTGATCAGGCCCAGGCGCGTCACCAAGATCACGTAACCCTCTTTGGCATACGTCACGCCGTCGATCGTTACATCCACGGGTTCGTCCGGCAATTCCCGGACGACGAGCACCGCCGCCACTTTCTCGCCGGAGGCGAGGTTCACCAGGTTGACCACATTCTTGCCCTTGCCCGCAGCGCTCACATCCGGAATTTCGTAAACCTTCAGCCAATACATCTTGCCAGTGTTGGTGAACACCAGGATGTAGCTGTGGGTGGAGGCGATGAAGAGGTGCTCGACGAAATCGTTGTCGCGAGTCGTCATTCCCTGGCGTCCCTTGCCGCCGCGTCCCTGCTGGCGATAAATGCTCAGCGGGGTGCGCTTCAGGTAACCCGAATGCGACACCGTGATCACCACGTCCTCAATCGCAATCAGGTCTTCGAGCTTGATTTCCGCCTGCTCCTCGATGATTTCGGTTCGCCGGATGTCTCCGTAATCCTTCTGGATTTCCTTCAACTCGTTCACGATCACTTTCTTCAGCGCCTTTTCGCTGGCCAAAATTTCCTGGTACTCGGCAATCTTCTTTTGCAGCTCGTCGTATTCCTGCTGAATCTTGTCGCGCTCCATGGCCGTCAGGCGCTGCAACTGCAACTCGAGAATGGCCTGGGCCTGGCGCTCGGTGAACTCGAAGCTTACAATCAGGCCTTGGCGCGCTTCGGCGGGCGTCTTCGAGGCGCGAATGAGTTTGATGATGGCGTCGAGGTGCTGAAGCGCCTTGAGGAACCCCTCGAGAATGTGCGCGCGCTCCTGTGCCTTGCGCAGATCGTAAGCCGTGCGCCGCCGCACCACCGTCACGCGGTGATCGATGAAGAGTTGGAGAGCTTCGACGAGCGGCAGGGTGCGCGGTTGGCCGTTGACAATGGCCAGCATGATCATGCCGAAGTTTTCCTGGAGTTGGGTGTGCTTGTAGAGGTTGTTCAAAACAACTTCCGGCACTTGTTCGCCCCGCTTTAATTCCACGACAATGCGCATCCCGTCGCGGTCGGACTCATCGCGCACGTCGGAGATGCCTTCGATCTTCTTGTCTTGAACGAGCTGCGCGATGCGCTCGATCACTTTTGACTTGTTCACCTGGAACGGGATCTCGGTGATGACGATTTGCTGCTTGTCCTTGGTGGGCCGCTCGATGGCCGCTTTGGCTCGCATGGTGAACTGCCCGCGGCCGGTCTCGTAGGCGGACTTGATTCCGCTCTTGCCGTAGAGGTACGCGCCAGTAGGGAAATCGGGACCGGGAACAAGCGAGAGCACTTCCTCGAGCGATGCCGTGGGCTTGTTGATCAGCAGGATGGTGGCTTCGATAATTTCCGTCAGGTTATGCGGCGGGATCTTGGTCGCCATGCCAACCGCGATGCCGTCAGAGCCATTGATCAGCAGGTTCGGCACGCGCGTGGGAAGAACCAGGGGCTCTTCGGTGGACTCATCAAAATTGGGCGTGAAGTCCACGGTGTCCTTTTCGATATCCGCCAGCAGTTCTTCCGCAATGCGAGCCAGGCGGCATTCGGTGTACCGGTAGGCCGCCGGTGGATCGCCGTCTACGGAACCGAAGTTGCCCTGCCCGTCGATGAGCAGGTAGCGCATGTTGAAGTCCTGCGCCATGCGCACCAGGGTGTCGTAAACCGCCGCGTCGCCATGGGGGTGATATTTCTTGATTACTTCTCCGACCACGCCGGCGCACTTGATGTAGCGCTTGTCGGAAGTGTTCCCCTCTTTGTACATGGCGTAAAGAATGCGCCTGTGCACCGGCTTGAGGCCGTCGCGCACGTCGGGAAGCGCCCGGCCGATAATCACGCTCATCGCGTAGTCGAGGTACGACTTGCGCATCTCGTCTTCGATGTTGACCGGGATTTCCCGCGACGGCTTGAAAAGTTCTTGGTCACCCATTAATCGAACTCCCTGTTTCGCCTTTTATTCGGGGTCCATTCACTGTCATTCTGAGCGCAACGAAGGATCTCCGCGGTTCGAAAACAAACCAACTGCAGAGATTCTTCGCTTCGCTCAGAATGACAGGATCGGCGCCTCACTCTTTCCGGGCCGCCTCTCGCCGCTCGGCGATCAGTTCGTCAACAAGGGAGCGTCCCGGTTTGACGAACCGTCGAAGACACTGCTGGGCGCGTGCAATTCGCCGTTTCAGCGTCGATAGCCGCTTTGTGCCCTTTCTCCTGAACGGCTTGTGTTGTGAAGTCAGCGTCATCGGCCAGACGGTGTGTTCAGCGTCGAATGCTCAATCCTCTATTGTAGCTGATTTTGTGATCGAGCGGGACCCGCGAATCGGCGGGAAGCGACCCCTCACCCGTCTCAATCCGGCTGGCGAAAACGCCGGAGTGAGACGCCCTCTCCCCATGGGAGAGGGCTATTGATTCAATATGGACCCCATATTCGCAACGCTAGTGTCGAGTCCCAATAATTCGCAAAATAAGTCGAGACGATTCGGCCACGCGTCAGCAGCCCCGTCAGGGGCGGCATAAAGTAGCCCAGGGCGTGAGCCCTGGGTTGGACGGCCCTCACCCCGCCTTCGGCACCCCTCTCCCGCTCGGGCGGGAGAGGGGACGGGGGTGAGGGAGGGCCTCACGAACCCACGGCTTGCGCCGTGGGCTACTAGCTTACGCCCGCTGCGCGGGCTGACATGTTCAACAACCTTCTGGGACGCAACACTAGATATCCAGGTTCTTCACGTCCAGCGCGTTATCTTCGATGAACTGGCGGCGGGGTTCGACGACGTCGCCCATCAAGACGGTGAAGATGGAATCGGCCTCGACCTGGTCCTCGACTCTGACCTGGAGGAGGAAGCGCTGTTCGGCGTCCATGGTGGTCTGCCAGAGTTGATCGGGATTCATTTCTCCCAGGCCCTTGAAGCGCTGCACGGTGAAGGCTTTTTTCCCCTGTGCCATGACGTGTTCGAGAAGTTGCCGGCGGTCTTCGATGGTTAACTGGGTGCCGTTCGTGGACATGAGGAAGGGGGGCTTATCGTATTCGCGGACGCGCCGGTGGAGGTCGAGGAGGCGCTTATAGTCGGCGCTCGAGACGAGATCCCAATCAATGGTGCGCTCGCCCAGCGTCTCGCTCGAATAGGCCAAAGTGTAAAGGTTGTGCTCTTCATCGAGGCGCATGTGAGAGGTGAACCCTTCCGCTTTGAGCTCCTTGGCAACTAACTCGAGTTTATCCTTGTTCTCGAACTCCATCTTCTTGCCCAGTTCGGCTTTCAGCATGGCGTTAACCGGGCGGTCATCACCAATCCGTTTCTCGAGCTTGTCAAACAGCTCTACGTACTCGGCGAGCGCCATCAGGAAATTTGTTAGATCGCCTCCCTCGAGCTTTGTCTTCTTGCCGTCTCCGACCTCGACGATGTGGTCTTCGGTGGCCCGGCGCATAATTTCGCGGCGAAACTCCTTCTCGTCCCGGATGTAGCGCAGCGACTTTCCCTTCTTAATCAAGTAGAGTGGCGGCTGAGCGATATAGACGTGGCCGCGCTCCACGAGTTCCGGCATCTGGCGGTAGAAGAAGGTGAGCAGCAGGGTGCGAATGTGGGATCCGTCCACATCGGCATCGGTCATGATGATGATTTTCGAATAGCGCAGTTTGGTGACGTCGAAGTCGTCCTTGCCGATGCCGGTGCCGAGCGCTGTGATGAGGGCACGGATCTCTTCATGGCCAAGCATCTTGTCGAAGCGCGCCTTTTCGACGTTAAGGATTTTGCCTCTTAGCGGCAGGATGGCCTGATAGCGGCGGTCGCGCCCTTGCTTGGCGGAGCCGCCGGCTGAGTCACCCTCGACCAGGAAGAGTTCGCAGCGTTCCGGATCCCGCTCCTGGCAATCGGCGAGCTTGCCTGGCAGCCCGCCGGAATCGAGGGCGCCTTTGCGACGCGTTAACTCCCGCGCCTTACGGGCAGCCTCGCGGGCGCGTGAAGCGTCGATGGCCTTGGCGCAGATCTTCTTGCCTATGGCCGGATTCTTCTCGAAAGCCTCCATCAACTTTTCGTAGACGAAGCTGGCTACTAAACTCTGAATGTCGCTATTGAGCTTTCCTTTGGTCTGACCTTCGAATTGAGGTTGGGGCAGCTTGACGCTGACCACGGCTACGAGACCTTCGCGGACGTCTTCACCCTGGAGGTTCTCCTTCACATCCTTGAAAAGGCCCTGGTTCTGGCCGTATTGGTTGATGGCTCGGGTGAGCGCCGAGCGGAAACCCGACAAGTGGGTGCCGCCGTCCACGGTGTTGATATTATTGGCAAAGGAGAAGACCGACTCCGCGTAGCCGTCGTTGTACTGGAGGGCAAACTCCATGTGGACGTCGTCGCGGTCCGCCTCGCCGTAAATTGGCGTAGCGGAGAGCACCTCTTTGTTCTTGTTCAAGTGCTTCACGAACTCCATGATTCCACCGTTGTAGTGGAACTCCGCCTGCTTGTCGGTGCGTTCGTCCTTCAGGCGGATGGTAAGGCCCTTGTTCAGGAAAGAAAGTTCACGCAGGCGCTGGGCCAAGGTATCGTAGTTGAACTCGACCGTTTCCATGATCTTGGCGTCAGGCAAGAAGGTAATCTTGGTCCCGCGGCGTTCTGTCTTGCCCGCCCGCTTCAGAGGTTGGATAGGCTTGCCGCGCTCGTAGGACTGTTCCCAGGTGTAGCCGTCACGCCAAATTTCCAGATCCAGCCGTTCGGACAAAGCATTGACCACCGAAACGCCAACGCCATGCAGACCGCCCGAGACTTTGTAGCTGTTGGTGTCGAATTTTCCGCCGGCGTGGAGAACAGTCATCACCACTTCCGCCGCTGATCGCCCTTCCTCTTTGTGTAAATCGACCGGAATACCGCGCCCGTTGTCGACAACCGTCACGGAGTTATCACTGTGAACCGTGACGTCGATTCGATCGGCGTGGTGGTCCGCCGCCTCGTCAACCGAATTGTCCACCACTTCCCACACCAGGTGGTGCAGTCCCATGAGGCCCGTCGATCCGATGTACATCGCCGGCCTTTTGCGCACGGCCTCCAAGTCCCCTAGCACCTTGATGCTGGCAGCGTCGTACGCCGGGGCTCCGGACATCTCAATCTTATCGCCAACGTTGTGCGTGATGCCGGCGGCGTCGTAGGCCGGGGCTCCTTTAGGCTCTCCAGGATTCTGCTTGCTCACGTGTTCCATTAACCTCCCGTACTATTCCCTTCCACAAAAAAAGCCGGCAGAGAAAGCGTCTCCCCGCCGGCTCCACTTCACTGTCCCATGATGGGTGACAACCACTCGACAGAATTATCGACACTCTCTCGTTCGATCACTTCCAATATGAGGTCTCTCGCATTGCACTTCAGAACTTTCACCGAAGCCTGTCATTCCGAGCTCTTCGCTGCGCTCAGGATGACAGCGAAGGGCTGGGAATGACAGGCTTCGCCGTTAAGAGGCGCCTAAATTCGCATGGGCATCACCACATAGCGATACCGGTACGCCCCGCCGTCAACCGGCCTAAACTGGCCAGCGCTCTGCTCGTCCTTCAGCTCCAGGGAGATCTTTCCAGCGCCTTCCACCACATTGAAGAAGTCCAGCAAGTACTGATAGTTGAAGCCAATTTGCATGGCCTCTTCCTGGTAGGTCGTGTCAAGAACCTCGCGGGCCTCGCCATATTCCCCGCTCGACGAGGATATTTCCAGTTGTCCGTTCTCCAAGTGAATCCGGACGGCCCGCGAGCGCTCGTCAGCAAGCAAGGCAACACGACGCACTGCCGCCGAAATGCTTTCCTTCTCAAGTTGCAGGATGCGAGTGTTCTCGCGAGGAAGCACCGCCTCATAGTTTGGAAATTGACCCGTCAGCATGCGGCAAATCAGCACTCGTTGGCCCAGGGAAAAGAAGAGGTGGCCTTCGTCCTTCGATATGCTGACCGGCAACTCGCCATCCCCTTCCGATAGCAAGCGCACAAGCTCGCCCATCGCCTTTTTGGCGATTAGCAATTTCAGCTCATTCTTAAGCCCTGCAACCTCGATGTCGCGCTCAATCAAGGCGAGCCGGTGCCCATCCGTCGCCACCATCGCCACGCTCGCGGGCCTGAGCAGCAACAGAGCTCCGTTCAAAGTGTAACGAGACTCCTCATTCGAGATGGCAAAGACCGTTTTCTGGATGGCCGTCGCAAGCACATTCGCAGGGAGTGCAGCCAATGACGGCGGGACGACCGGCAGCATCGGGAAATTGTCCTTTGCCATCCCCACGAGTTTAAATGACGAGCGTTCACACGTTACCTGGACCCAGTGGTTTTCGAGCGCTTTGAAATGAACCTCGGCCTCCGGAAGCGAGCGCACGATCTCAATAAGACGCTTGGCAGGAATGGTTCCGGAGCCCGGCGTCTTTACTTTCACAGGACAATTGCAACACACCCCCAAGTCAAGATCGGTGGCGCTGATTTTGAGATTCTCCGCCTCTACCTCAATCAGCAGGTTAGAGAGAATAGGAATGGTCGTCTTTTTCTCAACCACTCCCTGAGTGAGAGCCAGTTCTTTTAAGATGCTAGACTTTTCGATAGAGAAATCCATCTCATTAGTATCCTATCAGGAAGTGTTCTTAGTAGTAGGAGCTGTGCAAGTGTGGAAAAGTGTGCAAGCCTCTGGCCGACATCCCCTTACAGATACACGTCCTGTGAATCGAATTCTCTGGGCTGTGAATTTCGCTGCGCTGCCGGGCAGCCTGGAGAAATTCACATGTTTTCTCATCATGAACATCTTTCCAAAGCCGCTAAGTTCAACTGAGACTATCGCGAAGCCTGTTGAGAAGCCTGTTCAAATCTCTGTCCGACTGGCGCAATGCCGCAATCTTATTAATAGAGTGTAACACAGTTGTGTGATGTTTCCCGCCGAATTGCCTGCCGATTTCCGGCAGTGATGCAGTCGTGAGCTCCTTGGCAAGGTACATTGCCACCTGTCGAGGGTAGGCCACGGGCCGGCTGTTGTTCTTGGAGCGCAACTGAGGGAGCGACAAGCCGAACTCCTGGCACACGGCGCGCTGGATAATCTCGATGGAGACGCGGCGTTCGCCGAGATCGACCAAGTTCTTCAGTACCTGCTGCGCCATAGACAGGGAAATCTCGGCTCCGGTGAGTGAAGAGTAAGCCACCAGTCGCGTCAGCGCCCCCTCGAGATCGCGGATGCTGGACCGAATCTTGCGCGCGATGAAATCGCTGACCTCTTCGGGTAGAGTAACCGGTATCGCTTCGCATTTCTTGTCCAGAATGGCACGCTTCGTTTCATGATCGGGCGGTTGCAAATCAGCGAGCAGGCCCCAGGCAAAGCGGGAGCGCAGCCTCTCTTCCAAACCAGGGATGTCCTTTGGCGGGCAGTCGGAAGATATCACAATCTGCTTCTGAGCCTCGTAGAGCGCGTTGAACGTATGGAAGAATTCTTCCATGGTACGTTCCTTGCCCGCGATGAACTCGATGTCGTCCATGAGCAGCACATCGACGTTTCTGTACTTTTCCCGGAAGGAGTACATGCGGTCATTCCGCAGGGAGTTGATGACATCGTTGGTGAAAGCTTCTGAGGAAACGTAGGCCAATCGCATTTCTTTCCAGTTATGCTTGATCGTGTGGCCTACCGCTTGCATGAGATGCGTTTTGCCCAAGCCAACTCCTCCGTAGAGGAAGAGCGGGTTGTAGGCTTTAGCCGGCTGCTGTGCAACGGCGTGGGCGGCAGCATGAGCGAATTGGTTGCAAGAGCCCACTACAAAGGTGTCAAAAGTGTACTTGAGATTGAGTAAGTGGTCGACGGAGTCGAAGTCCAGTTTGCTTTGCAGAGGTTTCGCGGCGTCGCCGCCCGCACCCTTCTTCTCTGCGTTTTCACCGAGAACATAGCGGATCTCCGTGATCCCCATGTTGAGATGCTGCAGGGCCTCAGCGACAAATGATGCGTAGTTATCCTGAATCCACTCCTGGAACTCGCGGTTCGGAACGCAGACGACAATTGCTTCCTTGTCCACGTGGCTGAACCGGGTAGGCCTTAACCAGGTCTGGTAGCTCTGCGTGTTGACCTTTGTCTTAAGATAATTCAGGACTTGGAGCCAGGCATTCATGATAGTGTCGTAAGAGGATGGGAGCAAGCCTTGCGCGGCAGATAACCGTTGCAGGATACGCGACAAACAGGTTCCCAACCAACCCGTCGAGCCAACTCGCAATGGAAGCCTTTACCAGGCGTCCTCAGGCGATGAGCCTTGACCCTGTCATGTCCCCCATTTTTTGAATCGGAGCATACCTAAGACGGCGCGAGCTTAGCGGATACCACCCAGCTCACTCTCATAGTGTAGCACGAATGAGTCTCTGCGCCAATCACACTTCATATCCCGATTTGTCGGGTCGCAATGCCACGAAGCGCACTCGCGAAAATGACGTCATTCCCGCGAAAGCGGGAATCCATTGTGCTCGAGACTGACAGTGGGCCCCCGCTTCCGCGGGGGTGACGACGCACGGGATTTTCAGTCCTTTGGGCGGTCGGAATACCCACGACCACTCGTGACGATAACCGAGCAAGTCTCCGCAGGTCCACTAGTACTACTACGTTAAGTCAAGGCGGTCGCTTTCGCTTGCGAATTTTGCTACCACAATACGCACAATGTCCGGTCCAGGTGAACAGGAGGCGTTGGATCTCACGGCGCGTCTGTGGCAGG
>JBEKLY010000313.1:0-9317 GCA_050010015.1 Terriglobia bacterium
TCCCCTCTCCCCGCCGGCGGGGAGAGGGGTGCCGAAGGCGGGGTGTGGGGCCTTGTCCGGGGGTTTCACCCCCGGCTACTCAATTCGCTCCCCTCCGGGGAGCACGGCTTCACGCGCGGTCGCCCATACTCGAAGCGATCGTGTACAGAGGGTTTCGAATCAGCTTCTAATCCTTAGACTGTCCATTGGCTTACTGGCGCTGTTCAGCACTCCCCAACAACAACCGACCGACTTCTAATGGAACCCCAACTGCGGGCTTCGCCAACTAGCCACTAAGCACTAGGCACTGCCTTGAGCGCCTTCTCCATCAGGCGGGGGAAATCGAGGCTTAAAACTCGCTGGCAGTTGCGACAGCGCCACACGGGATCCTGCGGGTCAAGATAATTGAAGTTGACGCAGCCGCAGTCGCACATGATTTGCAGCCCCTTGCTGCGCCCCTGAATCAGCTTCACATCTTCGGGTCTAACGGGATATTGCATAGCACTCCCTCGCTACGGATGTTGCACGCTGAGACGAACTGCACAGATCCTTCGCTCTGAAAATCGTGGCGCGGGGATTCCTTCGCTACGCTCAGGACAGGCTCTGCCCGTGCGCGGGAGCGGGACGCTCCCGCGACTGCGGGCGGGACGCCCGCACCACATCCGTCACTAGGCACTAGCCACTGCTTTTCCACCTCTGTGAAATCTGCGAAATCTGTGGATAGCATGCTTCGCTAAGCGCGCTCGCAAAGCATGACGCGGTCCTGGTTGTCCACTTCGCGAAGGCGGACTTCGATGATTTCGTTGTCGGTTGTTTGCACCACCCGGCCCACGTAATTCGCCTGAATGGGCAGCTCCCGATGTCCCCGGTCGATCAAGACGCACAATTCCACTCGCCGAGGCCGCCCGTGTTCGAGAAGCGCATCCAGCGCGGCGCGCGTGGTTCGGCCTGTGTAAAGCACGTCGTCCACAAGGATTGCGGTCTTGGCCTCCACCGAAAACGGCGCGGAGGGCTGAACCACGGGCTTCTGATCCACACTTGACAGGTCGTCACGGTATAGAGTGATATCCAGTGTTTCAACCGGCGGCGTGCTCCTCTCAATCTCCGCCATCTTGCGCGCCAAACGCTCGGCGAGCGGTACTCCACGGCGCCGGATTCCGACCAGAACCAACCCATCCAGGCCGTTGTTGCGCTCCAGGATTTCATGGGCCAGGCGCACCACCGTACGGTCGATCTCTGAGGCCGACATCAATTGGGACTTCTCGCGAACCGCCGCAGTATTGAATTGAACGCTGACGCCATTTTCCATCTCAAGCTCCCAAACGCCCTTGGTGGCGGCGAACCTGCCTTACCAGATGGGTTGCAGTTTATCTTGGCCCATATCGGCGCAAAGCCGCCTCTTGGTTAACCTTACCGCATTTTGAAGCGCTTGAAAATGCTCCCCCGGTTAATTCCCCTCCTCAGGGTGGGCGGAAAGGAACTCGAGAGGTGTCATCCTGAGCGCAGCGAAGGATCGCTGCAGTTGTTCGTAAGTCGCTGCACCTTACGAAACTGCGGAGATATTTCACTGCCAGGAAGTTGGCGAACCCGGGCCCCCTCACCCGACTCGCGCCGGCTGGTGAATGCGCCGTCGCGAGCCACCCTCTCCCCCAAGGGGGAGAGGGCATTTTCGTCACCGGCAGTGAGCCGAAGGATCATGAAGTCTCTGCCCAGGACGACAGACTGCTGGTTCTTTTGCACCTTCCCAAAGGAGGACTCTAACGGGTGGTGCTCCTTTACTCTCGACTCCCGACTATCGACTCCCGACTCCTCTGATACGACCGGCGCAGATCGCGCACGTAGTGGTCCGCCTCGCGCGTAGGCTTGGGGATGCGGAAGCCATCCGTGCACTGCTCGACCAGACGGACGGCGGAATCGATCGACACCCTATGCCCCGTACTGACGTAGATGGGTCGCACGCCGTCCCGCGTCCGCAACACCACTCCGATCTGCTCGCCGTCCAGCATCAACGGGGCTGTCGAGCCGGCGCTGCGGGAGGGCTCATCGTGTTCGCCCACCAGCCGCGACTTGGCGCATCCAATCGTCGGTTTGTCAAAAAGTATACCGATGTGGCATGCAATGCCAAGGCGTCGCGGGTGGGCGTACCCCTGGCCATCGATCAGGATAAGGTCCGGCTCGGCCTTGAGCCTGGCAAAAGCCGCCAGCAGGACAGGGCACTCGCGGAAGGACAGCAGCCCGGGAACGTACGGAAAGCGCAGCTTCCGCCGCGCCATGCGCCGCTCCACTTCCTCCAAACCCGGCAAGCGATAAACAATCACCCCGCCGAATGCCACATCCGTCGCGGGATCAAACGCCATGTCCGCGCCTGCCACGTAACGAATCTCCCCAAAGTCGTCCTCGAGTTCCACCCGCTCCCGCAAGCTTTCCTGAAGACGCGTCGCTTCGCGAGGTGTCAGGTTCCAACAAGTCTCGAGCCGGGGTTTCATTGGCATCACCAAATTATAGTATTTTGCAAGGATGGCGCGAGCCCACTCTTGAATTTTGCATCTGGAATTTGTAATCGCGGCCCTGCCCCGCCGTGATAAAATTGTTGCTTAGGGCTATCCACACGAGGTTTCTTCGACAGTGCCACAGACCATCGCCAGTCCCAAAGTATACGACGCCATCATTGTGGGTTCCGGAGCCGGGGGAGGGATGGCAGCCTACGTCCTCTCCAAGGCAGGAGCGAAGTGCTTGCTGCTCGAAGCGGGAAGCTGGTATGACACCGCCAAGCAGTCCAAGATGTTCGGCTGGAATTACGACGCCCCTTATCACGACGCTTCCACCCCCTCGCATCCTTTCGGCTATTACCTGGCCTCAGTGGGAGGCTGGCACATGGAGGGCGAGCCTTACACGAACGCGCCGGGCAGTGACTGGCTGTGGTGGCGTTCGCGGATGTTGGGCGGCCGGACGAATCACTGGGGCCGCATTTCTCTGCGCATGGGGCCGTATGACTTCAAGCCTTACAGCCGGGACGGCAAAGGCTTCGATTGGCCGATTACCTACGACGATCTGGCGCCTTACTACGACAAGACGGAAGAACTGATCGGCGTTTTCGGTAGCGCGGAGAATCTCGAAAACACTCCCGACGGCAAGTTTCTTCCGCCGCCCAAGCCGCGCTGCCACGAGCTGCTGATCCAGAAAGCGTGTCGAGGGCTCGGCATCCCCTGTGTCCCTTCCCGGCTATCCATCCTGACCCGGCCACTCAACGGCAGGCCCGCGTGCCATTACTGCGGGCAGTGCGGCCGAAGCTGTGCAACGTTTTCGAATTTCTCCTCGCCGACGGTGCTTCTTCCCCCTGCTCTCGCCACAGGGAACCTCGAGGTTCGCTGTGACGCCATGGCGCGCGAGGTCCTGGTGAACGCCGAGGGCCTGGCCAGCGGCGTTTCGTACATCGACAAGAAGACGCGGCGGGAGATCCAGGCGCGCGGCAGAATTGTGGTGCTCGCGGCCAGCGCCTGCGAGACGGCTCGCCTGCTGCTGAACTCGAACCCTCGCCAATTTCCCAAAGGGCTGGCAAACTCCAGCGGCCAGGTAGGCAGATACCTGATGGACACCGTGGGCTCCGATGTCGCGGGCTTTATCCCGGCTCTCATGGACCTTCCGCCGCACAACGAGGACGGCACCGGCGGCATGCATCTCTACATGCCCTGGTGGAATTATGACAAGCAATTCAAGAACCAGCTCCCTTTCGCGCGCGGCTACCACATCGAATTCGGCGGCGGGCGGGAGATGCCTTCGGCCGGCATTCTTGCGCATTCGGAGCGATTTCTGGGAGGCGGCTATGGCCTCGAGCTGAAGCGCGGGTGCCGCAAGCTATACGGGGCCTTCGTGGGCTTTTCAGGCCGGGGTGAAATGATTCCCAACCAGGATAGTTACTGCGAGCGGGACGATCAGGTCGTCGACCAATGGGGGATCCCCGTCCTGAAATTCCACTTCAAGTGGAGTAATGACGAGATTCTTCAAGCGCGCCACATGCAAGAGACCTTTCAGGAGATCATTCGCAAGGCGGGAGGCGAAGTGATCGAATCCTCAGACGCTGAGGCGCAGTGGGGAATCAGCAAAGGCGGTGAGATCATTCACGAAGTGGGTACTGTCAGAATGGGTAATGACCCGCGCACGTCTGTTTTAAATGAGCATTGCCAGGCTTGGGACTGCAAGAACCTGTTCGTTACGGACGCCGCGCCGTTCGTGAGCAACGCGGACAAGAATCCGACGCTCTCGATCCTGGCATTAGCCTGGCGCACCAGCGAATACATCGCGGACCAGGTGAAGAAGCGGAACTTGTGATTGTCGATGGTTGATTGTCGACGGATCACTGCATGGTGTCGGGGATTGATTAGCGTTGTCGATTAGCGAGCGATTTGAGATCTGAAATTTGAAATCTGGAATGCGTGGGGACCATGGAATCTGACGAAAAGAAACGCCAAAGGCGCGCGCTGCTAAAGGCCCTGACAGCCATCCCCGCCTCAGCGCTTGTGCCCGTCTCATCCGCCGGCGTCGCGGAGCGGAAGCACTGGCTCTCCGCTGCGCCAGCCCCGTCGGCGGCCCCGACCGAAGCAGCCAATAAGCGCAAGATTCTGGACGAGCGCGAGTGGAAAACCATCTGCCTCCTGAGCGACCTGATCATCCCCGCCGACGACCGCACGGGTGGCGCCACTCAGGCAGGTGTGCCCGAGTTCATCGACGCCTGGCTCGACCTCCGGCGCGGCGACCTGCTGGCGGAAATCCAGGGAGGCCTTACCTGGCTGGATGTGGAGTGCAACCGGCTTTTCAACCACGACTTCGTGGATTGCTCCGATGCCGAGCGAAAGCAGATTCTCGACCGCATCGCTTACCCCGCCAAGGCAGCGCCCCAGGACGCCCACGGGGTGGCCTTCTTCAACGATCTGCGCGACCTGGTGGTGAGCGGTTTCTTTTCCAGCAAAATGGGCGTGAAAGACTTGCCTTACCTTGGAAACACCATGGTGGCTGACTGGGAGGGTTGCCCGCCTGAGGTCCTGGCCAAACTCGGCTTATAGGGGCGGCCTCATGGCCCCAGAATGCCGCGGGATACGCTGGCAGGCTGCGGAAAAACGCACTGTCTCGAATGCCCTGAAATGGCAAAAGATAGTAGCCGGGGGCAACGCCCCCGGAAAGCGAAACCCTTAGGATCCTGACCCTGAACGGGTCACATGGCGCAGGGCCGCTCGAAACGCGGGGAATCGACCCTTTCAGGGTCGGCTCGTCGCGGGGGCGTCTTCCGGGGGCGTTGCCCCCGGCTACTCAATCCATCCCCTGCGGGGATAAAGGGTGAAGGTTTCGCCACATTTTTCCGCAGCCTGCGAGTGCTTAGTTGGACTATTAAGCGGAATTGTTCACGATCCTCGGAAGGGCGGGACTTCAGCCCCGCCCTTCCAGTTCCCGGTGTAAAACACCCCTTTGGATGCGACTAAGCGTTAGGGGCCGGCCACAAGGCCACCCCTACTCGCCACACTGCACTGTTCTTAGAACATCAGCTTCAGCCCCAACTGCATGATGCGCGGCGACCGTGCGTAGCTGATTTCGCCGTTGCCGATGTTGTTCGGGCCGGTACAGGGTTCGCCCGGAGCGGTGAGTCCGCTGCACCAAACGCTGACGCCGCCGAACTGGGAGTGATTGAAGGTGTTGAACGTCTCCCAGCGAAACTGAAGCGAGGAGTGTTCGCCTCCAAACCAGGGAGTAGAGAAGTTCTTGAGCAGCGCCAGGTCCCAGTTGTTCACTCCCGGGCTGGTGAGCGCGTTCCGTCCCATGTACCCGAACATGCCGGGCTCATGATCGGCGCGCAATTGGGGAAACGTGATCTGGCTTATCATCGAGGGATCGACCCAGCTTGGCGTAGGACCGTAGGTGGGATCGTCATAGACCCCTTTCTTGATCTTCACGGGACCAAGCGTGTTGCACATCGAGCCGCCGCCCACTCCTGTGGCATAGCCGAGGCCACTCACGGGGTCGGTGATGCCGCAGGTGATGAAGTTCACAGGCTCGCCCGTATAGAAGCTGGGGATACCGCTGACGGTCCAGCCGCCCAGCGCCTGGCGTTTCACGGCGCTCGAGGCATGTTTAAAGAAAGGCATCTCGTAGATAACGCTCATTTCCACCACCTGTGCGCGGTTCAGGTCCGAAGTTGCCTTCCAGCGCGACAGGTCCGTATTGTCGTCAATGCCGGTCGAGAAGTAAGTGGAAGTGGAATTGTCGATGGAGTGCGCCCACGTATAGGCCGCCTGGAATGTGAGCCCGTGACCCACATCATGGCGCATCGAGATCTGGAGGGAGTTGTAATTCGAGACGGCAGTGTTTTGCTTGCCGGTCATGTAGCCGTAGCCGCGGTAGGGTACGAAAAACACCGTCGAGTTGCCCCCTGGTCCGATCAGCGTATTCTCGATGTCACAGTTGCCGTTGGCGCCGCAGCCCACCGTCCCGGCGAGCGACGGAACGTTCACGTTTCCGCCCCCCAGCGGCACCTGATTGATATTGAGCGCCGTCGCCAAATGGCGGCCCAAGCTGCCGACATAGCCGACACTCAGGATGTTGTTACCGGGGAACTCGTGTTGGATGCCCAGGCTGAATTGCTGCACGCTTGGCCACTTTTGGTGCAGTGGGATGGCCGTGTACCCGCCCGGACCGATGGGCTCCTCCGATGGCGAGTTGATGGGCTGAATGGCACTGTAACTTTGCAGGTTGTAAGCGCTCGGCCCCAGGGACACGGGCGGGTTGCCTTCACCGCCTTCGGCATTGGATTCGTTGCCGTTGCCCATCTCATAATAGATGCCGTATCCGCCCCGGATCACTGTCTTGCCGGTACCGAACGGGTCGTAAGCAAAGCCTAAACGCGGAGCTATGTTCAGTTTGGACCCAAAGAAGCATCCTTTGGGAACGCCATGCGTCCCGCAGGCATAGAGGCCGTTGCCGTAGACGGTGTAGTTGTAGCCCGTTCCCGGCACCAATACCGGGCCTAGAATGGGGTCGTTGGTTATTTGCGATTGGGCGGCGGGATTGTAATCGCTGGGGACGAAGGCCGAGTCGATATTGGTGGCGGATACGTCGTGGAAGGGTTGGAAGTAGTAATACCGCACCCCCAAGTTCAGGGTCAGCTTCTTTGTCACCTTCCAGTCGTCTTCAATATAAGGCTCGAACTCATGTCCGCTCCAATGGCCTTTCGGGTAGCCGCCGAGTGCGGCGCCGTTGAGATTGATGGTGCCTTCAGTGTACTGAGCGATCGTGCCCAAGTCCATATCGGCCAGGCCGTTGCCGGTTGAAAGCGGGCCCCAGCCGAAGTTGAGGAATCCTTGGGTGTTGGCGCCGAACTGCTCGTTCTTGTGATAGTCCTGCAGGTAGAAACCGAATTTCACCGAGTGATTGCGGTGCATCCAGCCGACGTTGTCCTTGAAGTCCACGATGGGATTCGAGTTGAACCAGGGATGGTTTCCGGCATCGGCGGTGAAGCCATTGAAAGAAATTGAAGGCAGCAGGGGGTTCGAGGCGTTGGCGGAAAACAGGTTGTTTACGGTCCAACTCGCCGGCTTATCGATGGAATGGTCAGGCGAGGATTCGCCCGCTTGATTGAAGAGCGAGATGTGATCCACCGAATAGCTCACCACGAACTCATTCATGAGGTTCGGTTTGAAGGTGTGGGTGAGGTGAAACACAGCGCTCTTGCCGGGACCCAGGAAGGGCGTCTTGATCGTGTCGGAAGACGAGCTGGTCCAGAGGGCCGGAACCGCAAGCGTGTTCCAGGCATCCTGCGTCCAGCGAACGAAGGCCTGGGTCTTGTCGGTGACATTCTGGTCGACTCGGATCTGCTCCTGGCGCCAATTGGTGGCTGTACTGGAGGCGGTGACATAGCCGTTTTCGTGCCCCTGAGGGCCGGTGTTCGGGTATGGAACGAGGCTATTCAGCAGGATCTGTGCATTGGGATCGACCGTCACTTTGTCATTGGGATAGACATTCCCCGTCGTACGGTCGACCGGCAGCACGCAACCCGAAGCCACGACGGAATTGTAGTTGCCCGAACTGGGATCGCATTCACTGAAATCGCCTGCTCGTTGCAGCATCGTGGGCACGCCGGCGCCCACCGTCTGGCCCTCGCGGTATCGACGCCAATCTTCCGACCAGAAGAAGAAAGTCTTCGATTTCGACGAATTGTAATGGCCCGGAATGTAAACGGGGCCGCCAAGAGTGTATCCCCAGTTGTTCCACTTGAGCGGCGACTTGGGCGCCACGCTGCCGATCGAAGCGCGGTTGATGTCCCACGGGTTGGCATCGAACACGTCGTTCCGCACGTACTCAAAGGCATCACCATGAAATTCCTTGGTCCCCGATTTCGTCGCCACCTCGATGGTGGCGCCGGAGTGTTTGCCCATGTCCGCGCCGTAGTTGGAAGTGGAGATCCGGAATTCGGCGATGGTATCGAGGTTTGGATAAGTATTAAAAGTGCCGGCAGAACCCTCATCGGTATTGTTGCCGCCGTCGACTTCCCAGTTGTTGTATTGCATGCGGCCGCCGTTGAAGGAGATATTGTTGTTTCCCAGCACACCCACGTGCGAGGTGTCCAGACCATCGTCCGCCACGGCCCCCGGAACCAGCAGCGCCAAGGTCACGAAGTTGCGGCCATTGAGGTTCAGATTGGCAATCTGCGTTCCGGAGACGACTCCCGAAATAGCGGCCGTTTCCGTCTCAACCTTCGCCCCCGCGGCCACTACCGTCACCTCCTGGTTGACTTGACCCACAACCAAGGTCAGGTCCACGCGCAGCGTCTCACCCACACCGAGCGTGACGCCGGAGCGCACCAGTTTCTGGAACCCGGGCACTTCCGTCGTAATCACGTAGTCTCCGATGGGAACCCTGGGCGCGGAATACTCTCCAGCGGCATTACTCACCAGGGCCCGCGTAAAACCTTTTTCAGGGTTAGAGACCGTGATTCTGGCTGCAGGTATCACAGCTCCGGTTGAGTCCTTGACTGTACCAACAAGGTTTGCCGTGTCCTGAGCCAAGGCGCTGACGGCAAAGGCCAGGAACGTCACCGCGAGGGGAGCCAGTGCGCGTTTCATCGAGTCCTCCCTTTAGGCAGATAAATTGGAGAAAAATAGCTGCCAGTCATGGCAACTTGACGCGTTAGATACCACCCGCCAACATGTTTGTCAAGTGCACTTAAGTACCGGGTCTGTGATTCAGACAGTGGGGGGAGGGCGCGAGGCTGGCGGGAGGCAGGAGAGGCGAGACGAGGGAAATTGGGCGCTGGAGTGGGGGTGTGTTGAGACGGGTGGCGGCTGTGTCGTAGG
>JBEKLY010000314.1:0-9314 GCA_050010015.1 Terriglobia bacterium
CGAGGATGAGCCGTGACTTCGAGAGAGAAGCGGCCGTTACGCCGTGCGTGAACGAGTTGGCTGCTAGGAGGCCGGCGCAGGGGGATGCCGCAGAGGATGAAGGGCCGGGCATTGAAGCCCAAGTCCTGCCGGCCGAACTCGCGCTGCTCGCGGATGAGATGGATCGCTTCGAGTTGCCTGAGGCGGCGGCGAGTGATTTCGATGGAAGGCAACGCGTCTCGGACGCGAGTGAACATCGCATCCGGTTGAAAGCGGGGCGCTGTCTCGCTTTTTGCAGCCGGAGCTGGCGAAGTGTAAGGGAGATAGGACAAGAACAACCCTCGAACGACCGTATTGTCGAAAATAGAGTTCTTGCGCCTAACCGAGAGCAGAACCGGAACATTGGCCCAAAACTGCTGAATTGCGGTACGTTCGAACGTTCGCCAGCTTACAAAACGAGAGAGCAGGGTTCACGGACTGCCGGCCTGGTTAGGGTTCCGGCAACCCGGCAAGTTTTCGGTAATAGCGAGAATCCTCTCAATGTCCGCAAGCGTGAAGAGGCGTCCCATGCCGTCGCTGGGCACCTCGGGGTATTTGCCAGTCTTGAAACGCCAGCGGATAGAGTCGGCATGGATTCCCAGGAGAGGGCAGAGATCCCGGGTCCGATAGTGGTTTTTCTCGGGGAGTCCTAACCTGTTACACTTGATGGGCAGGTCTTTTGTGTATGGTTTTGAGAGGGTTATCTCGACTTCGCGTAAGGCACCAAAATGTGCATCCGTACCCCGGGGGCCTTCTTGGCAGTTTCATCCGCGAGTTTGGCCGCCCGGCCAACCGACACGTAGACAATCTTTGTCCATCAATTGAACATCGTTTTTGCGACAGCGGTGCCCAAGGGCGAGCGTATTAACTTGTCGGCTCGTCTCAGAGCTAGTTGTGTCGGCGGCGTTCCGGCGTGGGAAGGGCGTCTTGCTTTCCAAGAAGGCGTGCTAAGTTCTGTTACATTCGGAAAATCCACGGGAGTCCCTGACCTGCCATCGGCACGGCGGGGCCGACTCTCCCCAGAGATGGGGGGCCCATGCATGTCGCAGTCCCCAGTACGTCGGCATGAGTTGATTGCGTCTCCCCGAATCTGACCTCAGAGGGCACCCCCCGACAGTCTCCACTCGCGACGATGTGGTCCAGCCTTCCGTGGGGTATGATATGTGTTCCGATCCGTTGGGTATCGGTAAACTATGGATACTGCGAATCACCAAGCGAAAGAAACGGAATCGGGAATGAGTCGATTCAAAGTGGCCGTTGTGCAAGCGGCTCCGGTTGCGTTCGATCGCGAGCGGACAATTGAGAAAGTTCACGCACTTTCGGGTGAGGCGGCCAGCCAGGGCGCGCGGCTTGTCCTCTTTCCCGAAGCGTTTGTTTCGGTTTACCCGAGAGGGCTCGACTTCGGGGCTGTAAGCGGCTCGCGTTCCGAGCAAGGTCGCGAGGACTTTCGGCGGTATTGGGAGAGCAGTGTGGACGTACCCGGTCCGGCCGTCGACGCCCTCGGGCGGACTGCGCGAAGCCACGGCATCTACCTTGTGGTGGGCGTCGTCGAAAGAGACCGTGGCACTCTGTATTGCTCCGTCTTGTTCTTCGCGTCAGACGGCAGCTACCTGGGCAAGCATCGCAAGGTCATGCCGACCGCCTCGGAACGCCTGGTGTGGGGCTTTGGCGATGGCTCCACAATGCCCGTGTTCCCCACGCCGCTGGGTAAGATCGGCGCAGTGATCTGCTGGGAGAACTATTTACCCTTGATGCGGGCGGCAATGTACGCCAAGGGCATCGAGATCTACTGCGCCCCTACGGCTGATGCACGCGACTCCTGGATCGCTTCGATGCGCCACATTGCTGTCGAGGGGCGGTGCTTCGTGCTTTCCTGTAACCAATTCGAACTGCGCCGCGACTTCCCGGCCGATTATCGTTCAGTTTTTGGAGACGATCCGAACACAGTTGTGACTCGCGGCGGGAGTTGCATCGTCGACCCGTTCGGCAATTTTCTGGCGGGGCCTAACCTGGAGGGCGAGGCGATTCTGACCGCCGAAATCGATCTCGCGCAGATCATCCGGGGCAAATTCGATCTGGATGTTGTCGGTCATTACGCACGACCGGATATCTTTCAACTCCACGTTGACGAGCGCCCCAAGCGACCCGTGACCACTCACGCGTCTGAAGCAACCGGCCAGACCGAACCAGATATTCAGGCTGACGGTCGCAATGCTACGGGACTGGCCAAATGATCGCGGTTCGGCAGATCCGACAGCCCCCATCACAACTCACAACAAGGATGTTGGGGCATCAACAAAGTGTCCTTCCTACAGTCAAACTCACCGCGCCCCTGAAACTGCACAGAGCAAATTCGCTGCTGTCAGCCTGCTTCCTATTTCCGGGAAGCCGGCAGCACGGTTTCGAGCGCGAGTTGCAGCACCTCGGCCAGATGGTAAGCGCGTCGTCCGGTGCTTTGCAGGATCTGTTCGCGGCAACTAAACCCATCCGTCACAATCAGGGTGTCGGGTGTGGCGGCGCGGACGGCAGGCAGCAACACGCGCTCCCCGATCGCCTGGGCCACCTCGTATTTTTCGGCGTCAAATCCAAACGGGCCGGCCATCCCGCAGCAACCCGAGTCCGGAACGCTCAGTTCGATTCCCATTTTGCGCAGCAAAGACCCAGCATCCGCCGACTTCATGAGCGCTTTCTGGTGACAGTGACCGTGCAGCACGGCTCGGCGTTCGAGCCGCGGTGGAGCATATCCCGGCGCCTGACGCTCGAGGAATTCACTCAAAAGAAACGTTTGGCGGCGAAGTTGGCCGGCCCGCGGATCTTCGGGAAACAAGTTGCAGAGTTCGTCGCGGAACACCGAAGCGCAACTGGGTTCGAGAACGATCACGGGGGTGCCCGCTTGGATCTCGGCCTCCAGGGCGCCTAGGACCCGGCGCAAGTAGCACTTGGCATCATCCAGCATTCCGAAATCGTACAAGGGGCGGCCACAACACAGTTGTCGCGAGAGAATACACGGCTCAAATCCGGCGTGTCTTAGCACTTCCACCGTGGCTTGGCCGGCCTCTGGATGAAAATAATTGGTAAAGGTATCCGTCCAAAGCAGAACCCTCTTTTGTGAGGAGGCTCTCGATGGAAGCGGCGGGCGCAGGGTTTCATCTGTCACCGGGATCCTATGGCTCTGGGCCCAACTTCGGAAAGTTCTGGGAGCCAGCCGGGGAAACTGGCGCGCCGCGGGAATGCTCAAGAGCTTCTTGAACGCCTGTTTCAAGCCGGGCGCATTGATAAGCGCATTCAAGATGTCGGGTGCGATCGATCCCAGTCGCGCCCACTTGTCGATCCAGCCAAAAGCGTAAGCGCGGAGCGGCCGCAGCCGGTTTTCGTAGTAGTGGGAAAGGAACTCGGCTTTATACGTGGCAATATCCACGTTAACGGGGCATTCGCCCTTGCACGCTTTGCAGGAGAGGCACAATTCCAGTGACTCCTTCACGTGTTCGTCCTTCCAGCCGCCCTTCACGATCTCTCCCTGAAGTAACTCAAAAAGCATGCGCGCGCGGCCTCGCGTACTGTGTTCTTCTTCGAGAGTCGCCCGGTAGCTGGGGCACATCGTACCGGCGTCGCCCTTTCGACACGCACCGATGCCGATACAGCGCAGCATGGCCCTTGAAAACGAGCCCTCATCATCGGGGAACTTGAAGTGCGTGCTGGTTTCGAAGGGATGGTAGTCCGCGCCGAGCCTGAGGTTCTCAGCGGGCAGATACGCATCCACGACTTTGTGCGGATTCATCTTTCCGTCCGGATCCCACAAGGTTTTGAACTTGCGAAAGGCCTGAATCAATTCGGGACCGAACATTTTCGGCAGCAGACTCGCACGAGCCTGTCCATCTCCATGCTCTCCCGAGAGCGAGCCGCCATAACTTATAACCAGGTCGGCAGCGCGGTCGAGGAATTCGGTGAACTGACGGACGCCCGGTTCACTGAGCAGATCGAAGCTAATTTGCATGTGGATGCAACCGTGTCCAAAATGGCCGTAAAAGCCGGCCTGGTAGCCGAATTCTTCAAGAAGCTTGCGGAGGTCGCGCAGATAGGCGCCCAGATTTTCCGGCGCCACCGCAGCGTCATCCCACCCTTCCCACAACAAGGGCGCTCCGGGCATGAATTGCGCGCCGCGTGGCCCAGCTTCACGTATCTGCCAAACGGCTTTAGCTTCGGCCTTGCTGTAGAGCCGCATGTTGGGTGCACCCGCCCCGCGGCGAAGGCCTTCCATCATGCGGCGAGCGCGGCTTTCTGCTTCCCCTGCGTCGTTGGATCCGAACTCGGCGAGGAGAATCCCACCTCCTTTCGGCATCAGCTCGACGCCCGCCACGCCTTTCTTGGCCAGAGTATCCACCATCTTGCCCTCGAGTCCTTCGAGGGCGATGGGGCCGAACTCGAGAATTTGCGGAACATCGTCCGCCGCGATGTAGGGGTCGTCATAGCCGAGCCCTGCGAGCCAGCGCTCTTGGGGACTGTCGATAAGCTTCAGGCGGGCGGTAAGGACCGTAACGCACGTGCCTTCTGTCCCCACCAGCGCGCGCGCCACATGAAATCCATTCTCGGGTAAGAGCTCGTCGAGGTTGTAGCCGGAGACCCGGCGCGGAATTCGAGGATATCGTTCACGCACCAGCGGCGCGTAGGTGTCTCGAATCTCCCTGAGGCCCCGGTAAATCTGAGCGCGACGGCCGCCCGCAGTGAGAATCGACTGGAGTTCGCTCTCGCTCGTGCGACCCACCTTCATCCGGGTGCCGTCATAAAGCAAGATGTCGAGTTCCTCGACGTTGTCGACGGTCTTTCCTCCCATGATCGAGTGCGTACCACAGGAGTTGTTCCCGATCATGCCTCCCAGGGTACATCGGCTGTGCGTCGCAGGGTCGGGCGCGAAGGTGAGCCGATGCGTTTCGGCCTGGTTGCGCAAGACGTCGAGCACCACCCCGGGCTCGACGCGGGCGGATCGCTCCTCCGGATCGAACTCCAGGACCTTATTCATGTACTTGCTGAAATCGAGCACTACGGCGACATTGCAACACTGTCCGGCCAAGCTCGTCCCGGCTCCCCGTGGCAAGACAGGCGCTCCATACTTTCGTGCGGCCGCAACGGTTGAAATAACGTCGTCGGCGTCTCGGGGTACAACCAGGCCAATGGGTATTTGACGGTAGTTCGACGAGTCGGACGAGTAGAGCGCCCGGCTCCCGGCATCGAAGCGGATTTCTCCACGAACGCTTTTGCGCAGCTCGTTTTCGAGAGCGCGAGCTTCTCGAAATGCGTCAACCGGCTTTCCATGTGAGCTCGGCGGTAGTTTGTCCATAGTGGAAATTAGCAAGACCTGGAGCATCGCGAGGACGGCCGCAGGGCGAGGTCCTCCGCGAGTCGAGGCAACCCCGATCAGGTCGAAATCGTTTTCGGTCGCACGGCGGTCGCCGACGGCGCCAAGGATTCGAGCGCCGCCATCACGCCGCCTTGTCGATGCGGCACACCGGCGAGGCGAAGTCCCATTTCGATCCCGCCGAGTGTTCCCACCAGCATTAAGTCGTTGAAGCTGCCGAGATGGCCAATTCGAAAAGCCTTGCCCTGCAACTTCGAGAGTCCCCCGCCGAGTGACAAATCGAAATTGTTGAGGATGACTTTTCTGAGGTGATCGGCGTTTTGCCCCTCTGGAGTGAACACCGCGGTCACCGTGCTGGAATACTCTTCCGGCACCTCGCAAACGATCTCAAGACCCCAGTGAGACACGGCCGCGCGGGTGGCCTCCGCATGACGTTGATGGCGGCGAAACACGTTCTCCAAGCCCTCTTCCTTGAGTAAGTGAATGGATTCCCGCAAACCGTAAAGGAGATTGGTGGGTGGCGTGTAAGGGAAGAATCCTGCCTTGTTCTGTTTCAGAATATCTTGCCAGTCCCAGTAGGCGCGCGGCATCCGAGCAGTTTCATTGGCGCGGAGCGCCTTCTCGGAAACCGCGTTGAAGCTCATGCCCGGGGGCAGCATCAGCCCTTTTTGCGAGCCGGCAATCGTGACGTCAATGCCCCACTCGTCGTGTCGAAGGTCCATCGCTCCCAACGACGAGATGGCATCGACGATCAGCAGAGCAGGGTGATGCGAGCGGTCCATGATGTTTCGGATTTCCGCAACGCGACTGGTCGCTCCCGTCGAGGTTTCATTGTGAACGGCCATCACAGCTTTAATCTGGTGCGTCGCATCGGTGGCGAGGCGCGCTACGAGCTGACTGAGGTCAGCGCCTCGGCGCCAGTTCCCGGGCACGTAATCAACGTCCAGCCCAAGTCTTTGTGCCATGCGCCGCCAAAGATCCGCAAAGTGCCCGGCTTCGAACATCAGGACGCGGTCGCCGGGGGACAATGCGTTGACGATGGCCGCCTCCCACGCGCCCGATCCCGAACCGGGATACATGATGACGGGACCGCTGGTCTTGAAAATGGGGCGAATCCCTTCCAATATTTCCAAGGCCAACTCAGCAAATTCCGGGCTGCGGTGGTCGATGACCGGGCGATCCATGGCACGAAGGATCCGATCCGGGCAGTTGGTTGGACCCGGAATTTGCAAGAAATGACGACCCGTGTGAATCATTGATCCTCGCTCCAGTCTGAGGCCAGTGCTCCTTGCCGTTAGAGAGCTTATGAAGCTCTATGGCGTTTGGATCCACGCCGCATGCCGTCCTGTGAGAATGGGCCTTAACATAATACTAAAATCCGCTCAGGGATGTTGGGTGCCCGTCAACTGGGGCAGTGCAGGGTGGCCGGCCAGGTTCTGGCGTGGAAGCGCAGTTTTCGTTCCGAATCCGTCGTTCTGGGTTCCGCGGCCTTCTGAACCATGACGTCATGCGGGGGGCATCTTTTTCAGGGGAGGCCGTTACAGGTTCGAATGATCTGTGTGCGCTGCCCCGCCGACTTCCCAGAACCCCGTTTCGGGAGAACGATCCCACTGACGGATCATTCAAAGCTTACTTTCCGAGTGCGAAAATCCGGGACTTGAATGGTTCCGTCGATGCAAGGGCACTGTTCGGCATTGATATTCCCAGGCGCTACGACGTTTGTCGCGAAGCTCTTGGAGTTAAGGACGAGACAACGGGACCCCGCTCCGCACCGCCGATACGGCTCGCGCCAGCGCCTGCACTACGGAATCGGGTTGATGCAGGTGAATCTCGTGGCCGCTCCCCGCCGCGGTGATGTGCACACTGTTGGAACTGAGGAAATCGAGACGAGCCTCGGCCCCATTGCGAGACTGGCGCTCGGATTCTGTTGCGGCCGGACCGTCCGACAATACAATTACAGGGAGATCTCCGAGCGGCGGCGCCTTGCCGGCGTCCGTCTCCTCGAACTCCTTGAGGAATTCCCTCCGCCACGACAGGAGAGACTCGGGGCCTGTCTTGGCTGGTTCCCACTTTTCCCAAAGGCGCACGTCAAGCCACAAGCGGACCGGCTGCAAGTCGGGCGGCAGCCGATCGAACGGCTCGCCCTCGCGCGTTGGCGCGGATCCCTTCTTAACAGACGGGGGCAGCGGGTAAGCCGACCGCACCTCGTCTTCCGTCAGATCCCAAATCAGATCCGCCTTGTCTTTTGCCTCTAAGCCAACCCGATTACTGCTGTTTGTGAAAACCAGACCGGCGACTTCTTCCGGAAACGTTGGTAGGCTTGAATGTAGATTCCGCCGATCGACGCGCCGATCAGCAGGTACGGCCCTTTTTCCCCGGCCGCGCGCAAGAGCGCGTGGAGATCGCCGATCGTCTGTTCGACAGTCTCGTCGGCGGGTCCTGGATCGCTCCACGCGAGCCCGGCCCGATCATAGGAACAAACTCGTGTGTTCTCAGCGACTCGCGGTTGCACGAGGGCCCAGTCGATGGAGAATGCGCCTCCACCGGCCATCAGGATGACGGTTGGATTTCTCGTGCCGGTGCAATATAGGTACAGCTTGCGGCCGCCAATGTCGATCAGTCGGCCTGGGGGCGGATATCCCTGTGACGAATACCTCTGCTGCGCGCGGCAGCCGACGACAAGCCCGATGACTACGATGATGACAGCCAAACGGAATCGCATGTGTCCCAACTCCTTGCACGGACTATACGAAGGCTCGAGCAAAGGGTACCAGGTGAAAATCTAGTCGGTAGTATATCAGCCAGCGTTCCATTTTTTATCTTCGCTACCACGAACTAGAATACCAACATCGCCAATCGTAAGCATTCAGACTGGACAATGGTTGTTCACCCTCTCTGGCAGACACCAGGCTCTTACTATTGCACCCTACTGACGGCGCACTCGGAAGGAACCTTTCTACCATCTTCTCGCGGAGGCCGAAAAGGAATGGGCCGACAACAATGACGCGCGGGCCAACCGCGCATTAGTTGGTTGGCTCGCGAGAGAAGGCGAAGCGATCTCCAAAATCCTCTTCCTCCGGGCCAATTGGGTGATGGGACGTGCTCCGGCCGATTTGCGCGCTCTGGGCCTTGTTGAAGCCCAAGCATATGCAACAGCTGGCGTCGCTCTTTGGCCGCGAAACAAGGACGCTACCGCTCTGCTGGATGAAATAGCAACGCTCAGGAATGAGGAAGCTCAACCCGTGCCGCCCTTGAGCGCAGCGCTCTCTGACTTCGACGATCGCGCAGTAGAATTCTTCGATGTAAACCTCGTAGAGGCGGCAAACATGGCAGAGCAAGAGGCCTTGCACCGATGCGCCCGGGGTCTCTACCATACAGCACTGCCGGCCGTGGAGCTGGCACTGAGCGCACGATTGAAGACGGTTGGAAGTAAGGCGGTGCAGACCCTCCGGGCGGAGCGCCTCAAGGTCCTTATCGTCTCTTTCCTCGGCCGCGCAGACGAGGCCCTGCCCATCGCACGCGCCGTCGCCGATGCCCAAGAGGCGAGCCCGGCGCTCGGTTCCACGCATCCCCACACCCTAGCAAGCCGCTACCTTGTCGCCCAGCTCCTCGACAACCTGGGGCACAGCGATGAGGCCCTGCCCATCGCACGCGCCGTCGCCGATGCCCAAGAGGCGAGCCCGGCGCTCGGTTCCACGCACCCCAAAACTCTGGGGGCCCGCAGCCTCGTCGCCAAAATTCTCAACAAACTAGGCCACGCATAGAGAGATTTTCCGGTCACGTTGCCGACGCCAACAGAAATGTGAAACACGAACACGGGGTAAACCCGGATTACGAAATTGGTGAGCACTGTTCCGTTCTAATCCGTTAGATTGAAGTTGGTTAGACACAAACTGACGGAGGAACAGAACAGTGCAAAGAGAAATTACCCCGCTTTGGGGAG
>JBEKLY010000315.1:0-9792 GCA_050010015.1 Terriglobia bacterium
ACCGCGCCAGCGAGTCGATACCTTTGCGGCCGTCCACCGCTTCCACCGCCACCAGGATGCGCATCTGCGGGGTAACCTGGATCATGCCTCACCGTCCCACAGCGCCCGGCTTAGCGCCACCAACTCCGCCGTGGCCACGCCCTTGAACTCGATCTTCATCCGACCGCGCGGCCCTTCCAACTCCACCACCGCTCTCGCCACGCTCTCGGGCCGCGGCGTAATGAGCTCCATAAATGTTGCCGGCACGGGCGGTCGTGCGTGGCGCGGGATCGCTGACGTTACCTTTCTCACTACCTTCTCCGCTGGCCCCGCCGCTCCCGCACGCTCCTTCAGCTTGCCGTATTCCAGACTCAGAGCCTTCGCCGTGCGGTTGATCCCATGCTCCCGCGCCAAGTTCTCCCGCCGCCGCCCACAAAGCATCTGGAAACGGCACACGGCGAGCGTGCGAACTGCGCCATCGCCGCAGCCGCCGATAAACCTTCCGCATGTCAGGGGGAATGTCAGAAATCTCGTTGGTCATCGTGTCGGTCCTCCGTGCCCCGCTGGGCATGAGACCGACGCTAGCACTTCAGGAACGCGGAGTTAAGCAGCGCTGCCGAAAGGACACAAGGTATCGACCGGCACGGGTAATGCGCGGGTCGTTGGTGATCCTAAACTCGACCTTCGAGAAGAGAACTTCCAGATTCCCCTCCTCGTACAAAGCCCTGATTCCTTCTGGGTATGCGCGCCAGCAGTCGACGGGAGTTTCGCGACAAGGCCAGCTCACAGGGTTGATTGTGATGACCAGTCCCCGGGGTTTACAAACTCGCGCGAGTTCCTCGATCCAAATCCACGGCTTACGAACGTGCTCTAGCACGCCCAAGCGAAACGTGGCGGCTTCAAGAACACTCCTCACGCTTTCTCAACATCATGGCACAGTCATCCAGCAAAAGGGATTGCCACTTGCCAAAACTGATGACCTGCGCGACCGAGTTCTGGACGCGAAATGCCACGTCCGCAAACCGGAAGCGACGCCTGACCTTTCGCGGTACCCATCCTTCTTCTAGTTTGCAGAACTCGATAGAAAAACCGTTATCTTCTGCAAGCCGCGATATCTTCTCAGGCAGAATCGCCACGCGAAGGCGCGTGGGGAAAGGACGCCGCTTGTTCCCTATGAACTGGTAAAAGAGTCTGTGAACCCAGAATGGTGTAATCTTCGTCACGATGCCCTTAAAGGAGAAAACGTTTGGAATACCGAGAATCAACAGCCCTCGTGGTTTTACCGAGCCAAACATATTGAGCAGCGCTTCCTTGGGCCTTGACAGGTGCTCCAGGACCATCCAACACACCACGACATCAAATTCCTTTTTGGGGAGTGGGTAGTCTTGAATGTCCCCAAGAATCTTCTCGTGCAGGTCGGAATTCTGCTCCAGTTCCTGGGGGGAAATGTCAATACCGACGGCATGTACGTCGGCTTTGAAGATGAAGCGACTAGTTGAACCACACCCAGCCTCGAGCAATTTGATGTGGTTCTTACCCTCCAAGAAGGAATTGGCCATTTCACAAACGGTTTCGTGTATTTCGGGCATAGGGCCTCCTGGACTTAGAGAGATTCCTGGTTTGCCAAAAGTGAGTCTGGGCCGGAATTGATTTGCATTTCCTTTGTCAATACCTTTGTTCATGTCATTACGATTTTTCACTTCCCGGAAAATCCCACAAATCAATAAGCAGGAATTTCTATTTTTCATTCCCGGTCACCCGCCAATTTAAACCCGGCCGGAAATCTGGGCTTACGGAGTAAGAGAACCACAATGAATAGAAGGGTCGACGCAAGCAGTCCGTCGCTGGCGGTACTCGACCACACAGCGCCTCGCCACCCGTAAGCCGGGATGATCCACAAATTGATCAAGACGTTGAAGGCGGTCACGTGGATCTGGATGAGCGTTCGAGTTCCCTCGTGACTTGCGCAACAACCCCTCCCGCGCCTCGGGGAAGCAACCGGCACTGCAAACATGACTGACAACTACGTCTGGTGGCGGTTAGGGGTAACCGGCTCGCTGCTTACTGCCCCGTGCCTGCCAGAACCGTGCCAACGGTTTTGCAGAGTATTTTCCAGTCGAGCCCGAGGCTCCAATTATTTACATATTCTCTGTCGAGGCTGATATAGCTGTCGAAGGAAGGGTCCAGGCGGCCCGCGACCTGCCACAACCCCGTAATCCCCGGAGTAACCTCCAGGCGGCTAAGATGCTCAAGATCGTAGTGGGCATATTCGCTACACGCTGCAGGGCGCGGCCCGACCAAGCTCATCTCTCCTTTCAAGACGTTCCAAAACTGCGGAATCTCATCAAGGCTGAACTTGCGAAGGTATCGGCCAGCACGGGTAACGCGAGGGTCGTTGGTGATCTTGAAAAGGATTTTGTCTCGTTCGTTCAGGTGGCCAAGGGACGCTTGTAATGCGTCCGCATTTTCGACCATAGTGCGGAACTTGTGACAGCGGAATGTCTTGCCTTTCTTTCCCACCCGCAGCCCGGAGTAGAAAACAGGGCCCTCCGAGTCTAGTTTGATGATCAACGCAACAACCGCAAAAACGGGCATCAAAGTGACCAGAGCAATGGCTGAAGCTGCAATATCCCCCAAACGCTTCAGGACACGAGCCACGCGTGGAATGGGACTCTTATTGACGGTCAAGGTGGGAAAGCATCCGATATACTCGACCGGTTGTTCCATCGCCAAGCCATCGTAGAGGTCGGGGATTACCCTGACTTGCACTTTGGCAGCCCGGGCAAGCCGTGCAATTTCTTTCACCAAGTGGCGGTCTTGAGGAACACTGATGAATATCTCATCAATGAAATGAGCGCGGACGATCGATGGCAACTGATCGACTGTCCCCAGCAAGTCAGCCATCGGTTTTTCCCCGGGTCGCGCTGTCCGCCGCCGGTTCAGGAAGCCCTTCACAACGTAGCCCAGGTCGGGGTTGCGTTCCAGATGTGCCTTCAGGAGACGTCCGGCTCGTCCCGGGCCAACGATTAATATGTTCCGCGTTTCTGTTGACCCCAACAGTGTCTGAGGATGGATAAACTTGCGCCAGACTGACATCACACTCCAGGCGAGACCGGCGGTCAGCATGAAGGTTGCTTTGGAGATGGTGGTGATACTCTCAAAGTGGAAATAGAGAGCTGCGACAACTGCGGCGGATGCCACGGACTTGGCCAGTAACTTGAGATCTTTTCGGTTTCTTCTTTTCCAGGGGAAATCGTACAGCCCGTGCATGCTGCCAAACAGGACGACTAAGATCGAGAAAAGAAACAGGAAACCGAACGATTCGGGCACGAAGAACTCTGCGATGGATGGATTGTGAATATTCCTGCGCCAGGCAACCTCAAGGCCGCACGCAGTTCCACCACTGATCCAGACAACAAGCAGATCAAAGAAGCACAGCTTGTGCATCGCTCGCCGGTCTCGGGAACAGCCGGCAAGCGGTACGCCATTGTCAAACAGGCGCTCAACGCGCGATTCGTTTTCTATTTCGTCACTCCGCCCGTGAACGGGCAATGTTGATTCTTTTGTGATTTGCATGAGCTTCGTACGAACGCAGGGGAGTTTCACGTATGCTTGCTGAAAGTGACCTCAATCTAGCGATTAGACCGGAACGCAGGCCCTCAAAGTCGGAATTCAGGGTAAACAACCGATCTGGAGAACTCCGGCTGAGAACGAGCGCTCTCTAAAGACGACCGATGATCTTCGCCCGAATACAGTCTTGCCAGAATATTGACAATTCGCTCGGCCGCATGTCCATCGCCGAAGGGATTACGTGCCCAGATCATCTTCTGGTACTCAACTGGATTCTGCATTAGCACCACAACTTTCGGCACAATATGATCACAATCGGTCCCGATCACTTTTCCGGCGCCGGCGTCAACGACCTCAGGTCTTTCAGTCACCTCTCGCAAAATCAGGACAGGCTTATGAAAAGACTGTGCTTCTTCCTGAATACCCCCTTGAGTCAGTCAGACTCAACCAACAGCGTCGGATGACCCGCAGGAGATCTCCGTAGGCAAGAGGATTTACAATGTGCACTCGTGAAAGACCATTCATCTCTTCTCGCACACTTCCTGCCACATTCGGGTTGGGATGTACCGGGTATAGAATCTCCATGTCCTTCAACTTCTGTAGGAGCGTCTTCAGGGCACTCAAAATCGAGCGGAGAGCCAGGCCATGCGATTCCCGCCGGCGAGCGGTGACCAGCAACACTCGGCGCGAATCGAAGTCGATGTCTGAGAGTTCCCGGCTTTCAAACCGCTCTCCGACTGGCACAGATTGGAGAGCATCTACGATCGTATTCCCGGTGACAAAGATGCGCTCGTCACAAATACCTTCGCCGAGAAGATTTTGACGAGCCCTCGCCGTAGGCGCGAAATGAAGGCTGGCGAGGCATGAAGTCACTCGCCGGTTCATTTCCTCCGGGAAGGGATTTCTGCAATCGAAGGATCGAAGGCCTACCTTGATGTGGCCCACGGGAATCGCGTTGTAAAAGGCGACCATTGCGGCGGCCAGCACCGTCGTTGTACTTAGATCCGTCGTGAAAAACTCATGGTGAATGTGGTATTCCCCTTATTTGACGGGCCTTGTTGAGCGTTTGAGTCGCTGACTTTAACTTCACTGTATGCTATGTTGAAGTCAACATGCAAAGATCGCCTAGAAATGTGAAAATCGCCATTAGTCATACGGGTCTGACGCACTATGGCGGAATTCTGTTTGTGAGCGAATTCGGTCGAATGCTGCAATTACGCCGCTTCCTAACTCGGCGTTTACTCTTCTGGCTGCTGGGCGAACTTACCCGCCCGCAGAACCGACCTACTCTTCGGTTCGCGAATTCGCTCTTCATCCAAAAGTGGGGGCAGGAGATACTGCATCGGGTTCATAGATTAAAACCCCTGCAGGGCTGAAGCTATGTTTGTGAAAATTGAGCGACTGCTGCAACATTTTGGAGACGAATGCCCGATTTTCGGCCACTTTTGAAGGAAAACAGCGAAATTCACGACGGATCTAAGTTGTATCGCCCTGGACCAGGAACACATCAGGGCGCAGTCGCACCAGATTCTCGGACAACGCTGTCACGGCCCGTGAAGCGAACTTCGGCAATGATTGGTTCTCTTGCGTCAAGTCGAGGTTCACGTCCAGGCGGATGTCAACAAGCGAAAGGACTTGCTGCAGCAACTCGCGATGCTGGCCAGTCGAAAGCACGGCTTGTTGGAAATGCAGCGGTTAGCGCTCTAGTTCCCGGATTACAGGAGCCATCTTGATGGCCTCGGGGCGGGTTCTGATGGCTGAACCACGCGGCAAGGCTTCAGTGGCCCGTTCAACGATAGCTGGAACAACCGGTTTCGTATTTCACGCATTGGGTGTAGACCTCCAGGGCGACTTCACCGGCTGCCGAAACAACCGGTTTGGCCTGTCATTCCGAGCCGCAGGCCTACGCCTTCCAAGGGTTCTTCGGCCCGCATGCAAGCGACTAGGAATCGCAATTGACACTGTTGGTCGAAAAGCTTGTCCGCAGACTGGTTCAGCTAGTTTGAAAGCCGCACGAACGAAGGTGCCGGAGATCAGCATCAATCTCGTGGCCGTGACTGTTACCGGAGCTGCAGTTTTCGTACTAGCCTAGAGAAGAGAGGCAACCGGACCGATCTCGAGGTCCCGCGGATCGATTCTTACAGACAGATATCTGAGGATAGAAGTTCTTCCCGCAGGTCCTGGGTGGGCATTTCCGAACTGAGTAGGGCTTCGCCTAAGCCACTTAGATGAGTGGCTCTGCCGGATGGTAGACATTGCAGGGCACCTCCAGGCTAGTGCGTCGGAACAACGCGAACTTTGAAAGCACGCGGTTCTCCATTATGGAGAAATTTGTGATCGTGCCGTTAACAGCAATCATTTCTGTTTAATACAAAGAGACCGTAACAATAGGTATCTCTAGGGCGTCACGCAAAGTGTCTCGTGGGCTGGAGAGTGTCTCAGGATGGTACGGTTACGAACCAAATAGCTAGATTAAATTGGCGCAGCACTCCGGGTAGGCCAGGTTAGGCAATGCGCCTCTGTACCGTTCCAATGAGACAATCTAAGCTAAAGCGGCGTCATTTTGATTGGTAAGAACTGCCTCGCAGGGTCAGCCACCGGGGAGGCAGGTCTGGACCCACTTGCCAGCGACCGCCTGAGCAAAGGCCGTGTCCTTTCGGTAAGGCTGCATGTTAACTGGCCAATTGTTCCTCATTTTTGGTCTGTTTCGATTCGCTTCAGCTGCGAGAAGACTGCGAGCAGACGCTTGTCGAGGCGCTGCAACTTATGGCGGGTTTCTTCGTCGCCGAGCTGGCGGCGATGCATCGCTAGGAGGTGGCGTGTCGCTGCCAACCCCTGGAAGATCCCAGGAAGATCGCCAGTGTGAACGTGCTGGGGAAGTGAGAAGGCAGGAAGACGATGGGGATGAGCTGCATTCTGGCGGGCCTGGTGGGATTCGCGCTGCAGGTCCTGCTGGGTGACTTGCACATATCGCAAGGTCATGCGTAGCGTCTTTGGATTGTCACAGGTTTGTTGCGCATGTCACGCGTCCACTTCCCGATCTTAAACATAACTCGCCTCCGGCTGTGGGAGCTCAGAACAGGAATTTCAAGGCGAACTGA
Organism: Terriglobia bacterium; assembly: GCA_050010015.1. Taxonomy (GTDB): domain Bacteria; phylum Acidobacteriota; class Terriglobia; order UBA7540; family UBA7540; genus CAVROP01. The sequence goes on from JBEKLY010000315.1 coordinate 6,651, forward strand.
AGAATCCTTGAGTCTGCTGCGCGGGTGAGCTTGCCAAAGTTGGCGGTCCCCACCCTGGCTCCTGCTGCCGACGCGTTCGGGTTGGCAGAACCAAGGCCGGGAACCGTAAGATTGACGCTATTGAGTGAGTTAAAGGACTCGCCGCGAAATTGCAAGATAGTCTTATCGGAAACCTTAATATTCTTGAGTGCGGCCAAGTCCGTATTCGATAGCCCGGATTCCGCCAGGCGCTTCGAGGTCCGTTCCCGGACCCAACAGGAGAGGATTAGCCTGCTTTATTCGTGACCGGACTATCAGGGGTGAGGTTGAGTCATTTTGTGTACCGTTGAGACAAGTCGCGCCTGGCTGGAGACGGCTTTGAGGGCACGTGTCTTGTTAGGGGGCAGTAGGGAGGTAGGAGTGTCACGGATTCTAAGGACACTTCACCGAAGTCGGCATGGCGGGGTTTGCCCAGCATGATCATTGCTAAGAGAGACGGGCTATCCGCTCAAGGTGCCGAAGCTGAGAGCGATCTGACGGAAGCTGGCGAGAAAGGGGAACGAGACGGGAAGATGAACCACCACCCGGCGCACCGAGACCACCACGTGAGCGCCCAGCTTGAGCAGCCGGTCGCGCAGGGTCCACACCTGCGCTCGCGCGCAAGCCGTGCGTGCCGCCCGCAGTCGCAACTCCTGCATCAGCACGTAGGCCGCAGCCGCCATCAGCACCCGGAACTGGTTGGCCCAGAACTTCGTGCAACTGGTGCGGTCGATCTCCAAACCCTGGTGCAGTTCCTTGAGGCGATTCTCGATGTCGCCGCGTTCGCAGTAAACCTGCTCATAAATCCACTGCGGGCCCTGCTTCAGGTTGGTGATGACGAACCGCGGGTTATCCTTGGGCTCTTTGCCGGCTTGCCGCACCACCTCGGCCTTGAAGATCACGCGCCGCTCCGACGACCAGCTTCCCGCCCGATAGCGGCCTTCGCCGTAGACGTGCTCGGTGTGCCCGCTTTGCTCAGACAACTGCCGTGCTTGTTCCCTCTCCGGCTCGGCCAGGCGGTTCAGGACCGCATTTTTAGCCGTGGCCACCACATACTCCACGCCCATCGCCTCCAGGAAGTCCAGCACCTGGGGATCGGCGAACCCGCCGTCCAGCCGCACCCGCACGCACGCTTTGGGAAACGCTCGCCACACCCGCACCAGGAGACGTCACAGAATGCCGATGGCCCCCGCGCTCGCCACCGCATTGCCCGGCCGCAGTACCGCCGTGGCCAGGTACTGTTCAGCCTCGTCGTTGAAGCTCAAGAAGCCGACCACCGGCAAATAGCACCACGTGTCATAGTGACTGTTAAAGAAGGTCAACTGCTGCGCGCCGTGGGTGGGATCGTCGGTCGGGTCCAGGTCAATCGTAACGAGCCGGGCGCGGCCATGCAGCCGGCGGCGATGGCGTTCGATCACGCACTCAGCCAGCGCCTCGCCGATGCGATAAAGTTGCTTGCGGTCCACCGCATTCTCAAAGCGCGAAAGCGTGGGCTGCGAGGCCAAGTCGTCGCCCTCGATCGGATCGCGCCCCACCAGCATCTTGTGCACCGGGTCTTCGGCCAAGCGAGCCGCGGCATTGGCATCAGCATGACCGCACGCGATGCCGAAGATGCGCTGCCTCAGCAACTCCTCCAATTCGTGGTCAACTTTGCCAACTTGTCGCTGATCCACCAGGCAGTCGGCCAGCGCCTCGGTCAGTCCCAATCGCCGGTCGGCAGCTTTCAGCAGGAGGGCGCCGCCATCGGAACTGCCCTGCCGCTGGTCAAATTGCGCGACGACGGGCTTCGTAAAAATATCGGGGAACAAAAGACACTCTGTTGCGGTATCGTGACCCAAGCAAAAGCCTCCTTTGGCGCTTCAAAACATCGTCATCTCAACGTGTTTGTACCATAGGAGGCTTTCGTTGTCTCCAAAATCATGAATTATGCGGGCTAGACTCACTGCAAATAATACAAAAAGTGACAGGTTATAGCCAGTAACCCAGCGCTCTGCGGTCGACCTACCCATTGGCAAGCCAAGAGCCATGATTCCGTCCAGCCCCCGGATGCCATGTGGGGCTCTGGCGGGGGCGAAGGAGTCGTCGAAACAGGACCGCCACTCCGAACCGCAAACGCCTGAAACAGTTAAGTTAACCGGCAAGAAAGTGCCCACAACATTTCTTACACAGCAGGCCCCGCCCGAAGCGCAGCCGCCATTAATTGTGCCATGAGTATTTGTGCCGTTCATGAATCAAATCTTTGGCCTTGAGTCCACTTTACCGTTTACTTCTGGATTTCCCAGAAGAACGGCGACCATCTCGGAGGTTTTCCAGTTCCGGCATCACAATCTTCTCGTAGCACTCGGGGCAGGTTCCGTGGCTGAATCGCGCCTCGGAGTGCTCGGAGACATAGTCGTCAACCTGTTGCCAGAAATCTTTGTCGTTGCGAATCTTCTTGCAATAAGAACAAATGGGGACCAGTCCTTGAAGTTGCATAACCTGCGCCAAGGCCTGTTCCAACTGTTGGACGCGGGCAGACAAACTTCGTTGCAACTCGACGATGCGCGAGCTAACCCCCAGCCGTGCGCGCAATTCTCCCCGGTCAAAAGGCTTTGTGAGGTAATCGTCAGCACCTGCTTCCAACCCCTGAATAATGTTTTCCCGGCCGGCGAGTGAAGTCAGCAAGACCAGATAGTCGGGCACTGTCTGGGGCCTTGCGCGGACGATGCGGCAGATCTCCGGACCGTCTCTTTCCGGCACCATCCAATCCAAAAGGGCGATATCCGGACGCGGCCGGTCGTCGAGGACGTGCAACGCCTCAGCGCCGTTGCTGGCCTCACAAACTTCATACTTCCAGCTCAACAGGGTCGATTCCAACGGGCGACGCGTGGCCAGGTCGTCGTCCGCCACTAGCATTTCCAACTTCAGAGCCGCCTCGAAAGCTGGCTGAGCAGAGAAGTTGGGCGAAAAGCCCAGGATGACTCCTCGTTAAGACCTGATAAATACTTCTCCGGTAATTTCGGCTGTTCGGCGTCAATTACTTTTGTCCATCAGCGACAACTATTTTTCCCTATCAACGACAATTACCTCATTCCTTCTTGGCGTCATCTCCCCGCGCCTCGGGTGGGCTGCCCGGAGGCGGAGG
>JBEKLY010000316.1:0-9255 GCA_050010015.1 Terriglobia bacterium
AGTTGCGAAGGGTGAGACATGGGGTTCTCCTCTCTGACAGTATACTACGCTGTCAGAGCACAGAACCCAACCCCTTTTTTCACTCCTCCCGCGAATCGTGCAACTTCTGTGTCGTGCGCCCGGGCCCTCTTGTGCGATTTGAGGAACGTGCCTATGATCGAAATATGGGACTTTACGTTGTGTTGAACTTCGAAGATCGGCACCTGGATACCCATCGCGGCGCCGCGGACTCGACTGTCAAGGCGCTCCAAAAGCGCTACGAACAGGATAAGCAGAAAAAAGGCCTGAGCGCGCTCTTTGTCGGCAAGAACGCGGTGATCGAGCACCGCTGCGTGGAGCTGCAGGGCGTGGCGGTTTCAATCACCACCGATCACAATCGGATTGCGCAGATTCGCAACGACTGCGCGCGCGCCGAGAAGATTTACGTGGTGGCCCACGGCGACCCTCGCACCACCGACGTTTGCTACACTAACGATCCGAACGGCATCGGAGTGGTCCAGCTCGCCGACTATGCGACCCTGGGAACGTTCCTGAAGGCCGTGATACAGCCCAAACCGTCGGCCATCCGGGTTGCGCTGGTGATGTGCTACGGCGCGCGCTGCGCCCGCTATCAGCGCGCGACGGTCGACCACATGGGAACGATTGCTGCTAACGACCTCAAGACCAGCTTTGCCTACCGGCTGTTCAAGGAACTGGCCCAGACGCGCCAGATCAAGATGACCGCGGTGACCGGCAAGATCCAGCACGATTCGACCAGTGGCCGGGGCCTGGTCGAACACGAGGACATGATCGACGAAAATATGGAATTTGCCGAGGCCGCCAAGGCGCAGACGGTCAGCAAAGGTCCCTTAATCGGCCGCTACAACGCTTTGATCCAGGGCGGCACTTCCGCCGGGGCGATCACTACTGAAGCCGCGAAATACCGCGCCGACTCCACGCTCGCGGCGGCGACTCCCCTGCAACAGTACGCGAAGGACCTGGTGGCCTGGGAGAACTCGGGAGGCAATGCGATGAAAGCACGCGTGGTCAATGCCCAGGCTGCCAAGCAGACCGCCGCATCGAATTTGCGAAAGACGGGCCAGGACGAGAATATGCCCAAATACGGCAAATTCATCTACACGTACAAGAACAACATTCTCACCATTGTGACCAAATATGGTAAGCCGACCGATGGCGCCATGGTGCCGATGACGGTGCTTTACCAGGGCGCCCTGTTGTGATCTCCCCACGGCCGGACACATGACTGCTCAGCTTTCTTCCTCGGGCGCCTTATCCGGAAGCGCGACTTCAACCAACTAGCCGAATCAGTGACTCTTGACACAGCCTCCTCTGCGCGTGCACGCTCACGGCCAAGATGGGCGTGCCACATCAGAGCGGATCACTACCGAAAACGCCCTGCCCTTGACAGCCATGCAAAACTCGGGAAGTATTCTCGCTACACATTGAATCAGACAAAGGAGGAACATGGCAGCTTCCAAACCGGTGGGATATGCGGTGATTGGATTAGGCGGATTTGCGCAGCGGGCGATCTTGCCCGGCTTCAAGCACAGCAAGAAGGGAAAACTGGTGGCGCTGGTGAGCGGTGACAAGCTGAAGGCCAAGCGGTTGGCGGCGAAATTCGGCGCGAGGTCGTTTTACAGCTACGATGAGCTGCCCGCCTGTCTTAGCGATCCGCAGGTCGAGGCCGTTTACATTGCGACCAACAACGGCTCGCACGCCCGTTACGCCATTGAGGCGGCCAACGCCGGGAAGCACGTGCTCTCGGAAAAGCCGATGGCGAATTCGGTGGAAGAGTGCCGCCAGATGCTCGCGGCCTGCCGCGCCTCGAACGTACGACTGATGATCGGCTACCGCAAGTACTTTGAGCCGTCCAGCCTGGAGCTCAAGAAGCTGTTCACGAGCGGCAAGCTGGGCCGGCTGAAATTCATCCATTCCGCTTTTGGAATCTTCCTCCCGCCCGTTCTCGAGCGCGGCGCGTGGCACCTTGATCCCAAGCTCTCGGGCGGAGGCTCGCTGCCGGATTTGGGAGTTTACTGCGTGAACACGATTCGCTGGCTGGCGGGCGAGGAACCCCACGAAGTATCGGCCTATCAGTGGGCGGCAGATCCCAAGAGGTTCAACCGGGTGGACGAAAGCATCGCCTTCCGGTTGGACTTCCCGAGCGGCATGGTGGCGCAGTGTACTTCGAGTTTCCAGGCCGCGGAGTCCTCGTTCTTGCAGGTCAACGGCGAGAAAGGCTGGGCTTGCCTAAGTCCGGCATTTCAGTATGACCTGAAGCGCTGCCTTTTCGGTGAGATCGGCGGACACTGGTTCGAAAAGCAATTCAAAGTAATCGACGAACTGGCGCTCGAGATCGACGCGCTTGCCGACGCGGTCCGCCGCCGGCGCGAACCCGCGCCGAACGGCGTCCAGGGAATGCGCGATATGGCGGTGATGGAGGCCATCTATCAATCGGCGCGCGAAGGCCGGACAGTGCCCATCACCATGCCGGAATAAGGAGGCCCGTGCCATGTTCATACCTGCCGTTTATTCGGTGGCGCTCTCGATGATCGTTCTCAGCATGATCTGCTGGGGCAGTTGGGCCAACACTCAAAAACTCTGCAAAGGCTGGCGATTTGAGTTGTTCTATTGGGATTACGTGTGGGGCATTCTGCTGATCGCGGTGATTCTGGGCTTCACGCTGGGGAGCACGGATGCCGGCAGCCCCGACAGCTTCGTTCGAAACCTGCGCGCGGTGGACAGCCATCATTACCTGCTGGCGTTTCTGGGAGGCGTTGTTTTCAACCTGGGCAACATCCTGATTGTGGCTGCAATCGCCATTGCGGGCATGGCCGTGGCTTTTCCCGTGGGCGTGGGGTTGGCGTTGGTGGTGGGCTCGGTTTTGAATTACATCATTACGCCGAAAGGCAATCCGCTGATGTTATTTGGAGGCATCGCGCTGGTCTGCGTGGCGATCGCTCTGGACGCTGTGGCTTATCGCAGACAGTCGAAAGGGCAAGCGGTGAGCATGACAGGGATTGTGGTCAGCGTGCTGGGTGGCGTGGTGATGGGGCTGTTCTATCCTTTCGTCGCCAAGGCGATCAAAGGCGACAACCACTTCGGCCCGTACACCGTCGCCTTCGTATTTGTTCTGGGAGTTTTGGTTTCAAATTTCCCGCTGAATTACTTCTTGATGCGGAAGCCGGTTTCCGGGCCGCCGGTATCAGCCGGAGATTACCTGCGCGGCACGTCGAGTTGGCACTTCTGGGGCCTCGTGGGCGGCATGGCGTGGGGCGTGGGCACGATCTCTAACTTCGTGGCTTCCTATGCTCAGATGGTCGGCCCCGCAGCTTCCTACGCGCTCGGCCAGGGCTCAACCATGATCGGCGCGATCTGGGGTGTGTTTGTTTGGAGAGAGTTCAAAGGCGCCGATGCGGGTACGAAGCGCCTGCTGGCCCTGATGTTCGCGTTTTTCATCATCGGGCTGGTCAGCGTGGCACTGGCGCCGGTGGTGCGTTAGTGGCTGAATTGTGCGATCCTGCTCTCTGTAGTAGACTGGGGTCAATCTCCCGGTTGTTGGAGGCACTGGGCGTTGCGAGCGGAGCTTGAGTGCGCAGAATAGGAAGCAAGCCATGCTGGATGTAAAGGATGCAACAAAGACAGCAATCGACTACTTCGGCCAGGTTTTCCAAAACGGCTACAAGAATTTACGGCTGGAAGAGATCGAGTTGTCCGAAGACGAACGGTACTGGTATGTAACTTTAGGATTTGATTCTCCGTATCAAAACTTGGGAGCATTAGCCTCCGTGTCAATCGGCGGACGGCCAATGAGGGAGTACAAAACCATCAAGATTGATGGTTCAACGGGTAAAGTGCTCTCGATAAAGATTCGAACAGTCTGATGGGTTACTACGAGCAACTCATTGGCGCCCACCGTGAGAAGGGGATTCTAATTGATAGCGGCCTCCTTCTCCTCCTTTTCGTCGGTCTGTGTGATCGGGGGAGAATTCAGACCTTCAAGCGCACCAAGATGTTCACCGAGTCGGACTTTGATCTTCTGCAGGGAATTGTCAGGCGGTTTGATTTACTGGTGACGACGCCGAATATACTGACGGAAGTGAGTAACCTCCTTGGCCAATTGCCCGATAACCTGCATGCACAGTACTTCGGGACTTTTGCTCTCAGTCTGCGGGAGAGGGTCAATGAGTACTACATTCCCAGCGGACAACTGGCGTTGCAGGACCACTTTCCGAGGTTGGGCTTGACCGACATCGGGATCATCGAACAAGCACGCAACGGGAACTTGGTTCTCACCGTCGACCTCCGCCTCTATAACCACCTCTGTGACCTTGGCATTGACGCCATCAACTTTAACCATGTCCGGGAAAGTAACCTTTTACGTTAGTGCGGTGAGATGATCATCCATGTGCCACATTCAACCAGCAAAAATAGCGGCGGTTCTTGCTTCGACCGCCATTCTGGCTGCCCTCGTCGCGGGGGCCGAACCCTCTCGGGTGTCCGTTATTCTCGACACCGATATCGGCACAGACATTGATGATGCGTTTGCGCTGGCGCTCATCATCAACAGCCCCGCGTTGGAACTCCGCGGCGTGACCACGGTGGCGGGGGATACGCAAGCGCGAGCACGCTTGGCGGCCAAAATGCTTTGGGAAGCGGGCGGAGCTTGGCGTAAGGTTCCGGTCTATGCGGGCCGGCCCGGAACGCCCCAGCCGATTGACCAGACTCGCTGGGCGGATGGCTTCTCGAGCCCGGCTTTGCACATGAGCGGGGCAGTTGAGTTCATGAAAGCCGAAATCAACCGGCAGCCTGGAAAGGTCACCATCATTGCGATCGGCGAACTGACCAACGTGGCTGCCCTTTTGAAATCTGACCCCTTGATGGCGAAGAAAATCAAGCGGATCGCCCTAATGGGTGGATCGATTGCGCGCGGTTACGGGCCGGATTCGAAGCCGGAAGCCGAATGGAATATCAAGTCGAACCCGGAAGCGGCCCAGACCGTGTTCTCATCCGGCGTGCCTCTGCTGGTGGCTCCGCTCGACGTGACGGCCATGCTGCAACTCGACGCCGCCGGACGCCGGCGCGCCTTCACCCATCTCACGCCAGTGACAAACGCCTTAACGATTCTCTACCACCTCTGGGGCAATGAGACTCCGACTCTGTTCGACCCCATGGCGGTGGCCATGCTCATCGACCCAGACATTTGCGAGACGCAGCGATTGGCGGTAGAGGTCGATGCGCAGGGATTCACTCGAGTCGTCGAGGGCAAGCCCGCCAATGCCACGGTGGGCATGCACACGGACCCAGCGAAGTTCTTCGATTTCTATCTGAAGCGAGTTGCGCCGTAACGGCAGGTGCCAGGTGTCAGGGGGCAGGTGTTGGGTTATTTGTGATTTGCGATTTGTGATTGACCGCTACCTGAGTTGCTCTGTGAAACAACCCACGTTCGTCATTCCCGCGAAAGCGGGAATCCAACGTCTTCCGGTTGAGAGGCGTGCGCTCGCTTGCCCAACATACGACCCCCTCACCCGGCCCCGTCAGCTGACGGGCTGACGAAGACGCCAGCGCGGTCCACCGTCCCCGATTTCTGGGGTCCGATGGACCCCATCGGGGTCCCGAAATCGGACTCCCCCAAGCGTGCCAGAGTTTCCACTTCAACTATCAATCGCAAATCAGCAATCGCAAATCACAAATAACCTGACACCTGAAACCCGGCGCCTGACACCTACTTCAGTTTCGCTTCGATGCGGTCGTGGATCCAGTGCGGATCCCACCACTCGACGGGATTAACGGGGATTCCATCCAGCAGCATGGTGAAGTGCAGGTGGTCGCCGAAGGCCAGCCCCGTCTGGCCGCTGTGCGCGATAACCTGGTCCCGTTTTACGGTTTCCCCTTCCTTTACTTCGATCGAGTTCAAGTGGGCATAGAGGCTTTGCAAGCCGCAACCGTGATCGATCACAACGACATTGCCGAAGATGCCGAGATAGCCCGCGTAAACCACGTTTCCGTCATTGGAGGCCAGCACGGGGGCGTGCTGCACAACCGCCAGGTCAAACCCCAGGTGCACTTGCCGGTCGACCACTTGGCCGTTGTAGACGTAGGTTCGGAAGTCAGCAAACGAAGCCTCGACTTTCGAGTTTCCGAGCTGCACGAAGGGCTGGGTCCAAAGGAGATGCGGGGCGGTTTTCTGGGAGAACGCCACCAACTGCTGCGCGTCCATCCGGCGCAACGTGCCGTTAACCAAAAGGAAATTCTTCAAAGCGCTGCCCTGATCCGAAAGTTCCGGAGTCTGGGCAAGAATGGGCGGCACAACGCGCTGCATGTCGTCATCTTTAAGGTTAATCGTGTCGGACCTGAACTTCTTGGGGAAGACTCTGTAATTGAAATTGACCAGGGACTGATTGCCGGCATCGTCGCGCGCTACCACGCGCGCGGGCGTCGACGGGTCAACATCGTAGGGATAAGCGAAGATGCACATGCGCGAAGTGGGATCAGAACTTTTCACGGGAAAACTAGGGAAAAAGTAGGTGCCGACCTGCACGCCGGATTCGACTGTCCCCTCGGAAACCTTGAGAAGGAGCATATCGCACCCGCCCTGATTGATGTAGTGCTGCGCGGTCAGAACCTCCGCACGGGGAGGCATAAAACGGACCGGCAAGTTCTTGATGAGCTCGCTCCGGCCGCCGCGAAAGAACCGGCCCCAGGAGTTATTCGTGGCCGTGACCGTGAGCCTGGCAGAACCCTCCTTTAGGTCAGGAATCGATTTGCGCCCCACGTTCGCGTGGAACGAGGCGCTGCTCTCGACACGGCCCGACCAGAACTTCCACCACCCGGGTGCGCGAACCTCCTCGGCGCCGCCTTCCGCAGGGACTTGGAAGGTTCGATCGCCCTGGCGCACTTCCACCACCACTGACTTTATGCGATAGCTCGAGTCGTGAACCTTGAGATCCACGGGCGTGTTCACTCCAATGCCTCTAATCTCCGGCTGCATTTCGATCACAGGGGCTGCGCTGTTGGTAAGTTTCAGCGCCAGTATCGCGATCACCAGAACTACCACGACCGCCAAAAACACGACCGCCCTGCCCACGCCCGCTTCCTGATACTCCGTTGATCTCTGCAAATCCCGACCTCCTCTTGACGGCGGCTGCCGCCGCCTTACAACCGCACGTCCGCTTCCAGCGCGGTGAGTGTTATTCTAAACCAAGTCGCGAATAAAAACCTTGAAGACTCCCGCGGATTTTGGTGAAATAGATTAGTCGGCACTGGGGCTTAATTCAACTCAAGTTCACGAAGGAGGATCGATCGTGGTGACACTCAGCGATGCGCGAAGGGTTATTGCGGCCGCCGAGAAGAAAGCGGCGGAGCTCGGCCAACCGATGAACATTGCCGTGGCGGACGAAGGCGGGAATCTCGTGTCGCACGTGCGCATGGACGGCGCGTGGATCGGCAGCATTGATATTTCCATCAAGAAGGCCTACACCTCGCGGGCCTTCGATATTTCAACCAAAGACTTGGCCGCGCACAGCCAATCGGGCGGGCAGTTCTTTGGCATACATGTCTCGAACAACGGGAAGATCATGATCTTCGCCGGAGGCGTGCCTTTGAAGCGTGGGGGAAAAGTGGTTGGCGCCATCGGAGTCAGCGGGGGTTCGGGAGATCAAGACCATGCCGTTGCAGAGGCAGGCGCGGCGGCGTTCTAACAGCAGGGTCTCGGCTGGTTGGGGCAGGCCTCGTGCCTGCCCTGGCGGGCGACCACAAGGGGCGCCCCAACAAAAGGAGGGAATACTATGGCAACTAATCGGGGTGTGGCGTACATGGGGACCGGGCTGGTGGAAGTGCAGAGCATCGACTTCCCTAAACTGGCGCTCGGCGACCGGAAGTGCGAGCATGGGGTGATCCTCAAGATTGTTTCTACCAATATCTGCGGAAGCGATCAGCACATGGTCAGGGGACGAACGACGGCTCCAAAAGGATTGATCCTGGGGCACGAAATTACCGGCGAAGTCATCGAGGCGGGGCGCGATGTAGAATTCATCAAGTCCGGAGATCTCGTCTCGGTTCCGTTCAACATCGCCTGCGGACGTTGCGGGAATTGCAAAGAGCGCGCGACGGGCGTTTGCTTGAATGTGAATCCGGCGCGGCCCGGCGCGGCTTACGGCTATGTGGATATGGGCGGCTGGGTGGGCGGCCAGGCGGAGTATGTAATGGTGCCGTACGCGGATTTCAACCTGCTGAAGTTTCCCGACAAAGCGCAGGCAATGGAAAAGATCCGCGACCTGACCTGCCTTTCAGATATCCTGCCCACGGGCTACCACGGCGCAGTGTGCGCGGGCGTTACTACGGGATCAACTGTTTACGTTGCGGGCGCGGGCCCGGTTGGTCTGGCGTGCGCCGCGGCCTGCCAATTGCTTGGGGCAGCCTGCGTTATTGTCGGCGACTTGATTGCGGAACGCCTGGCGCAGGCGAGGAGTTTCGGCTGCGAAACCGTCGATGTCTCAAAGAGCGCAACGGTGGGCGAACAGATCGAGCAGATCCTGGGTGTGCCCGAAGTGGACTGCGGCGTGGACTGCGTGGGATTCGAAGCGCGCGGGCACGGCAGGGACGCGCGGCAAGAAGCCCCGGCGACCGTCCTTAACTCGTTGATGACCATCACTCGTGCCGCGGGCGCGCTGGGAATTCCAGGCCTCTACGTCACCGATGACCCGGGCGGAATCGATGAACATGCCAAGACCGGCAACCTCAGCATCCGCATCGGACTGGGCTGGGCGAAATCTCATCATTTCACGACCGGGCAATGTCCGGTGATGAAATACAACCGGCAATTGATGATGGCAATCCTCTACAACAAGATCCAGATCGCCAAGGCGACCAATGTTACTGTGATCACGCTGGACGAAGCTCCGCAAGGGTACAAGGACTTTGACAAGGGGGCGGCCCGGAAATTCGTCCTCGATCCGAACCACCTGATCTCGCGCAACTGAGACAAGCTGAGGCTCCGCCTCCTTGGTTTGCAGCGCTGGTCCTCACGCCAAGGCGCTAATTCGCAAAGTTACGCAAAACGACAGCCGTTTCTTTCTTTGCGATCTTTGCGTACTTTGCGCCTTGGCGTGATATTCTTCCCCCAAACACCCCTCCGCCTAGTACATCGTTCGATTAGTTCTTTGTAGTATTGTGGCGCTGTCGGCGCCGCTTGCGCTTCGGCGGATGTTCTGCTTGGTGTTGTTTGGTTGCTTCAATAATCCGCTGTAATTTCTCAGG
>JBEKLY010000317.1:0-9249 GCA_050010015.1 Terriglobia bacterium
CCGGGGCTGTGAATATTAACGCCACGTTCCGTCCCACGGCTCACGCCGTGGGCTACTTTCTGGCGCCGCTCCGCGGCTTTCGAAGTCCCGGCGCCTTAAGTAAACGCTTATGGGGCAAGCCCCACCCCTAAACCATCTCGGCGCATCCAGGTGCGGCTAAAAGGGGCATGGCTACGCGCCGCTTCGATCTTCAGTTGCGGTTATCGATGGATTGGGGACTACATGGGGTACTGTCCTGGTTTGATCGTAGCGCTGGCCTTCAGGCCAGCATTTGCCGACCTTTCGCTCTGCTCAGGGCAGGCTCTAAAGGTCGGCGCTACGCGCAAACTAGGACATCACCCTACCTCGCGATCTCTTGACACAGCCCTTGAAAAGTGATGGGATAGGAGCCATCGCACAAGGACCCGAAGCCGAGAGGCGAAAGCCCAACGTCGTGCCACACATCGTGCGTTCGGTAAACGCCGCGACTCCGTCCCCTTGAGGGGGCTGGAAACTTGGCAGCATGGGAGCCACTCACAACTGCTTAATCCGTCATTCATTTCAAGGAGCCAATAAACCATGAAGGGTAAATCTGAGGTACTGGAAGTTCTGGCCGGAGCGCTGACCGAGGAACTCGGGGCCGCGGTTCAATACATCCTGCACGCCGAGATGTGCGATAACTGGGGCTATAAAGCACTGGGCGGCTTCACGAAGAAGCGCGCCATCGAAGAGATGAAACACGCGGAAAAGTTGATTGAACGCATTCTCTTCCTCGAGGGCACGCCCGACGTGCAGACGTTTCCGAAAATCGAAGCGGGTAAGGGCGTGCCGGATCAATTCACGATTGATCTCAAAGGTGAGCACACGGCCATCATAAACTACAACAAGGGATACGCCGTCTGCACTAAGGCCGGAGACCAGGGCAGCGCCGACCTTCTGCTGTCGAACTTGCACGACGAAGAACGGCACGTCGATTATCTCGAAACTCAACTGGGCCTGATCAAGGATCTTGGCCTGACAGATTACCTTGCCCGGCAACTGGGCGGTTGAGACTACGCCTCTTTCGCCCCGCTCATCGCTGTCATTCCTAGCGCAGCGAGGAATCCTGCTCTGAACTTTGCTTTTCGCTTCGCTCGAGGCGGTGCGAAATCCCCCGCTGCGCTCCGGCCGCAGGAGCGCGCCAAGCAGAAGATCGATGACGCTGTCTTCGCGCGTGAGGAGTACCTGGAGTTCCCCGCTGATGTCCATACCCAGTTCTTCAAGCTCAGCGACACCAAAGCACAGCTTGCCGTCACGGCGCGCATTGATGCGCACGCATTGCGTTTCCATAAAGAAGGCGACCGCAATCGGCTGAATTTGAAAATGGTCTGCGTCGCCTTTGATCGCGATGGCAACCTGGTCGATGGCACTCAGCGAACCGTTGACCTGCTGCTGCGCGATGCCACGCTCGCCCACCTTCTGAGCACCGGACTGTCCATTCGAGGCCAACTCAAGGTCAACGCTGGGAATTACGCCCTGCGCGTGGTGGTTTACGAAATCGATTCCTCCCGGATGACGGCTCTGAACCGCACGGTGGAGATCCCTTATTAGCAATGAGCCCCGAAGGGGTGACCTACCACAGCCCAGGCTAAAGGCCTGGGTCAAGAATCCGCATCCGCGCATTTATAAGCCCTGAAGGGGCGCAACAAGGTCGTAGACCGAGGAGAGACGGCCGTTCGGAGATGCTCGCAACACTATTTCGCCCTTTCAGGGCTCACTTAGAAACATGGCGCATTCGGGGACCCAGGCCGATGGCCTGGGCTGTGGTGGGTCGCCCCTTCGGGGCTAAGGTGCAGGTTCCTTCATTCCGTCGGCGCCAGCCGTGAGCTTACGATTGGGATCGACCCAAAGCCAAGCCAGCGCTCCGGTGGCGCAGAGGAGGCCGGCCACTCCAAAGGACGCTTCCCAGCCAAAGCGCGCCGCGATCATGGGTGTGAGCGTGGCCGTAACCGTGCTTCCGATCTGGGCGCCCATGTTCATGACTCCGGAAACCGCGCCGGCAGACTCCCCCGCGATGTCCGCCGTGACCGACCAGAAGGTGCTTTGAGATATATAAAGGGCGCCGGCTCCGCCCGCTAGAACAACGCTGGCCAGCTTGGGACTGGCGACGTAAGCTCCTGATGCCACAAACACTGCCGAAAGCCCTATTCCGACTACGGAAACGCCACACCTTCCCCAACGCTTGCCGTAGAGGCGCGTAACCCGATCGCTAATGATTCCGCCCAACGGCGAACACACCGCCATAGCGATAAACGGAAGGGTTGTGAAGTACGAACTCTCCCGCAAGTTGAGCCCTCGCACGGTGGAGAGGTAGCGGAAAAACCAGGTGAAGAAGATATAGGCCACATAGCCGTAACAGAAGTAGCTGTAGGTTACCAAGAGGAAGTCTTTGCTGCTCAGAATTACTCTCCAGGGCAGCATCCCCTTCGGTTGATCCTCGGCTTTGGGTAAGCCGGAGCGAATGATCCCTTTCTCGCGCTCGTCCACCCAGGGGTGATCTTCCGGACTGTCTCTAGCCAGCCACAACCACACCATGCCGGCGGCTATCCCGATCAGGGCGCTCACCCAGAACGAGAGCCGCCAGCCCCCGCGCAGCATAATGTAAGTGATCAGCGGAGGCGTGACCGCAGCGCCCGCGCCCACTCCGGCAAAAATCACGCCATTGGCCCTACCACGCTCATGCGTGGGAATCCACTTGGCCACGACCCGATTTGAAGCCGGGTAGATGACCGATTCGCCGACGCCCAGCATGAATCTCACAGCGATAAAGGCCGCGACCACGTGGGCAATCTCCCGGGGAATAGCCGTCGCCAGGCTCGTGAAAACCGCCCACCACAAGGTGGCGATGGTGATCACCCGCCGCGCCCCGTACCGATCGCTGACGCGGCCGCCCGGGGCCTGAAACAACGCATATCCAAAAACGAAGGCGCTGAAGATGTAACCAAGCTGGATATTCGTGAGGTGATATTCCCTGACAATATAATCGCTGGCGATGGAAATGTTGACGCGGTCGAGAAACCCAACCGAGCTCATGACAAAAATCCATACGATCAAGAGCCAGCGGATTCGACCTTCGAAAGGAGCAATCATTCGCAGATTCGCCTCGATTCAGAAGACAGGAGTCAGAATCGAGAAGTTAACACATCTAATGCGTGGACGGAAGGTGGAGTATCGAAAGGCCTGTCATTCCCGCGCGAGCGAATCCGCCAGGTAGGGGCGGTTCGCGAACCGCCCCTATGTTCCACGGGTGGCTTCTCGCCTTTTCAGACGCGACGCTGGGTCTTTCAAGCCCCTGGGAAGTCCTCAGGCGCATTGAGATGAATGGCTGAACACCCTTGCTAAGGCTTCCAACTTAAGTCAGACTGTAACCAACCATGCGCGACCGCCTCTACCTTTTGGTTTTCCTGTTGGGAGCGGGGGTGCTGCTCTACGTGGGCCGCAGTTACATCGCCATGTCCGAATACGCGACGTTCGGGCTGACGTTCGCAGGGACCACGGCCGCGGCGGTACTGGGGATGGTGCTTTATCGCGTGCAACTCGAATTGCGGGCCAGCCGCCATGAGTTGGCGCGCAAGGAAGCGGAGTTGAACTTCGCTCTCGAGGTACAGCAGGCACTCTTTCCAAAGCAGTTTCCGGCCGACGGCGGACTCGAGTTCTCCGCCGTGTGTGTTCCCGCCCGGGGAATTGGCGGAGATTACTACGATGTGCTGCAACGGTCCGGCGGCCGGCTGGCTTTCGCCATCGCCGACATCAGCGGCAAAGGTATCTCCGCCGCAATTCTGATGTCCAACGTCCACGCCGTGCTTCGAACCTTGTACGACGCCGGCCACCCGGCGGGAGAACTCTGTGGCCAGCTCAATCGACAACTTCATCGCGTCACGGAAGGCGCGCAATTCGCCACCGCGTTTTTTGCGGAGTGGAGCGCGCGCGAGCATTGTCTGACGTATGTCAACGCCGGCCATCCTGCACCCATCCTGCTGGGGTCACGCTCCGGCGAGCTGCTTCAGGCTGGAGGCCCGCCGCTCGGACTGTTCCCCAACACGGACTTCCAAGTGGGAAGGGTAGTTTTGCAGCCCGGCGATGTGATGGCGCTCTACTCAGACGGTGTTACGGAGGCCGGCGAAAGCTCCGAGAAGGAATTTGGTGCGACTAGACTCGAGGCCATCCTCAAGCAGCACTCCGATGAGCCTTTGGACAAGATCCGCCAATGCGTTTTGGATGCTGTGCGCGACTGGTCGGGCGAGGAATTGGAAGACGACATGACACTGCTTTTGATTCGCGCCGCGGGGAACCGCAGCGCCGGTGTTTAGGCCGAAATCGGCCGACCCTTCACTTCGCTCAGGGCAGGCCCTGAAAGTCGGCGCTTCATTCAACTGACCGCAATGGGAGGCATTATGAAAATCGGCGGCCACGGATTACGCGAACATCTTCGCCTGTTATTGCCGCTGTTCGGGTTGATCACGGCAGTGTGGCTGCTCCGCATGGTCATGGACCTGGCAAGCACGCCTCCTGCGGTTGTCAGAATCGTCAGTGTGACGGTAGCGGGCTCGGCGTCGATTTTGCTTGCCGCGCTCCTCATCCACTTCAAAGGCTTTGGCGGCTACCCGAACATCGTCGTGGCGACTTTCCTCCTGGAGGTTTGGTCACAATTCCTCATCTGTAGCGCCATTGCGTTCTCCGCTTTGACCGGGACTACAAATGTCTACAGCGCGCCCGAGTACTCCCACGGCTTAACTCCCCTAACCCACATCATCGGGCACATAACCTTCGGCGTGGGAATGGGGACTTTGGTTGGGGGAGCCATGGGATGCCTGCTGCTGTGGCTGCTCCGGCACATCGTTCCTGCCGCAGGAGGAAAAACGCACCTCAGGACGAGCCATTGAAGGGGAAGGCAGTAGGCAGTAGGCAGTAGACAGTAGGCTACAGTAACGGTTGGGAGTGGGCCAACATCGAGGCGAGATGCTGCTCGATGGCTTGGCGAATGTTGCGCTTCGCGTCCTCGATGGTCTTGCCGTTGGAGAAACAACCAGGAACGGTCGGAGTGTACGCGAAGTACCCCTCGTCCTCCGGCTCCTTCTCGATGATAATCTGGAATGAATAGAACCTCATCACTCAGCTCGAACCTCCGCTTTTCTGAAGGACTTCGTCCCACAGTAAGCCCGATGACCCTCCCTGAACCTTAACACGGAGTTCAGTATAGCACAGCGCCACAGCTATGGCTGGGCCACGGCTTTGGCCGACTCGCGGCGTTGCACCAGCCACTTCATCCAATCATCAAATCCCGCTCCGGTCGTGCAGGAGAGTTCGACAATCTCCATGCCCGGATGCACCTGAAGAGCATTGGCGCGCGCCTTGGCGAGTTCGAACGACACGTAAGGGAGCAGATCGGTCTTATTCAAAATCATCAAAGCGGATTTGAAGAAGATGGAAGGATACTTGAGAGGTTTGTCTTCGCCTTCCGCCACACTGAGCACCACTACCTTGGCTGCTTCGCCAAGATCGTAGCTCGAAGGGCAGACGAGGTTGCCCACGTTCTCAATCAGCAATGTATCCAGAGACTCGAGCGGCCAGTCCTCGATCGCCCGCTCGATCATCCGCGCGTCCAGGTGGCATGTCCCCCCGGTGGTAATCTGTTTCACCGGAAACCCGAACCGGGCCAGTCGCTGTGCATCGTTGTCGGTCTGGATATCGCCCGTCAACAACGCCACCCGCTCGTTGCGACTGAAGCGTTCGAGCGTTCCCTCCAGCAGCGAAGTCTTCCCTGCCCCCGGCGAGCTGACAAAGTTCAAACAGAATAGCCCTCGCGCCAGGAATCGTTCCCGCAACCGCTGGGCGATGCGGTCGTTCTCGCTCAGAACTTTCTGTTCAAGCGGCAAGCGGCTCATGACTCCTCCACTTCCAGGTATGCCAAATCGAGTTCATCGCCGCCGATGCAGCGCGTATCGGTCGAGCCGCAGGCGGGGCAATTCACCTTGTACTCGACTACCGTAAACGCCCGCCCGCATCGCGAGCATTCGTGGCGGCGCGCCACAAATTCGATGGCCAGCGCCAAGGGCTCGAACTCGGTGTCTTTGACCAGAACCTCAAACCCGAAGTTCAGCGCATCGGGATCCACGCCGGCCAGCTCTCCAATGCGCACGCCGACCTTGGTGATCCGCGAGCCGTTCAGCCGTTCACGCTCTTTGCGCACAGCTTCCAGAATCGAGTTGGCAATGCTCAGTTCGTGCATGGAAAAACAGGTGCCAGGTTTCAGGTGTCAGGTGCCGGGGAAAAATCACTTTCGGGTGTTAGGTGTCAGGGGTTAGAAGAGGCTGCGGATTCTGAATTCAGACTACCGCAGTGAGCAACCCGCCAGTTCTCAAGTTCGATCTGACACCTGTTTTTCCCTGGCACCCGACACCTGACACCTGGTACCTGACACGTAGCCCCTAGCATATCCTCGGCAACTGGTCTCCGGCGAGCATGTCCACAATGCGGGAAGTGCCCAGGCAGGTCCGCATCGTAACCACTCCGGGATGCGCTTCGACGACCTTCCCAATGATGCGGGTGTTCGTACCCAGCGGATGGCCACGCATGGCCCCCAAGAGCCGGTCCGCCTCCTCGGCAGCGACGACGGCCACAAGCTTCCCTTCGTTGGCAACATAAAGCGGGTCCAAGCCCAGCAACTCGCAGGCGCCTTTCACCTCTTCGCGAATGGGTATGGCGGACTCTTCAATGACGATCCCCACGCGGGACTGCGCGGCAAATTCGTTCAAGGTACTCGAAAGCCCGCCGCGCGTAGGGTCGCGCAGGCAGCGAATAGATTGCGTCGCGCCGAGCATCGCGGCAACCAAGGAGTGCAACGGGGCGACATCGCTTGCGATGGGCGTCTCAAACTCGAGGCCCTCACGCTGCGAGAGAATCGCAATGCCGTGATCACCCAGGGTGCCGCTGAGGAGAACGGAATCTCCGGGGCGCGCCTGGTCTGCGGACAGGTTCACACCGGCGGGTACGCGCCCGATTCCCGAAGTGTTAATAAAGAGGCCGTCCCCTTTTCCCTTCTCCACGACTTTGGTGTCCCCGGTAACCACTTCTACACCGGCGCTTTGGGCCGCCGCCCGCAACGACGTCACAACTCGGCGCAGCGTTTCGAGTGGTAGTCCTTCCTCAATAATAAAACCGGCGCTGAGGAATAGCGGCTCCGCACCGCCCATGGCAAGGTCGTTCACGGTGCCAAACACGGCCAACGAACCGATGTCGCCACCCGGAAAGAACAACGGCTTGACGACGAACGAATCCGTGGTGAATGCCAGGCGAACGCCCTCAACGTTCACAATCGCCTGGTCGTTCAGTTGGGCCAGAGCAGGATTATGAAACGCCGGAAGAAAGATTTCCCGCAAGAGAGCGGCACTCAGGCGTCCACCGCTGCCGTGGCCAAGCAGGATCTTATCTCCAGCAGGCAGCGGCGCCGGACAGATGAGGCTTTCGAGCGGTTTCGGATCGTCTGGCACGTTCGGCCTTTCGGAGTGGGACAGGCACTCCTGCCTGTCCATTCTACTCAGCAAGTCCTTCGGCACAGGAAAGAGTGCCTGTGCTACTCAGTAGGCCTACGATACTGGTAATAGGCTGCGCAGGCGCCTTCGCCTGAAACCATGGGCGCGCCCAGCGGCCTCTCAGGCGTGCAACGCACGGCAAAAGCCGGGCAGTCAACCGGCTTTTTCAGGCCTTGCAGCACCAGGGCGCTGATGCATTCAAGGGGTTCTTCCGCAGTGGTGCCGGCAACGTCGAAAATCTTCTCCGCGTCGTGCGCGGCGAATTCCTCTCTCAGGCGCAATCCGCTTTGAGGGATGACGCCGATCCCTCGCCATTTGCGGTCACAAACCTCGAACACTTTTTCCATGAGTTCCTGGGCCGGGCGATTTCCGTCGTAAGCCACCGAGCGGACGTACTGGTTTTCGACCTCGGCCCGCCCTTGTTCGAGCTGGGCCACCAGCATCGAAATCGCCTCGAGCAAATCCACAGGCTCAAAGCCGCCCACCACGATTGGAACGCGATACTTGCGGGAGAGTTTGTCATACTGCCGATAGCCCATCACCGTGCAAACGTGGCCGGGAGCGATAAAACCCTGGACGCGGTTCGTCGGCGACTCGAGCAGCATGCGAATCGCGGGCGGGACGAGGAAATGCGAAGCCAGCATGGAGAAATTCTCGAGCCCCTCCCGCGCAGCTTGCCAAACCGCCATGGCGTTGGCGGGTGCGGTGGTCTCGAAGCCAATTCCAAGGAATACGACCTTACGCTCCGGATTGGCTCGGGCGATCTTCAACGCCTCCATGGGAGAATAAGCAACCCGGACGTCGCCGCCGTCCGCCTTGACACGAAAGAGGTCAGAATGCGAGCCCGGCACGCGCAGCATGTCTCCATAAGAAACCAGGATGACGCCCGGAAGCGAGGCTATTTTGATTGCCTTATCGACGGTTTCGAGAGCGGTTACGCAGACCGGACAACCAGGGCCGTGGACCAGTTCGATTTCGGAGGGGGTCAGTTCGTCAATTCCATAACGCATCAGCGTGTGGGTCTGACCGCCGCAGATTTCCATGAGGACCCACGGCCGGGTCACACGCTTAGCGATGTCCGCGATCAAGCCCCGGGCAAGTCGCGCATCACGATATTCGTCAAGGTACTTCATAAGAGCAGGATTCAGGATTCGGGATTCAGGATTCAGACGAGCCCGACCCAGGTGAGCCCGACTCCTGACTCCCGGCCCCGGAATCCTGGCCGGAGCCCAATTCCTCCTCAAGCAGCCCCATTTGCTCAAGCAACTGATAGGTGCGCTGGGCTTCCTCCGCATCCACTTTGCTTAGCGCGAATCCCACGTGGACAATCACGTAGTCGCCAATCCCGGCCTCCGGCACGAAATCCAGTTGCACCTGCCGCGTGATGCCGCCGAACTGCACCCGGCCGAGCCGGCTGCCGTTTTCTTCTTTAGTCTCAAGAATCTTCCCAGGAACTGCCAGGCACATGATGAGTCTCCCTAGATTACGTCGGGCAATTCCATTGCCAAAGAACTGCGCCAAATAGCCCGTTTCATTGTACTCGGAGCGTGCCACAGACTCAAGCCAAGTTCCGAAAGGATCTGTGATTCAGACAGTGGGGGGAGGGCGCGAGGCTGGCGGGAGGCAGGAGAGGCGAGACGAGGGAAATTGGGCGCTGGAGTGGGGGTGTGTTGAGACGGGTGGCGGCTGTGTCGTAGGG